>NZ_CP027860.1:5405000-5705000 GCF_003015185.1 Ahniella affigens
CATATCCTGAACCACCGCGAGCGCATCGGCCGGGCGCCCTTGTTGCGCGAGCAACTTCGCATACCGAAGCCGTCCTTCCTCACCCGGATAACTGGATGCGAGCACCGCAAATTCTTTCAGCGCGGCGGGGTATTCGCCCAGTGCTTCCAGGCAGCGTGCGTAAAGCAAATGGCCATCGTGGGATTGATAATCGGGATTGGCCGCGATCAATGCCTCCAGCACCTGTCGGGCCTCGGCGAACTTCGCTTGCTCCGCCTGTGCCTCGGCGAGGCCAAGCATGAAGGTCGGATCAGTTTGATAAGGGCCGGTCAGGCATTCCCGAAACAGCCGTTCGGCATTGACGAAATCGCCCAACTGCAATGATTCCCGCGCGAGTGCGCTCCGATTCTCCAGACTATTGTTGAGCGCGAGCTGATCGGCAATCTGCTGGCGCCGCCGTTCTGGGTTGATCCGATCCGCTACCGCACGCACCGTGCGTCGCGCGCTCGGGTTGTTGCGAAGTTCCGGCAGAACTTCCACCACGAGGTAAGCGACGCCGCCGATCAGCGGCAGCATCACAATAATCATGATCCAGTAGAGATTCCGTCCTGTCTTGGCCACATGAATGGCCAGGATGATCTGCAATAACAGCGAAATTCCGGCAAGCAAAGGCATGGCGCAGTTCCAATGAGAAGGCAGCAGGGAGCCCCGGCATGGCTGGTCCAGGGTCTTCTTGGGCGATGCCCACAGTATGCCAGCGCCGCCGGGTTGCACGCGTGATCCGTGTGCGTTGCGATGTCCGGATGACCATCGTGCTCACTCGAATCCGTTCGCAAACAGCGCATCCTGAACGCACGTGTTCAGACTGACATTGACGTATCCGCTACTCATGACGCCGGCCACATCCACAAAGCCATCGCGATCAAAATCCCCGGTGTAGACGCCACCCGAGGCACCCCCCGCGCCCGGCAGCGCGAGTGGCGTGGTTTCGAAGATCATGGCGCCCGTTTGTCTGGCCACACTTGTCCGAAACGAAAACGCGATGTTGGCGCCGAGCAGGTCCTCTGCACCGTCGGCATCAAAATCGGCGGCGCTGACGTCGTCCAGATCGCCACCGAGATCCACGAACGTCGCAGCATCGAGCCCGCCGGTGTTCCGACCGAGAAACAACGCCGCCCGATTGAATGGCGACAACGGCACGGCGCCGCTGTTCCGGAATACATGGCTCGCGACCAGGGCATCCAGCCGACCGTCATGGTTCAGATCGCGCAGTTCCACCTGGCGCGGCCGCGCCTCCGGTGCGATCACCGCACTCTCATTCTGCAAGACGACGAACTGGCCGTTGCCCTGGCTTTTCAGCACCACCAGATTGTCGCTCTCCAGTCCGGCGACCACGAGGTCGTCGATGTTGTCCGAATCAATCCGACCCGCGGCAAGGCTCATCGGCAGATTCAATTCCGAGACGCCGAACGGCGAGCCGCTGGGCTGCTGGAACTGCCCGTTGCCGAGCCCAAGCCCGATCGTGATCGCATTCAGCGTCGGCGCCGTGGCGGCCAAGTCCACGATGCCATCGCCATTGAAATCGCCACTCGTGATGTCCGAATAGGTATTCGACCCGGACCCAACATCAATGACGCCCGCGCTGACAAACCCGCCCGTGCCATCGCCCAGCAGGCTGATGATGTCGTGAAAGCGCGTGACCACCGCCAGATCCGCGCGCTGGTCACCATTGAAATCGGCGCTGACGATTGCCTGACCCAGATTCCCATTGCCCAGTTCCACAGCCTGCGGCGACAAGCTGAAGTTGCCATTCGGCAGCCCGAGGAGCACCGAAAGCGACGTGATATTGACGTTCGCGGTGGCCATGTCCAGGTAGCCGTCGCCGTTAAAATCGGCGAGTGCGGCATCGCCCGGCACGCCGGTGCTGACAAACACACTGCACGAGCCACCCGGGCAAGTGACACCGCCGGGTGCGGGCGCAAAGCCGTAGTTCGCGCAGGCGGCGGATACGTCTGCCGGGACTCGGAACAGACTGAACATCAATAGCGGTAACACAACGAATTTGCACGAACGCATGGCGCACTCCTTGGTGGATTCAGGAGCACGAAGCGCGACGGATGGTCCGGACCGGTCAGAAAATCGGCCACCCCTGACGAAAGACAGGTCGCCGGCCAGGCGACGATCTTGCCGATGCGAACGGCTGCGACCCGCCAGGACAAACGCTACACTCGGAAGCTGACCTGATCACCGGGGTAAACCATGCGTCGTGTTCTATTTTCTGGGTTGCTGATGATGATGAGTAGTGTTGCCGCCGCCGCCGACCTCGGCATCGATCGACTGTTCGAGCCGCCTGCTCTGAATGGCAAGACCCCGCAAGGGTTGAAGGTGGCGCCTGATGGCAGCCGCATCACCTTCTTGCGCGGCAAGGAAACGGACCAGTTCCAACTCGATCTTTGGCAATACGACATCGCCACAGGCAAGACCGAATTGCTCGTCGATTCCAAGCTGCTGAATCCGGATGGCGAAACCCTGTCGGCCGAGGAGCAGGCGCGCCGCGAGCGGGCGAGGACGGCCAGCCTCAAAGGCATCCTGGAGTATGACTTCTCTCCCGACGGCAAGCGCCTCGTGTTTCCGTTGAATGGCGAAGTCTTCTTGTACGACCTGGGCAAGTCGGGCGAAGAGGCGATCGAAAAACTGACGAGTAGCGCGCTCGGATTTGTCACCGATGCCCGCGTGTCGCCGGGTGGGCGGTATCTCAGTTTTGTCCGCGAGCAGAATCTGTGGCTGATCGAACTCGACAGCAAGCGCTCGATCCAGCTGACCTTTGATGGCGGCGGCCTGATTTCGAACGGCACCGCGGAATTCATCGCCCAAGAGGAAATGGCGCGGTTCGAAGGATACTGGTGGTCACCCGATGACCAGGCGATCGCGTTTGCGCGCGTCGATGAGTCGCCGGTGCCAATCCAGCGCCGCTTCGAAATCAACGCGGATAATGTGCAGGTCATCGAACAGCGGTATCCGGCAGCCGGTCAAACCAACGCATCGGTCAAACTCGGGGTCATCGACTTGAATCAGGTGCAGCCCGGTGGGCTGGTCCACGACGCCGGTGGCACCACGGTGGCGCGTGGCTCGGTCAAGGTGGACTGGGTGACCGATGGCACCGAGGACGCGTATCTCGCCCGCGTGGATTGGCCGAAGCACAGCGATTTTGTCGCGTATCAGTGGCAATCGCGTGATCAGCGTCGGCTCGAACTGCGCACCTATAGCCTCGCCGACAAAACCAGCAAGACGCTCCTGGTCGAGGAGAGCAAAAGCTTCGTCAATCTCAATGATGACTTGCACTTCCTTGCCGATGACGACTTTCTCTGGACGTCCGAACGCGATGGTTTTGCCCGCGTGTACCGCTTCGATTCGGCGGGGCGCTTGCGCTACGCGTTGAGCCCAGAGGGTTGGGTGGTCGACCGGATCGCTGCCGTCGACGAGAAGAACGACCGTTTGTACTTTCTGTCCGGCGGCCCGGATCCGTTGCAGGCGCAGGTGTTTGGCGTCGCCTTGAATGAGGCCGTCAAGTCGACCGAGATGATCAGCGCGGGCGAAGGGATTCACAATCCGAGCTTTGCGAAAGACGCCAGCGTGTTCGTCGACACGTTCAGCGCTGCCGAAGCGCCGGCCATCGTGCGCTTGTACCGGAACACCGGCGAGAAGATTGCCGTGCTGGAGGCCAACGCGCTCGACGACGATCATCCGTATGCGCCGTACTTGGCAGACCATGCGAAGAGCGAATTTGGGTCCCTCAAGAATCCGGGTGGCGACACGTTGTACTACCGCATGATCAAGCCGGCGGGATTCGATGCGACCAAACGTTATCCGGCGATCGTCAACGTGTACGGCGGGCCGCACAAGCAAATGGTGCAAAAGGCCTGGGGCGATCTCACGTGGCAGGTATTGGCACGCCAGGGCTACGTGGTGTTCGTGCTCGACAACCGTGGCAGCCCGCGGCGTGGCAAGGCGTTTGAAGAAGCGTTGTTCCGCCAGATGGGTGGCCCGGAGGTCGACGACCAGTTGGCCGGAATTCGGTGGCTCAAGAACCAGACGTTCATCGATCCCACGCGCGTCGGCGTTTACGGTTGGAGCTACGGCGGCTACATGAGTCTGATGATGCTCGCCAAGCATTCCGACGAGATCGCTGCGGGTATTGCCGGTGCCCCGGTCACCGACTGGTCGCTGTACGACACGCACTACACCGAACGCTACATGGATCATCCCAAAGCCAATGCTGACGGCTACGACAAGAGCAGTGTGTTTGCGCATGTTGATGGCCTGACCGCGCCGCTGCTGCTCGTGCATGGCATGGCCGATGACAACGTGTTGTTCACCAATTCCACCAAGCTGATGACGGCGTTGCAGGAAAAGGGCCGGCCGTTCGACCTGATGACTTATCCGGGCGCCAAGCACGGCATCTCCAGTCCGTACATGAAAAAGCATTACGGCCATGCCTTGCTGAACTTCTTTGCCCGACACCTGCAACCCGCTGCAACGGCATCCGCTGCACCCACTGCCAACTCCGAAGGTACGCCCTGATGCTCACACCTGGTTCGTCGATCCCTGACTTCGCGCTGTCAACGCAATCTGGCCAGACGGTCAGCAAAGCCAGTCTCAAGGGCAAGCGCTTTGTGCTGTATTTCTATCCGAAGGACAGCACGCCGGCTTGCACGACACAGGCCTGTGGTATTCGCGACGCGCATCCTGATTTCCAGAAACTGGGCGTGCCGGTCTTTGGTGTCAGCGCAGACGACGTGAAGAGCCACCAAAAATTTGCCGACAAGCAGGCGCTCAACTTCCCGCTGCTGGCTGACCCCGATCGCGTGCTGATCGAAGGGCTCGGTGCGTGGGGCGAGAAGTCCCTTTATGGCCGCAAATACCTGGGGATCTTCCGCTGCACGTTTGTGGTCGATGCGGGCGGCAAGGTTGAGCAGGTTTGGCCAAAGGTCGATGTGAAAACGCATGCGGCCGATGTGCTCCGCTATCTGCAAGGTGGCGCTGGTACCGAGCCGGCACCGACAGGCAAGAAGGCGCCGGCCAAGACGTCCGGTTCGGCGAAGCCGGCTGCCAAGGTCGCTACGCGCAGGCAGTCCGCGGCAAAGCCGATCACCAAAAAGCCGGCAGTCAAAAAACCTGCTGCCAAGAAATCCGCAGTGAAGAAACCCGTTGCGACAAAACGAGCGGCGTCGAAAACAGGGGCCACGAAACCTGCGGCGACCAAACTGGCAGCGAAGCGGGCCAAGCCAAAGTCTGGCAAGCGGTGAACCTAGCTGTGCGGGTCTGGAGTCATTCCGGACCCGCTCGTACCCCCCGAATGCGCGCTGTTCAACCGTCTTGAAGGTGTCACAATCGGTCCGTACTCTGGACCCGCAACATGACACCGATCCTGATTCTGTTGATCGTCTCGGTCCCCCTGCTCTGGTGGGGCCATCGCCGCCGGCAAGCCCAACAGCGCGAGCTGTTCATCCACGAATACGAATTTCCGAAGCCGGTCCTGACCAAGTTTCGGCAGCAGCACCCGCACCTGCGCGATGCCGAAGTTGCCAGGGTCGAACACGGGCTGCGGCAGTTCTTCGAGATCCATCGCCGCACGCATCCCTTGACCATTGGGATGCCATCCAAGGTCGTTGACGACCTCTGGCATCAGTTCATTCTGGATACCCGGGCGTACCGCGAATTTTGCGCCACCGCGTTCGGCCATTTCTTCCACCACGTTCCCGCCGGATCGGTTCCGAATGGCGAGCGGGTGAATCAGGAACTGCGTCGGACTTGGCGCGAAGCGTGTCGCTTGGACGGGCTCACTGCCGCTAGCGCAACAGCGCTCCCGGTGCTGTTTCTGATCGATCAGCAACTCGGGATCGGCGGGGGCAATCGCTACCAACCGATGAGCGCCTGGATGACCGCGGCCGACCCAACGGGTAGCAGTTTCAGTTCGACCCCGACGAGCAGTTGCGGCGGCGCCGTGTGCTCTGGTGGCCGCGATTCAGGTAGTACAGACAGCAGCGGTTCCAGCAACACCGACTGCAGCACGAGCGACAGCTCTGACAGCAGTTGCCAGGATAGTGGCGGGGGTGACAGCGGCGGCGGTGACAGCGGCAGCAGTTGCGGTGGCGGCTGTGGCGGCGGCGGTGGCGACTGAATCCGCGCGAGGCTGATCGGTGTCCGCGCTGCTCATCACATTGGCCGGCGCCCTGTTGGTCGGCTTCATCCTGCTCGTTTTGCTGGGGTACTGGCAAACGCGCCGCGAGCAGGAGCGGCGCACTTTTGTACAGAACTACGCGTTCCCGAGGTCGCTCTGGACCGCCGTCCTGCACCAACATCCAGACTTGGCTGACCAGCACTGGCCGACCCTGGAGGCTGGTCTCCGTCAGTATTTCATGATCTGGATCGATACCAAACCGAAGCCCACCGGCGTGCCATCCCGAGCGCTGGCATCGCTCTGGGCAGCCTTCGCCGCAGATCCCAGCTATCCGGCGTTCTGTCACCGCGCCTTTGGCCAAATGCTGACACCCTTGCCCGCCTATGCCGGGCGCTCCCCAGAGGTGGCGCACGAACTCCGTCGCAGCTGGCGGTCGGCTTGTCATCAGGAGGGGTATTCGGCCTTGCAGACTCACCGCGTACCGGTGCTGTTCGCGCTTGACCAGGTGCTGGGGTTGACCGATGCGCTGGTGCTCCGACCCTTGAATGGCAACCTCTCGTTTACCGACGAATTGGAAGCCGTTTCGTCAGCGGCAGCTGCCAGTGCGTCGATGAACGCAGATCCAGCGTCATCTGACAATGCGTTCGCGCCCGGCGCCGCGAGCCAGGATCAACCCGCAGATGCCGTTGGCGATCCGCACGCTGAGGGTGCCGCGCCGGCAGATTTGGACGGAACCGCCGATTCGATGGTCGCGGACGCCGGCAGTGACTGCCCCGACAGCGACAGCAGTAGCGACGGTGACGGGGGTGGCGATTGTGACGGGGGTGGTGACGGTGACGGCGGAGACGGCGGCGGTGATGGTGATTGACTCGATGAATCAAGCACTTGCGTGGTTGAATGACGCTTGCGCCACCGCTGATGCAAGCGAGCCGGCTCTTTTGCACCAGCCTGCTAGAATGTCGGTCCCACTTGGTTGACCGCCCATGTTCGAATCAAAAGCCATACCGACCACGGACAAAGCCGCCTTCTACGCCGAGCTGCTGGACCAGGCCCGCGGTCTGCTGTCCGGTGAAACTGACCGCATTGCCAACGCCGCAAATTTCTCCGCCCTGCTCTATCACGCGCTGACCGAGGTCAACTGGGTCGGGTTTTACTTTTTCGACGGCAAGGAATTGGTCGTCGGCCCGTTTCAAGGCAAGCCGGCCTGTGTTCGCATTGCGATTGGCAAGGGCGTTTGCGGTACGGCCGCCGCCATGCGCCGGACGCAACTGGTGGGCGATGTGCACGCGTTCCCAGGCCACATTGCCTGCGACGCCGCCTCGCGCTCCGAAATTGTCGTGCCGCTCTACCAAGGCGACACCCTGATCGGTGTGCTCGATCTGGATTCGCCGGCCCTGGATCGGTTTGATCATGTCGACCAAACGGGGCTCGAAGCGATGGCTCGCCTGTATCTGGCCAGTATTGCTGGCGAATCTCTCGCGACGGCAGCCTGAGCATGAGCGCCAAGATCCGCAACATCGGCCCGAAAAGCGCTGCTTGGCTGCGCCAGGTGGGCGTGCGCACCGAGGAGGAAGTCAAAACACTCGGTGCGATCGAAGTCTATTTCAAGGTCAAGAAGGCCGGCTTCAAGGCCAGTCTCAACCTGCTCTATGCGCTCGAAGGCGCGGTGCTCGATTGCCACTGGACCGAGGTCAGCAATGAGCGCCGCAGTGAGCTGCTGCTGGAAGTGAGTGCGCGCGAGGACGGTAAGGCCCAGAAGACTTACCAGTGGTGGCGGCCCGGCAAAGAAGTCGGGAACGTGCGCACCGAAGGTGGGGCCGAAGGCGAGACCGCGCCATCGGCTGATGGCGATAGCGAGCCGGGGGGCCTGGACGGGCAGCTCAGCTTTGGCGGTGGCGAATCCGACGATCATTGAGTCGGGAATTGGCACCCAGCTAAGCCTTCTGTCATTTGCGGGAAGCGAGGCGAGTCGCCAGTATGAGCGGCTCCGCAACCGCAAGGACCCTCTATGTACCAACTCTATTTTTCGCCCGGCGCGGCCAGCTTTTCTGTCCATCTGGCGTTGCTCGAAATGAACGCGCCGCATGAACTCGTGCGGGTCGATTTGCAGGCCGGGCAACAGCGATCGTCTGAGTATCTGCGTCTCAACCCAAACGGCGTGGTGCCCACCCTGGTGGTCGACGGTCAGCCGATGACCGAATCGGCGGCACTGCTGTTGTGGCTGGCCGAACGCGAACAGAAATTGGCGCCGACCGTGGGCAGCCACGAACGGCAACCGTATCTGCAGTGGATGCTGTATCTCGCCAACACGCTGCAACCGGCGTTCCGCAACTGGTTTTATCCCCATGAAGCGGCCGGCGAGGCCAATGCCGAGGCCACCAAGGCGGTGGCACAGAGCAAGATCGAGGTGGTGTTCGACCGCTTGGCCGATCATCTCGCAGTCAAAGGCCCCTATCTGTGCGGCGACACGCTGACCGTCGCCGATCTGCATGCCTTCATGCTGATGCGCTGGTCGCGCAACATGCCGAAGCCCGCCACCAGTTGGCCGGTACTCGCGGAATTTGTGGCGCGAATCAAAGCCCGCCCAACCTTCAAGACGCTGTACGAGCGCGAAGGGCTGACCGAGTGGGCCTGAGGCCTGCGCCATCACATCAGACGACCCCCTGACTGCGGGGTCGTCTCTCCGGAGCGCGTCACCTACGATGCCAGCTACTCAAACTGGCGGTTATCGGGTGACGCATGCGCCTCTTCGCTCAATGGCTTTTGTGTTGTTTGCTGCTGGCAGCCGCGCCCGTCCGAGCCGACATGGCGTCACTGTGGCTCGTCGTGCAAAGCCCGACCGCCAGTGGCACGTTTGGCTCGACCGCACCGACCAATCAGTTTGATCTGCGCGTCATAAACGTGTCGGGCGCGTCGCTCAGTCCGCCCATCACAATGCGCACGACCCTGCCCGAGGGCATCTCATTCCGGCAGACCATCAGCGCGGACATCGCGTGTACGGCCGCGCCGACGCCGCGCGACGTCACGTGCGTGCGCAACACGGCGCTCGCCAATGGCGCGCAAACCAACATGAAGTTCATCTTCGATGTCGCGCCGACGTTCAACCTGATCGGCCCAAACGCCGTGGTGTTCGATGCCACCATCGAGAACGCACAGTTTCCGCTACCGCCGTCCCCGGTGTGCGAGACCGGCACCGGTGTACTGACGCAATGTGCGCGCCGCATCAACGACGGCGTGCAGTCGCGGGTCGAGGTCACGAACCTGACCGTGCTGAACGATGATGTGCTGACTCAAAATGCCAGCGAGCAAATGCGCGTCCGGATCGTCAACGCTGGCTACAACAATTTGAACGGGCCGATGACTTTGCGTATCAACTGGCCGACCGGGGTCAGCTTTGTCAGCCGCCCGGCTGGTCAGCTGTACACCTTCACGTGCTCGGCCGCCGGGGTCAATCCAACCGTCTGCACGACGACTGCGAGTGTCAACGGCACGTTCGACTTTCTGATCAACGTGGCGGTTGCCGCAAACATCGCCGTCCCCGGCCCGATCCGAATCTGGACCGAGATCGGCAACAACACCCCGCAACCCATTCCGACTGCACCGGATTGCGCCACCGACATCAATCAGCTGGGGTGCTTCGAGAAATTTTTCAACAGCAGCGCGGCGCCAAGCCCAACGCTCGAGATCACGGGAATCACGCACACGCCCGCCACGCTGCCGATCCAGGCGAATGCCGGCCAGTTTGAAGTGAGCTATCGGAATAGTGGTACGGCGGCGGCTGGCAATTTCTTCGTCTCGGCGCAGCTGCCGCCGGGTTTCAGCTATCACTCGCTGGTCGGCGGTGCGGGGTTCCCCCTGACCGCCTGCACCGCCAGCGGCACCGCAGCGGCCGGACAGCTCGTTCGGTGCAATCGGAGCGCTGGCCTAAGCGTCAATGGCAGCGGGTCGGGCGTGATCCGCGTCAGTATCGGCAATGGCCTAGTTTCCCGAGCCGCTGGAACGCCAATCGTGGTGACCGCCATCGCGACCGCTGCCGACGACAGCGCCAACCCGAATCTGCTGGTGGACTGCGCCAGCACCCCGGAGGCTGCGCACTGTGAACACCATGATCTGCCCGTACTGGGCGTCTGCGGGACGTATCTGGAAGACATCTACTGCAACGGCTACGAATAGCGGCAAAACCGCGAAGTTCGCAAGCTCCAGGCGGGCTTGGTAGCCTATAGGGCTCTATTCTCACCATTGTCCGGCCATTGCAGCCGGGCGGGAGCCTGCCATGGACAAGTCATTCGAACCCAAAGCCATCGAAGCGCAGTGGTATCCGCGCTGGGAACAATCCGGCTATTTCGCGCCGAGCGGGCACGGCACGCCCTACAGCATCATGTTGCCGCCGCCGAATGTGACGGGCACGCTGCACATGGGCCACGCGTTCCAGCACACCATCATGGACACGCTGATCCGCTACCACCGCATGCAAGGTCACAACACCTTGTGGCAGGTCGGGACCGATCATGCTGGTATCGCGACCGAAATGGTCGTCAGCCGTCTGTTGGAGCGCGAAGGCAAAGGCGAGACGCGGAACGGCCTGGGCCGGGAAAAGTTCACCGAACGCGTGTGGCAGTGGAAGGAAGAATCCGGCAGCACGATCTCGCGCCAGATGCGCCGCCTCGGCACGTCGGGCGACTGGTCGCGTGAGCGCTTCACGATGGACGAAGGTTTGTCCGAAGCCGTCACCGAAACATTTGTGCGTCTGTACGAACAAGGCTTGATCTATCGCGGCCAGCGTTTGGTGAACTGGGACCCAGTGTTGCTGACCGCGATCTCGGACCTGGAAGTGGTCAGCGAAGAAGAGCACGGCAAGTTGTGGTCGATCGCGTACCCACTCGCCGATGGCAGTGGTCAGCTGATCGTTGCGACGACGCGTCCCGAAACCATGCTCGGTGACGTCGCCGTGGCCGTGCATCCCGACGACGAGCGCTATCAGGCGCTGATCGGCAAGATGCTCAAGCTGCCGTTGTGTGATCGCGAGATTCCGATCATTGCCGACGCGTATGTCGACAAAGAATTCGGCACGGGCTGCGTCAAGATCACCCCGGCGCACGACTTCAACGACTTCGAGATCGGCAAGCGGCACAGCCTGCCGATGATCAACATCTTCACGCCCGACGCGAAGATCAACGATCGCGCGCCAGCCAAGTATCAAGGCCTGGATCGCTATGTCGCACGCAAGGCGGTGCTCGCTGATCTGACCGCGGCGGAACTGTTGGTTGAAGAGAAGGCGCACAAGCTGCAAGTGCCGCGTGGTGATCGCTCCGGCCAGGTGATCGAGCCCTATTTGACCTACCAGTGGTTCGTGAAGATGGACCACTTCGCGAAGCGTGGCTTGGAACTGGTTGAAAACGGTTCCGTGCGCTTTGTCCCAGAGAACTGGATCAACACCTACCGGCACTGGCTCGGCAACATCCAGGATTGGTGCATTTCGCGGCAACTCTGGTGGGGGCATCGGATTCCGGCGTGGTTTGCCGAATCGGGCGAAATCATTGTCGCCCGCGACGAAGCGGAAGCAGCCAAAAAAGCGCAGGCGGCCGGCATCACGGCAGCACTGAAGCGCGAGGATGATGTGCTCGAGACGTGGTTCTCGTCAGCGCTCTGGAGCCACTCCACGCTCGGCTGGCCAAATCCCGAAGCGCAAGCCAAGTACGGTTACGACACCTTCCTGCCGACGTCGGTGCTGGTCACCGGTTTCGACATCATCTTCTTCTGGGTCGCCCGGATGATCATGATGACCGATCACTTCACCGGCCAGGTGCCGTTCAAGGACGTCTACATCACCGGCCTCGTGCGCGATCGCGATGGCAACAAGATGTCGAAGTCCAAGGGCAATGTGCTCGATCCGCTCGACCTGATCGACGGCATTTCGCTCGACGATCTGATTGCGAAGCGCACGACGGGTTTGATGAAGCCGCAGGACGCGCCGAAAATCGAAGCGGCGACGCGCAAGGAATTCCCAGAGGGCATCGATGGCGTGGGCGCCGATGCGCTGCGCTTCACGTTCGCCTCGCTGGCGTCACATGGCCGCGACATCAAGTTCGACTTCTCGCGCTGCGAAGGCTACAAGAATTTCTGCAACAAGCTCTGGAACGCGAGCCGCTTCGTGTTGATGAACACCGAAGACTTCGACGCCGCGACTGCGCCGAAAACGGCGGTGACCGAAGCCGAGCGTTGGATTCTGACGCGCCTGCAGTCGACCATCGCCGAAATGCACACGCAGGTGGCTGCCTATCGCTTCGACCTGATGTCGCAGGCACTCTACGATTTCGTTTGGAACGAGTTCTGCGATTGGTTCCTGGAACTGTCGAAGCCCGCATTGCAAGGACAGGACGCCGCAGCAGTGGCGTCGACCAAGCACACCCTGCTGCGCGTGCTCGAAACCGTGCTGCGCCTCGCGCACCCGCTGATCCCCTTCGTCACCGAAGAAATCTGGCAGCATGTTGCGCCGCGCCTTGGTATGTCGGTCGAGAATCAGTTCCTGGGTACGCAGCGCTATCCGCAAGTCGACGACATCGTCGCCGACAAAGACGCCGCCGCCGAAGTCGATTGGCTCAAATCCGTGCTCGCCAACGTCCGCCGCATCCGTGGCGAAATGAATATCGCGCCAGGCAAAGTGCTGCCGCTGCTGTTTGCTGGTGGCGATGCCCAAGATCAACGCCGCGCCGAGAAATTCGCCGCGCAAATAACGTTCCTGGCGCGCTCTGAGACGCCGCGCTACTTGGCACCCGGAGAAGAAGAGCCCGCGTCGGCCGCCGGCGTGCTCGGTAGCCTCCGCGTACTGATTCCGCTCGCCGGCCTGATCGACCTGGACGCCGAGAAAAAGCGTCTGGACAAGGAAATCGCGCGCGTCGAAGTGGAGATCAAGAAATGCGAAGGCAAACTCGGCAACGCCACGTTCGTGCAGAACGCCCCGGCAGCGGTGGTCGATCAGGAACGTCAGCGCTTGGTGGACTGGGGCACGCAGTTGCATGGTCTGAAAACACAGCGGGAAAAGCTGGGATAAGCCATGTCGCGCTGCCTGGGCGTCGACGGTGCGGGATCGGGTTGGCTCGCGGTGTGGCGGCAAGGCAGCGAGTTGGGCTGGAAGCGGTATGAGGATGCCGAGAGCTTGTGGCTTTCGAATATCGATGCCAGCGTGATTGCGGTCGATATCCCGATTGGACTTGAAGACGGATCGGCGCGCGCGACCGATCGGCTCGCCCGTGCGTTTGTCGGCGGCAAACGTGCCAGCAGTGTGTTTGCCGCGCCGATGCGGCCAGCGCTCAACGCAGCGAACCGGCTTGAAGCGCAGACGATTCAGAGGCAACTCGGTGGCATGGGCGTCGCGGCGCAGGCGTTTGCGATCTATCCCAAGATTCGGCAGTGGGATCATCTGCTTCGGGGCGATGCAAACGCTCGTGCCTGTGTGCATGAGATCCATCCGGAAGTCAGCTTTGCCGCAATGCGTGGTGGCTTTGGGCAAGGCATCGTCGCGCCGAAACGCACGCTCGAAGGTCAGGAGATCCGCTTGGCGCTGCTCGCCAAGTATTTCGGACCGAAGCGCGTTGAACGACTGCGCGCGGCGATTCCGAAACGCATCGCGGCGATCGACGACGTCCACGATGCGCTTGCTGCGTTGTGGAGTGCGGAGCGCATTGCTAGCGGCACCGCGCAATCGTTGCCCGATCCGCCGCGCGTAGATTCGCTTGGGCTGAGGATGGCGATTTGGTATTGAGTTGGCGATTGCAGGCCGATGGTTCGAATCGACTCTGTCGCTGGTGGCCAGGCCGGTTCTGGACCCCGGCCTTCCAGACTGTGTGGAAAGACCTCGATCAGCCCGAAAGAATCAAGAGTGCCCGAGTGCTGGGGCCACCTTTGTCGTCATCCTGGAAGCCGCGCAGCGGATTCCGGGAGCCAGGGCAATCTTGCAACAGGTTCGCAAACAAGGCGCACGGCACTGCAGCTTGAACGTTTGACGCAAGATTGCCCTGGATCCCGGCTGCGCCAGGATGACGACAATAGGGTTTGTCACCGCGAGGCGCGGCGGACGCCGAATGGTTGAAAACGTTGCGGCAGAGCGATATTCGTTGTTTCAACATAGTCTCTGGTTTACGGCAAGAACTCCAAACCCACCCCGGATCAAGTCCGGGGTGACGAGAGGTGCGTTGGATACCCTTCGGAAACCGCTCCTTTCTGGCGTCTGAAGTACCGGCTTTGCCGCGACCGACACGCTCGCGATTCGTCGCCCCGGACTTGATCCGGGGCGGGTTTCGAGCTCGCGGCATGCTGACCTATTTCTTGCATGCACCATCGTGTCCGAACGCGATCACCTAGGCGTCTCGAATCAGTCGCCCGATGGTTCCACACAGCCTGGAAGGCCTTAGTTCAGAACAATCTGGCCTCGTTGTCACACCGAGGACCTGCGATCCCGTCGCATCACCCGAAGCATCCGTCAACACTTAGCCAAAGCACCGACGAATCGATGCCGCAAACGCGCGCCACGCGATCGCCTCAATTGTGCGCATAATCGCCCCATGGCCACCGCCCCCACCAAACGCAAACGCCGCACGCCCCGTCGCCCGAAAAGTGCTGGGGCGGCGCGTTTCTACTACAAGGGCAGCCGACTCAAGCAGCTGCGGGCGTTTCTGTACACGGCCAAGCTCGGAACACTATCGCGCGCGGCCGAGGCGTTGTTTCTCAGTCAGCCGTCCGTGAGTTTGCAGATCCAGGCCTTGGAGCGCGAGTTTGGGGTGCGTCTATTGGAACGCACGGGGCGCCGCGTGCAGCTGACGCGCGAAGGCCAAGAGCTTTACGACCTGGCCTTGCCGTTGATCGAGGGCTTGGAATCGCTCGACCAAAACTTCCGGCGCAAGGTCCAAGGCCTGGATGCGGGCGAGCTCAACGTCGCCGCGGGATCGTCGACGATTCAGTTCCTGCTGCCCGCACTCGTCGCGAGCTATCGCGATCGGCATCCGAAAGTGAAGCTCCAATTGCACAATGTGACCGGTATCGATGGCTTGGCGATGCTGCGCTCGGATCAAGTCGATTTCGCGGTCGGCTCGATGCTCGATGTGCCGAACGATCTGGTCTATGAGCCGGTGTATTCGTTTGACCCGATGCTGATCATGCCAGTCAATCATCCGCTCGCGAGCAAGAGTCACATCAGCTTGGAGGATTTGTCGCCGCATGGTCTGATCCTGCCACCGCGACGACTCACGACGTTTCGCTTGGTCGACCTGATTTTTCAGAAGGCGCGCGTGCCGTATCAAGTGGCGATTGAAGTGGGTGGCTGGGAGGTCATCAAGCAATACGTCGCGATGGGGCTTGGCATTTCGATTGTCACCGGGATTTGTCTGCGGCCCGAAGATCGCTTGGAAGTCCGCAATATGAAGGACTGGTTCCCGCAGCGGACGTATGGTGTCGTGGTGCGCAAGGGCAAGTACTTGAGCCCGCAGGCGCGCGCGTTTATCGACTTGATTCGTCCGGGTTTGTTTACCCGGCGCGATTACGATGATGCAGGGCATTCGGAGCGGTGAAGCATGCTCGCTGGTTTGCTGCGAGATTGCCTGGACCCCGACGTTCCAGGCTGTGTGCAAACGGCTTCGGTGCCTGCACTCATGGCGTCTGACGCCATCGCAAGGCGACTGACTCCGTTGTCGTCATCTCGACGCAAGTCGGGACCCAGAATACTTGCGGCACGGTGGCCAGATTGCCCTGGGTCCCGCACGCGTCGGGATGACGGCAATGAGGTGCCACCGCAAACTTCAACCGTTTTCACAGCCCCTGCTTCGCCGGGGCGACGCCAAGTAGTGCAGGAGACGATTCGCAAGCAGTAGGCCTGGGTAGCATTCTGCAAGATTGTCCGGACCCCGGCCTTCCAGACTGTGTGAAAACAACAAAGGACTGGTTCGAGCAACCTAGCCGATCGGGTTCGGAAGCGATGATGAGCGCAAATGATGGGTCAGTTTGCCGCGAGCCTGAAACCCACCCCGGATCAAGTCCGGGGTGACGAATCGCGAGAGTGTCCGTCGAGGCAAAGTCGTTGCTTCAGACGCTAGAAAGGATCGGTTCCCCAACGTGTTCCAATCCACCTCTCGTCACCCCGGACTTGATCCGGGGTGGGTTTGAAGGTCTTGCAGCCGTACCGAGGCTATGTTGAAGCGCCAAATATTGTCCTGCCCAAAGGTTTTCACACAGTCTGCTTCGCCGGAGTGACGACAACGCTTACTCTGGCTTGTCCTTAAGCCCCTGCGTCATGCCGTGCAGATCACTCCCAGAGATGCCGACCTCGCGCATTAGCGACTCAATGAGCGGCGCCTGGGCGCGATAGCGGAGCGCCGAGCTGACGACTTGCTCGGCGAGATTGCCGGAGTTGCCATTTGCGGGATCTGCGCCACCTGTGCCGGCGCCGCCACCTCCCGCATTCAAGCCTTCGACCTGCACAATTCGAATCCCTTCGATGTGCTCCATCGGCTTGACCGATTCGCGCACGATCTCCGGCAGATGCTTCAGCAACGCCAGTTTGATCTGCATCGCCACTTGCTCGGCCGACATCATGTTCGCGGCCTCGTTCAGCCGGCGCTGGCCTTCGGCATCGACGGCATAACGCTGTTCGGCGGCCTGCGCACGCATGCGTTCGGCATCGGCATCTGCCTGCGCTTGAATGCGGCGCTGGTCAGCAGACGCATTCGCCGCAGTCAACACCGCCTGGGCGCGATCTTCGGCAGCTTTCTTCTCGGCTTGGGCCGCAATAGTGACGCCAATCATGTCGCGCTCGGCCTTCTTCGCCGCTTCAACGAGTTCGATCTTCTTCTGACGCTCGGCGCGTTCGATTTCGCGGACCGTGGCGACCTGCTCTTCGGCCTGCACCGCACCCGCGCGTGCGAGATCTGCAGCGGCCTGCGCCTCCGATTGCGCACGAGATTTCTCGGCAATCGCGATTGCGCGCTCCTGCTCCGCAAGCTGCACGGTCTTCTGTTGCTCAATCTCGGCGGTCTGCACCGCGCGCGACTTCGCAACCTCCCGCTCCTTCAGCTGCTGCTCCATCGCAATGCGCTGCTCCTGCAGTGCACGATCGGCGGCGATTTTGGCCTGATCGATCTGCTGCTGTGCTTCGATTTTCGCCTGCTCGGCTTCGCGAGCCTTTTCGGCGCGCTGCGTCGCGATCTCGGCCTGCTGATGCGCGCGGCGGATCTCGATTTCACGCTGTTGCTGCAGTTTGGCGTACTCTTCTTCGCGCGACAGTGTCAGCTTTTGCTGCTCGGCAATCAGATTCTTTTTCTGAATCTCGACTTCGGTTTCCTGCTGAATTTCATTGCGCTTCTTGCGACGGAGTTCAATCGCTTCGGTCAGCCGGGTCAGGCCCTCGGCGTCGAAGGCGTTATCCGGATTGAAATACTCCTTGCCGGTCTGGTCGAGGCCGGTTAGCGACACGGCTTCCAGCTCGAGTCCGTTCTTCAGCAGATCCTCGCTGACCGCCTGCTGCACTTTCTGGACGAACAACGAACGCTGTTCGTGCAGCTCCTCCATACCCATCTCGGCCGCAACCGAGCGCAGGGCATCGACGAACTTGCCTTCCACCAGTTCCTTCAGCGCTTCCGGCTCCATGGTCTTGCGACCCAAGGTCTGAGCGGCGTTGGCGATCGATTCTTCGGTTGGCTGCACGCGGACATAGAAATCGGCCTGCACGTCTACACGCATGCGATCACGTGTGATCAGCGCCGCTTCTTTGGCGCGCTCGACGTAGAGCTTCAGCGTGTTCATGTTGACCGGGATCAGCTCATGAAACACGGGGAAGACGAGCCCGCCGCCGTTAACAATGACCCGTTGCCCGCCCAAACCGGTGCGCACGAACGAGATTTCCTTGGAGGCGCGCCGGTACAGCCTCGCCATGATCAGGAAGATAAACAGGAAGCCGACCAGGCCAATGCCGGTCAGGATCAGGATTTCCATCAATTGCATGAGTGCGGCCTCGCGTTCAATCAGGGATCGTGTTCAATCAGCTTGGGGTCGAAGCGCTCGGCGCGGAATACTGTGCCGAGCATGGCGACGACCACGACTTGCTCGCCCTGGCGGAACACCTCGCCGGGCTGATTCGGTTCGACCATGAAGTACTGGGTCGTGCGGAATTCATCGCGCAGTTTGGCTTGCGCGGGCGAGCCTTGACGGGCTTCGCCGATGACAATCGTGGCCAAGCGGCCAAGCAAGTGGTGGCGCTTGATGACTTGTGATTCGTCACGCGGCAGCAGGCGGCCGATGAAACCGGCCAGTCGGCTGCCGATCGGCAGACTGAGTGGCAGCGCCGCACCGGCCGCGATCCAGCCGGGCAGAAAGCCATCCAGCAGACTGCGCGCGCCGATCTGCAAACCGAGCCCGACCATGCCAAACGACATCAAGTAGACCGTGATGATCACGAGCGTCGGCACCTTGCCGAAATGCAGCCAGCCGAGCAGTTTGTCGAATACGGAGCCAGCGCCGTCGACATCGACGTCAATATGGCCATCGACATGGACATCGAACCCATCCGGCAGCAAACCGTCCAGCCAATGACCAAAGCTATGACCCAGCAGGATGGCGAGCACTTCGATGGCCGCGAGTGCCACCACCACGCCGAGCGCGATCACGAAGATCAGATTTTCGGGGGCAGTAAACAGATTCGGCACGATCAGCTCCGGAACCAGGCATGGCAGGTCGGGTCAGACATCATGAACATGGCCAAGGCCTGCGCTCCCATTGAAAATTCACTGTAGTTGCGCGCACCCGACAGGGTCAAGTTCGGACGGGCAATTCGCGCACTACGCATGGCTGCTACACATCACCCGGGCACGATTGATCCGGGCTTATCGACTCCATACGTAATCTGCGGGAAAACGTGGTCAGACCCCCACTCGCCCGATCGCATTCGCCGCGGAGGCGCGTCACGCGTCCGTCGATTGCGCATCCACCAGCTGAAGTCCGTGCGCCGCCAGAACCGCCTGATACTGACGGCGCTCCTGGGCCGTGCCGGCATCTTTGACGGGGTCCGTTGATACCACACCGTGCCGATACAGATAACGATGCCCGGAGGCGGATCGAACGGTTTCTTCAGCATTCGGGCTCAGCAGCGCACACTCGAGCAACTGCCACAGCGGTTCCAGATCGGCCTGGTTGTACTGCATCGCGCACAACGCCAACAGGTCGTTCCGCGTCATGAAGCGGACATGCTCGGTCTCGATCGAGAAGCTCTGGTTCAAGAACAGCGCCAGGCGGGCGCTGGCCAGCGCCTGCTCTTCCCACTCGGTTTCCATGTGCTGCGTCAAGCGCTCGCGCGCCTCTGCTGGCGCCATCAGCACGAACGGCAGCACCAGGAATGGGCTGCCAATCAGGCGCGGGTCGGGCTCCAGCTCCGGTTTGGCCATTCGGCCGGCGCTGGCGCCGAACGCCATCAGACTGGGCGCCTGCCGTGCCTTGGGTTCCTGGCCATAGAGCTCGGCAAGCGCGGCATGAACCGGAAAACCAGGGCGAAGTATCTGAGCCTGATCGTAGAGTGCGGCCGCAATCGCCAAGCCGCAGGCGTCCACGCCTGGTAGCAGCCTGAGCAAGTCTCCGCTGATGACATCAACCAGCGCCGAGGCCGATTCCAAGGGCAGCCCCAGGTGCACCGGGTTGCCCTCAGGTTTCACTTCTATCGCCAAAATGCCCGCAATCGGATTCAGGGTGCGGCTAGCATGGTCGGTCATGACGAAAATCTTCAGTGGAATCCGACATCTTAGCCTCAAGGACTGGCTGATCGGCAATACCCGGGCGGGCGTCGAGTACGTCCTGGTCCCGGGGCTGATTGCGCTGCTGCCATTCCGTTTGGGCGTGCGCCTGGGGTGGTGGCTGACCCGATTCAAGCTGCTCTATCGGGGGGGCGTGCATCAGGCGGCCGACCAGGCGCAGAACTTCGGGTTCGCCGCTGATCGGCAGGATTTTGAGCATCGTTGCCGGTTTCACCGGCTGATGGACTTGACCGACCTCTACTGGTCCAAGACGCGCAGCGACCGCCATATCGACCGGAACTTCGATCAAACTGGCGACTGGCCGGCCGACGGCCCGGTGATGGCGGTGACGTTTCATTGGGGTGGCGGGCATTGGGGTATTCGCAGCCTGCATCGCACCGGTCGGCCGATTGTGTGCCTGGCCGGCCCCTTGGACCCCGAGCATGTCGGACATCTGAGCGTGCTGTATCGCTACGCCTGCTGGCGCACGCGCGAGGTCGAAAAACATAGCGGCCGGCCGCTGTTCAAGCGTTATCGAGGCATTGCGGTGCGCGATCTTCGCGACAAGGCAAAGTCCGGAGACAGCATTTTGTCGTTGATCGATGTGCCACCGGGCGAAGTCGGTGGTGCGCGCCCGGTCACCTTGCTCGGACGCGACGCCAAACTGCCCAATGGCTTGGTCAAGATGGCCGAATTGTTGAAACTGCCGATCGTGTTTTACGCGGCGCGGATCAACCCATTGACGGCCCGAGTGGAGTTTCGGATCGGCGCGCCGCTCGACCCGACAGACCGCGATGCCGTGCTGCAGGAAGCGGCGCGCTGGCTCGACGAGATGATTCAGCGTGACCCGGCGGCCTGGATGTTGTGGGCACAGGCGCCCGGGTTTTTTCGGTAGCGTCAGTTTGCCTCGTGCGGAAGGTCGACATTTCGACGCGACGCCCGGCGGCATCCGATGCCAATCGGCAACGTTACCGAAGACTCACCGCCGCCCGTACTTCTCCACCAGGCGCTTGCCGAAGGATTTGTTCACGACCTTTTCCTGCGCTTTGCGGTCGGCAGCCCGTGCCTTGCTATCGGTGAGTTCCTGGCTCAACTTCCGGTAGTTCGCCAACCGTTCCGAGTCCAGTTGACCCGATTCCAGCGCGGCGCGAATCGCACAGCCGGGCTCGCGGGCATGCTGGCAATCGCGGAACCGACATTGGAGTGCCAGTGCTTCGATGTCTTCGAAGCTCTGCTCAATCGCCTCCTCGTCTTCCGCCTGCAACTTCAATTCGCGCATGCCGGGTGTGTCGATCAGGCAAGCGCCATTGCTGAGGCTGAGCAACGACCGGTGCGTGGTCGTGTGCCGACCGCGCGAGTCGTGCTCGCGCACATCCTGGGTGGCCTGGCGTTCCTCGCCGAGCAGCAGGTTGCTGAGCGTCGATTTGCCAGCGCCGGACGAGCCGACCAGGCAGATCGTTTCGCCGGGTTGCAGCGCCGACAGCAACAACGTCCGGCTGTCTTCGGACTTCAGATTCAGCGCCAGAACGGGTGCCTGCGCCCCAAAGCGGGAACGGGCGTCGTCCACCAGCGCGGCCGCTTCCGGATTGCGGTCCAGCTTGCTGAAGACGATCAACGGACGGGCACCAGAACTCGCAACCAGCGTCAGATAGCGCTCGATCCGCTTGAGATTGAAATCGCCATCCAGGCCACAGACGATCAGCACGCAGTCCAGATTGACCGCAATGATCTGGGTCGCGTCATGATCGCCGGCGGCGCCTCGGCGCAACACCGTGCGACGCGGCACGATCTCGCGGATCAGTGCGGCCTCCTTCCCCCGGCCCTCGACGAACACCCAGTCGCCGACATGGGGTCGGTGGCTGCCATCCACCCCCGGCTTCCGCAGCGACGCTGGGGTCCGCGCCCGGTGCACACAGACGCCGTCGTGGATCTCGAACTGATCGCGATGCTGGGCAATCACGCGCGCCAGGATCGCAGCCTCGAAAGGCGGGTCGGGAAGCGGCTCGGTTCGGGGCCAGCCAATAGCGGTCAAAGTGGATTGCATTGGCAACATTGTATTCACAGACGCCCTGTCGACGACAGTTGTCCGACAATTGCCGTTCAGCCGGCTGTGACGGACGGAATGCTCGATGACCGTCTGGCGCAAAAGCCCATTACCATCGCTGCAACGCACGAGACCCTGGCATGCGCACCCTGACTCTGATTGTTCTGCTGCTTTCGGCCTTGTCCTTCATCGGATTTGGGCTGGTGCTCACCGCGCATCCGATCGAAATCCTGGCCATGACGGACGTCCATGTCAGTGGTCCGATCGCGGACACCGAAATCCGGGCGTTTTACGGTGGTCTGGAACTGGCCCTGGGCGGATTGATTCTGGCCTGGACGGTGGCGCCGAGCCGACGCCGCGATGCGCTGCTGCTGACTGCGGTGAGTTACGGCGGTATCGGCCTCACCCGCCTTGGGTCCATGTTGGTGACCGGCGATCAGAGTTCGTTCCTGATGTTCGCAGTGGCCACCGAGCTTGGCTTTTTGATCATAGCCACCCTGCTGTACCGACACACGCCAGCGAGCCAATCAGGCCGTTAAGACCATGGACCGTTTGGCCCTGCGCCTGTTTGACCCCAGTGTTCAGCACATTCGACCCGTGCGTGACGCTGTGGTCGCAGGTGTGGTGGTCTTCCTGATCTCGTGCCTCGGCATTGCGCTGGTCTTTCACCGCGCGATGCAGTCGAACTTCGAGGCCGTTCGCTGGGAGCTGTTGCAACTTGCCCGTACCGCCGCCACGACGGTCGATCCGGTGCTGCACGAGCAACTCCAGCAGACGGAACAGACCCGGTCGGCGACACACCTGCAGGCGCTGGCACCTCTGGTGCGCTTTCATCAGGCCGCCCGCAATGTGATCTATCTGTACACCGCACGCGAGCGAAACGGCCAAATTCAGTTTGTGCTTGGCACCGACACGTTGTTCCGGGTTGCGGGCGACGATTTGCCGGCCGACCCGATTGGCACCCCTTACACCGGGAACGATCGTTTCTTTCGCGAGGCTTTTGCGACCCACCAGGAAGTCGTCGGCACCGAAATCGTGCATGAACGCGTCCGCAGCTACATCAGCGCCTATGTGCCACTGGTCGACGCCAATCAGCGTTTTTACGGCGTGCTGGGCATCGACATGGTCAGCACGGATTTCGAACAGCGCATGGCTGGGATCCGTGTTGCTGCCGGCTACAGCGTCCTCGTGGTCAGTCTGCTCGCGGCGCTGAGTGCCTATTTGATCTACTGGTTTCGCAGCGGCCAAGCCAAAGCCCGGAACCGCGAAATGGTGCAGGCTGAGGCCATGCGCCTCGCGCTCAGCAAGGCGCAGGAATACGCCGTGCTCGCCGAGCAGCATGCCACCGAGGCCGAGCGGGCCAATATGGCCAAGAGTGAGTTTCTGGCGATGATGAGCCACGAGTTGCGCACGCCGATGCACGGCGTGCTCGCGACCACGAGCCTCCTTCAGGAAAAGCACGCGAATCCGACCGATCAGCGCCTCCTGGGTCTGATCGAGCGCTCTGGCAACAGTCTGCTTCGGATCATCAACGAACTGCTCGATCTGGCCCAGATGGAAGCGGGCATGACGCGTTTTCAGATCGAACCGATCAACCCGGCGTGCCTGTTGTCGGATGTCATGGAATTGAGCCGCTTCGGTGCCGAGAACAAGGGGCTGGAACTGGTCGTCCACGTCGCCGATGACCTCCCGCAACCGTTCTACAGTGATGGCGGGCGATTTCGCCAGGTACTACTGAACCTGATCGGCAACGCGATCAAATTCACTGAGCGTGGCCAAGTCAGTGTGACCCTGGTCGCCGAGGGCGCTTCCGGTGTGCGGCTGTCGGTTCGTGATACGGGAATCGGCATTCCGGTCCACGCATTTGAGCGCCTGTTTCAGACGTTCTCGCAGGTCGATGGCTCGTCGCGACGCCGGTTCGGCGGCACTGGCCTGGGCCTTGCCATCTGCAAGCGTCTGGTCACGCTTGCGCACGGCGACATCGGTTTTGACAGCGCCGAAGGTGAGGGCAGCCTGTTCTGGTTCACTTGGTTTGCCGAGCCGGCGCCACCAAACGAGCAACCCTAGCCGCTCGTTACCTCCGCGTGCACGGCACTAGATTCCGTGCAACGAGAATCCTGAATGTTCAGGTGGGGTTGCGATCCAGTTAAGAAGCAATTCAGCCGTTTTGACCCAGGATGGTCAGCACGTACCCCGCGCCGTCCCTGGAGGAACATCATGCGCACCCTGATCAAGATGCTGAGTCTTTCTGCTGCTTTGGCCGTTTCGCAGGCGGGCTTTGCGTACCAAGATTCGTCGGTCGAGTACGACTACGCCGACGTGCTCTCGGTGGATCCGATCGTGGAAACGGTCAGCGAGCCGGTCGAGCGCCAGGTTTGTCGCCGCGAGCCGGTGCAAACCTATCAGCCACAATACGCGTACCAGGATCGTCGTCACCGTGACCCGACCGGCGCGACGGTACTCGGCGCCATCATCGGCGGCGCGTTGGGCAACACCGTAGGCCGCGGCGATGGCCGTCGCGCTGCGACGATTGCCGGTGCCGTGATTGGCGGCGCAATTGGGCATGACAATGCCCGTCGCGGTCGTTACGTTGAAACCGGTGGCAGCTATCGCACGCACTACGAAGATGTGTGCTCCGTTCAAACCGACTATCAGGAAGAAGAGCGTGTCGTTGGTTACGACGTGACTTACCGCTACAACGGTCGGGTCTATCACACCCAGACCGACCACCACCCCGGCGACCAGATCCGCGTTGAAGTGGCCGTATCGCCTGCGTTCTAACGCCGAGCCGGTTCCCAATCATGCAAAATGCCCGCGCGAGCGGGCATTTTGTTTTGGCGCGGCGCCTAAGTGCTGTAGTGGTTTGAGTGGTGGTCGAAGAATGCGTCGTGATGTCGCAAGTAGGCCACTCCCACTCGCGTGGGAGCGGGAGTCGGCTCCCGCCCCGCGAGCGCGGGTCAGAACGGCGCTGTATCGAGCTCTGCCGCGCGTTTCTTGCTCGCCGATGCTTTCGCTGCAGGTTTCTTCGCAGCGACCTTCTTTGCCGCAGGTTTTTTCGCGGCCGCTTTCTTGGCTGGGGCTTTCTTCGCTACGGGTTTCTTTGCCGCAGCCTTCTTGACCGCGGCTTTCTTGACCGCAGCCTCAGCAGGCGCTGCCTTCTTCGCGGGCGCTCGCTTGGCGGCCGCTTTCTTGGCGGCGCCGCGCTTCGCACCCGGC
The DNA here is from genome assembly GCF_003015185.1 of Ahniella affigens. GTDB lineage: Bacteria > Pseudomonadota > Gammaproteobacteria > Xanthomonadales > Ahniellaceae > Ahniella > Ahniella affigens. The sequence goes on from NZ_CP027860.1 coordinate 5,430,187, forward strand.
TTCAGCCGAACCGGCTTACCCTTCTCGGCCAGAATCGTTTCGCAGTCTGCCGCCGTCAAAGACGCCGGTTCGCGATCCTTCGGCACGTTGGCATTCTTGCTGCCATCGGTGATGTAGGGACCAAAGCGACCATTCAGCACCTGAATCCGGCCGTCATCGAAGCTGTTGATGATCCGATTCGCGGCCGCCTGTTCCTTTTCAGCAATAACGGCCAGGGCGCGATCAAATTCGATCGTATAAGGATCGTCGGGTGGCTTGATCGACGCATAGGTCGAGCCATGCTTGACGAAGGGTCCAAAGCGGCCAATCGCCGCCGACACTTCCGCGCCATCCGGCGCCACACCGAGCACGCGCGGCAGCTTGAACAGCTCCAGCGCATCCGGCAGCGAAATGGTGTGCAGGCTCTGCCCCGGGCGAAGCGACGCGTACTTCGGCTTTTCGTCGCCTTCTTCCTTCGAGCCGATCTGGGCAAAGGCGCCATAGCGCCCGAGTCGCACGCTGACCGACTTGCCGGTGACGGGGTCTTTGCCCAGGACGCGGTTGGACTTGGCGTCGTCGAACGTCACCGAGTCCATTTTGTCGGCGACGAGGGACTTGAACGGCACCCAGAAGCGTTCCATCAAGGGCACCCATTCCTCCTCGCCGCGGCTGACCGCATCGAGTTCATCCTCCAGGCGCGCCGTGAAGTCGTAATCCACGTACTGCGGAAAGTGGTTCGACAGGAACTTGGCGACCACGCGGCCCACATCGGTCGGGCGGAAGCGGCGGTTGTCGAGCAGCACGTACTCGCGATTCAGCAGCACCTGAATGATGCTTGCGTAGGTGGACGGACGCCCGATGCCGTATTCCTCCAGCGCCTTGACCAGCGAGGCTTCGGAAAACCGTGGTGGCGGCTCGGTGAAGTGCTGATCGGCAATGACTTCGGCAAGTGCAATGACCTGCCCTTCCTTCATTGCCGGCAAACGGCGCCCTTCTTCGTCGTCTTCATCGGACTTCTGGTCGCGGCCTTCTTCATAGACGGCGAGAAATCCAGGCTCAATGACCGTGGTACCGGTGGCGCGGAAACTGTGCGTTTTACCAGCGGCCAGATCGACCGAAATGGTCTCCAGCTGCGCGGGCGCCATCTGGCACGCAATCGTGCGCTTCCAGATCAACTCATAAAGACGCAGCTGATCGGGATTCAGGTAGGCCGCCACCGATTCTGGTGTCCGCATCGCCGATGTCGGCCGAATGGCCTCATGGGCTTCCTGCGCGTTCTTCTGCTTGGTTTTGTAGAAGTTTGGGCCATCGGGCAGCGCCTGCTTGCCAAAGCGCTTCGCGATCAATTCGCGGAGTTCGCTGATGGCATCGGCGGACAAATGGACCGAGTCGGTACGCATATAGGTGATCAGACCGACCAGGCCTTCCGGACCAAGCGGCACACCTTCATACAGACCCTGCGCAATGCGCATCGTCCGCGTCGTGCCAAAGCCCAGCTTGCGCGCGGCCTCCTGCTGCAGCGTGGACGTGATGAACGGCGGTGCCGCACGACGCTGCCGCTGCTTGCGGGTGACCTCGCTGACGACCAGTTTGCCACCGGCGTCCGCCAGAATCTGGTTTCGCGTGGCCTCTGCGCTCGTCTGATCGCGGAAGCTGAACTGCTCGACCTTCTCGTTCGCAAACCGGGTCAGCTTGGCCGAGAAGGGTTGATTCGGGTAGGCGCAATCGGCGGCCAGGGTCCAGTACTCCTGCCGGACAAAGCGCTCGATTTCCTCTTCACGCTCGACAATCATCCGAAGCGCCGGCGATTGCACGCGTCCGGCGGACAAGCCGGTTTGCACCTTGCGCCACAGCACCGGCGACAGATTGAACCCGACGAGATAGTCGAGCGCGCGGCGCGCTTGCTGGGCATTGACCAAATCGCCATCGACCTTGCGCGGGTGACTAATGGCTTCCTTGATCGCTTTCGGCGTGATTTCGGAAAACACCACGCGGTGGACCGATTTGTCCTTCAGCAAGCCCTTGTTCCGCAAGATCTCGCTGATGTGCCAGCTGATGGCCTCGCCCTCGCGGTCCAAGTCGGTCGCCAGATACAGGGCGTCGGCCTTACTCGCGGCTTTGACAATGGCGTCGACATGCCGCTCATTCCGTTCGATGAGCTCATAGCGCATCGCGAAGTCGCGGTCGGTGTCGACCCCATCTTTTTTTGGCAAGTCGCGGACATGGCCGTAGGAGGCCAGGACACTGAAGTCCTTGCCCAGGTACTTGTTAATGGTCTTCGCCTTGGCAGGCGATTCCACAATCAGCAGATTCTTGGCCATGTTCCATCTATCGGACCGTCTTGGCGGCCCAGTATTTAGGTATTGAATACGAGAAAACGTGCATTAGACCGGAAAACCGGCGATGAACTGACCGGTCTCCCCTTTTTCCAGTGAAGTGCCTTTGGCATGGAGCTGTCAAGACTTGGTTTCGGGGTCGAGCCTTGGATGTGCGCTGATGTCAGGGGCGTAACTTCAACAAAAACAACAGCTAAGAACACTACAGTCAACTACAAAAGTGGCCCGTGCCGGGGTTGGCCAGTCTTCGATCCATGCCCGATTCGCCCCCCGAGACGATCACCACCCCAGGGCTCGGCCGGCCGGATGGCCGTTCCAATCGGCCAAATCCAGGTCATTGGCACCCACGCGACGAGAGGCGTGGGCGCGCCACGCCACCCTGTTCCCCGGGACCGTACGCGAACCATGCCCTCGGCGATCCAGGCAGTTTCAACTCTTCTTCTTGGCGATCTTGGTCGGCGCGCCCGTGCGACGCGGCTTGACTGATTTGGCCATCGGCTCGGCATCCCGGCTGTCCCGCTTCTCCTGTGAGCCGTCGAGCGTACGGTGCGCCAATGACAAGAGCGGGACAGTGACAATGTCCCGATAGGGCGGGGCATTGAGGCGGTACAAATGCTGGAGCAGCACCGTTCGGTTGTCGCCGCCCCACTCCTCCCGCTGCGCTATCTGCTGACACAAGTCCGTGATCTCTTCCGCCGACACGGGCACCTCGGTCGTCGGCAGGCTCGCCTGCTTCAACAACAGCAATTCCAGGCGTTCCGTTAATGCCCAGAACAGGTTCTGGCCTGACAGCAAATTGAGCTGTTGCGCCGTGCTGGCGTCTCGCGCCATCCAGAGCTTGTCGGCGGGGGCGCCCAGCGTGGCAGGACGGTCGTCACCCAGGGCAGTCAGGCTCAGCTGTTCCCGCAGTGCGGCCGTCAACACCCAACTGGCGCCCGGTTCGAACTGATAGCTCCGCAGGTAGGCATCGCGGGCCAGGCGCGCGTAGGTGCGACAGAGCGGTGAACTCGTTGCGCCGATCGCCACGCCCAGACGGCGATAGGTGCCGGCGCAAATGCGCTCAATCGCTGCCTGTTTGCCAGTATCGTCGCCGATCCGGCGCCTGAGGCCTTGGATTTCCTGCTCGACCTGAGCCGCCAGGAGCCGCGCTCGCTCTTCGCGCGATTCCTGCGTCGCCTCCGTTCGCACTGACATCCGCCGAGCCAGCGCCGCCAGCCGAAAATCCAGTCGCCGCAGTTCCGCACTCAGATTGACGTCGTCATGATCGTCTGCCAACGAGACATAGCACACGATGCTGGCCCAGTCGTGCGTGTGGGCCAGGCGCACCGCGAGTTGCCGGCGCAGGTCGACAAAGGCCGCGCGCGGATCGCGGGCGGCGAGCAAGTACTCGTAGAGCACGCTGGCCATGACCACCGAACCCTGAAACGTCAGCGGGAATTGGGAGCCCACGACGAGCGGAATGCCCGCTTCGTGCAGCGCATGCAGAATGCTGTCGCCAGTCGGATTCAGGGGCACCGGCACGGGGCTGCCGCTGTCGCATACCGCCAACGTGACGACGACCGGTCGTTGCAAGCGGTCGCCGCCGTTTTGCACAGGTCTGAGCGCCCGCGCGAGATTGCGACCAGTCACCTGCTCGACGCCACCGCGACCGTCGGGCAATTGCACGGTCAAGTGCGCTTCCTGCCGCTGGTCGAGCCGCCCGCCATGCGCGAGCAGATGGACATGCGTATACGCGGCGCTGGCACACGCATCATGCAACTCGCCAAGTGTCGGATTGGCCAGAATGGTGAGCATTTCCGGAATGTCGTCGTCACGATGGGCAACCCAGGGATCAATCGCTTCCCGGAGCGCCTGCACGTGGGCTTCATAGGGGACGGGTGCGCCGGGCAGATCGGCAAACACAAACAGAATGCGCGGCCGAAACGGCGCCCGGTAGCGCGCACCCGCAGCGCGCCTTGATTCGCGCGTCAGACAGATGGGGGCACTCGACTGCAGCAGCGCATGTTGCCCGGGTCCTGGAAAGCCCGGTGGCGAAATCGCCAACTCGAAAGGCAGTAGGGCCAGTTCACTGGCCGACAGCACGAGCCTTGCATGGATGAAATTGCCGGCGGCCTGCCCGAGCGCATTGAGCAAGCCCGGAATCTCGCCGAGCCAATTGCCGAGCATCTCACCGAGCGAGCGGAGTTCATGCGCGCGACGATCTTCAAGGTGCCTCCGCACAGCTTCGTCGGCCTGTTGATTGCCGATGTAGCGCAACGCCTGCAGGGAGGCCAGAACATCGCGATGCTCCTTCGGAAAGTGCAGGGTCGTCGCCTCGTGGTTGTCGCAGACCGCGAGATACGGCACCAACGGCGACAACAATTGATTGTGTGAAGGGCCTTGCCGCAATAGTTCGAGATTGATCGTTTTCATGAGCGCCTCACAGAATCCGTGTGCTGACTGGTTTGTCCTCGCCAAAGCGCCACAGGGCGCCATGGCAGCGACCATCGGGCTCCTTGGCCAAGCGCGCATAGGACTGCCGAATCAACAGTCGCTTTTTCTTGACCAAGTCCGCGAGAGAACCGCTCTTGGTGTCCTCCAACCAGGACTTGAATGCCGGCAGGTCCTTGCGCAGGGCTGGATCGAGCCGCATCAGATAGGCCCAGGTGCCGGTGTTGAAATGGTGACCCGTCGGAATGATCAGTGAGCGATCAAAATGCGTGTGGCCGCTGACCAGAAAATCGGTGTGCTGGGCAAAGCGATCTTGAGCGCGCTCGTTGTCGGCGTCGGCGACGTCGAAACGGAAACTCTGATCCTGATCGAGCGATTCCAGGGCTTCCTGCAGGACCCGTTCCTCGCCCTGACCGGTCAGTTTGGCGCCGATCGCCGACCAGAAACCGAGCGTGCCCGATTGCTCGGTGAGGTCATACGCGCTCACGCCTTCTGCCAGGCGCAGCTCGGCGCGGTCAAGCAGTTCGGCAGACAGACGCTTTTGCTCCGCCAGTCGCAACGCGCGCGGCTCGATGGCGCCCCCTTCCTGAGACCCCTCGCCCGAATCACCCGAGAGCAGCCCAAACGACGTACCGACCTTGCGGGCATAGGCCGCCGCCATGCTGCCCAAATGCTTCAGCACCGACCGGTCCACCGCAGCAAGCAACTTCACAGCGCCCTCTTTCTCGGGCTTCAAAACGTCTACAAATGGATGCCGCGCTTTGATCGTGTTCATGGCGTCAATGACCAGTTGCGTGCCCGCATTCGGCACCCAGCGCGTGGGGTCGGCACCGCGTTCAAACACGCCAACATTGATGCCCTGGCGAATGCGGCGAAGGACTTCAAAATCGACGACATTCCAATCGTCCACCTCATTGCCATGCACACACAGCACGCGTCGATATCCCACACGCAGGCTGAGCCCCGTGCCATCGGCGATGAAGCGGATGCGACTCTGAGCAGCCGGATCGGCACCCGCCAATCGGTGCACAAGCGCCGCCTGGACTGCATCCAGACAGAGTTCCAGATCATGGTTGCCGAGATTGATCAGCAGAAAACGCTCGGGGGTCTGCACCAAAGCCGCCATGGCATCGAACGACGCCTTGAAGCTTGCGTCCGCCATGATCCGGTGCAACTTGTCGAGCGCACCGTGCGCATCGAAGTAGCGGGCGTTTGGCTCGGCCAGAAAGTCAATGAAATCGCCGTTGATGACCAGCGCCGCCGACAGGGCCGCATCGAGCCGCACCTGATCAATGAAGGCTGGGAAGCTCTGACTTCCTGAAAAAATCTGAAAGCCGGCAGCGCCACCGATATGAAGATCAGAGACGACATAGACCACATCAAACGAATCGCGCGCAACCATGTTCCACCCCAAGTGCCGGCAACGTAAGCCACTATACGGAAGACCCGCCGTCACCACAAATGCAGTGACGCCCAAGCACGATCGCGAGCTTGCCGTGGCTCCCGACTTGCGTCGGCAAGACAACCTTGGCGAGGCGCCGCAACCTTCGGCCGTTTTTCAGCCTGCTGCATGCAGTGTGGTCGATGACTGTCGCAACGGCTGCGACTTTCCGGCGGGATGAAACGAGCGGGTCAAACCAGCGCGTAGTGTCCTGCTGGATAAAAGGCGCCAGCTTCTGGATGTTGCTGCCACAGCGCGCGAAGGCTGAGGCCTTGTCCAGGCACCACAAAGTCCGGCGCCAAGTCGGTCAACGGCTTCAACACAAACGCATGCTTCAGCTCGGGGCGAGGAATCTGCAGGTTGCCGGGGCCTTTGAGCATGGCGTCGCCGAAGAACACGATATCAATGTCGATCGTGCGGCTGGAAAACCGCGGCACGTCGCGTTTGCGGCCCAGCGCGTCTTCCAGTTCGTGCAGCCAGCGATCGAGCCGGTAAACATCCCAATCTGTGTCGAGCCACGCACCCGCATTCAAGAATGCCGGGCCGTCAAACCCGACTGCGGCCGTTTCGTACACCGGCGAAAACCGAACCGGTCCGAATGTGTCGCGTAACGCCGTCGCGGCCGCTTGCAAATGCCGATATGGCTCCTGGTTCGAGCCCAGGCTCAACAGCACCTCGGTCATGTCGGCTTCTGGCCGCGCTCAATCTGCACGCCCACACCGCGCGCGCCACGCACGGCGCCGGGCTTGGTCAGTCTGAGCTTGACCCAGCGCACGCCAAACTCCTGCAGCACGATCTCGGCGCAACGTTCGGCCAACGTTTCGACCAGGCCGAACTGGCTATCGCCAATGTACTGTGCGAGGCGCTTGCTGACGGCTTTGTAGTCGAGCGTATCGCCGATCTGGTCGGTTGCCGCCGGAATGCGATTGTCGAACGCCATTTCCAGATCGAGCACAACGGGCTGTTTGGCCCGTCGCTCCCAATCGTAGATGCCGATCAAGGCTAGAACTTCGAGTCCGTCGACAAACACAATATCCATCTACACCCGCTCCAAATCTGCCAATGGCCAACGCGGCACCACATTCAGGGTGCCATGGTCTGTGTGCCCGGCGGCCAATCGCAGGGCCCCGGCAAACGCAATCATGGCGCCGTTGTCGGTACAGAACTCGTGACGCGGGAACGCAACCTGAAAGCGATGCCTGCGACCCAAGTCTGCGAGCAGCGCGCGCAGCGCCTGATTGGCGCCCACGCCGCCCGCCACAATCAAGGTGCGCGCGCCGGTTTGCTGTAGCGCGCGCTCACACTTGATCGCAATGGTTTCGGTCACGGCTTCCTCAAACCCGAGCGCGAGATCGGCTTTGGTCTGCTCGCTCTGATCCGACTTCTGCCAAGCCAGCAGTACCTGGGTTTTCAGACCCGAGAAGCTGAAATCAAGGCCGGGTCGGTCGCACATCGGCCGGGCAAACCGAAACCGACCGGCTCGACCCGATGCCGCCAACCGCGCCAGATGCGGTCCGCCCGGATACGGCAGGCCGAGCATCTTCGCGGTCTTGTCGAACGCTTCGCCGGCCGCATCGTCCAGAGTGTCACCCAATAGCTCGTAGGCGCCAATGGCCTGCACATCAATCAGCTGCGTATGCCCACCCGACACCAGTAACGCGACAAAGGGCGGCTTGGGCGCATTTGCTTCAAGAAGTGGCGCGAGTAAATGGCCTTCCATGTGATGCACGCCGATCGACGGAATCTCAAGTGCCCAGGCCAGGGCCCGAGCTAGCGCTGCGCCGACGAGCAACGCGCCCGCCAATCCCGGTCCGGCCGTATAGGCGACGCCATCGAGATCGCCAACGCGGAGCCCGGCGGCCGCCAAGGTCTCGCGAACCAGTGGCACGATCTTGACCACATGCTCGCGCGACGCAATTTCGGGCACGACACCGCCGTAGGCCTGATGCAGGTCAATCTGCGTAAACAGGCGATGTGCGAGCAGGCCGCGCTCGTGGTCATAAACCGCAAGCCCGGTTTCATCGCAGGAGGTTTCAATACCAAGGACACGCATCTGTGTGGAATCGAATCACGGGCAGCCAAGCGAATCGGGCGTCCGCCAAAAGCGACGACCGTCACCAGCAATGGGGGGCCATTGCCGACATTCAAGGAAACAGCCTAGCATCTTAGCCTTGTTGATTCTGCACGTCCCAAAGGAACGAGCTCGATGCCATTGGTATTCCTGATTCTGCTCGGTATTGCCGCGTATGCCCTGTACCGGGTGTATCAGCCCGTCAGCAAAGGTAGCGAGAGCGAGCTGTTGCGGCTCTGCCTCGGTGACGACGCCCTGGCAAACCGATTGATCCGGCGCGAATTGGAGTTGAGCCCCGAGATCGGGCGGGCCGAAGCGGTGCGACGGGCCGTGATCGCGTGCCAACGCGATCGTCGTTGATGACGAGGCGGGCCCTCAATAGCAGCAACTCCGGCTCGGGGACGTCCGCGCGGGCAAAAACGAGCGGGGCGCTTGGCAGTAGCCAGCCAGAATCCGGGGGTTCGTCAGCAGAAACCCGGGTTTCGTCGCAAACCCCAGCAGGTGAGGGGCGCGATCCGCATCATCGCCACCATCACAATGGAATGATGGAGACTCTGACCATGCGCCCGATCCTGCTGACCTTCGCCCTCGCCGCCATGGCGTTGGTGACCTTTGCCGCCGATGCCGAGCCACTCTCGATCGACGCGATCCTGAGCGCCCGCTTCGACGGCGACCGCAGTGGTGCGTGCGTGCTGGCCGCGCAGATCGACGGTGATCGCGTCGAGACGGGCAAAGTCTGCGCGGATCCCGAGCGCGCGCGGAACTGGAATGCCGACACGAGCTTCGAGATTGGCTCGATCAGCAAAACCTTCAATGGCCTGATGCTCGCGCAGGCGGTGGCCGCGGGCACCATCAGCCTGGATGACCCCATCGCCAAGCATCTGCCCAAGCGCACCAACGTACCAACGTTTGATGGCCAGCCCATCCGGATTCGGCACTTACTGACCCATACCGCCGGGCTGCCCTCTTTGCCGCTTCGATTTGCGCCGAAAAAGCCGGACAACCCGTATGCCGATTTGAGTGACGCGGTGCTGATCGGCTCACTCGCGGATCTGAAACTGAGTGCGGCGCCGGGCACCAACTGGGCCTATTCGAACTGGGGCGCGATGTTGCTGTCCCATATCCTGGCGCACCACGCCAAGACTGACTATCCGACGGCAATGCAGAAGACCTTGTTCGAGCCGATCGGGATGACCTCGGCAAGCCTTGGCGGCAAACGAAAAGGGGTCAAGTTGGCGGACGGTCACCTGAGCTCCGGTGCGCCGACGGCACATTGGGACTTTCCGGACACGATGGGCGGCGTCGGGGCAGTGCGCGCGTCCTTGCATGACTTGATCGCGTATGCAAAGGCCGAGCTGCATCCTGATTCGGTGCCGGCATTGAGCGCCGCGCTCACAGAGTCGCAGGAACTGCTCAGCACGTCTGCGCCGCAAATGGCGTGGGGTTGGATCGTACGCGACACGGACGGTGGGCGTCGGTACGCGCATGAAGGCGGCACGGGCGGCTTCTCCAGTTTGCTGATGTTCGAGCCCAAGCGGGGCCGCGCCACGATCGTATTGAGTGATGCGGCGCTGACCGACGTCGGTGGTCTCGGCCAGGTCGCTATGGCGATCGATCAAGGCACGACCGAGGGTTTGGCGCCGCGCCGGGAGATCGCCGCCGATGCCGAACTACTCAAGGCGCTGACCGGCGATTGGCTGATCAGCGGTGCGCTACCCGCCAAGCTGTGGGTCAACGATGGGAACCTCGTGTTGCAGGCGCAGGGGCAATCGGCGTTCGAGTTGGGCCATGACAGTGCCGGTGCCTTCTTCGTGCGACCCGTGGATGCGGTCCTTGTGCCGGTGAAGGCCGAAGACGGTACGTATTCGCTGCGCTTGCATCAGGGTGGTGGCGTCGTGCCGGTCACACGTGTGAAGGCTCCGGAACAAGTTGTCACGTTGGACGCGGCCGCGCTCGCGGCTTATGTCGGCAAGTACCCGTTGGCACCAAACTTTGTGTTGTCAGTATTCGTCGACCAGGGCCAGCTGATGGCGCAGGCCACCGGCCAAGGCGCCTTCGCGCTGACGCCAGAAGGCCAGGATGTGTTCACCGCGCGCGCGTTCGGCATCGAGATTCAGTTCAACCGGGCAGTCGATGGCAGCGTCAAAAGCCTGAATCTGAAACAGGGCGGCGCGAACACGCCGGCGGAGAAGCAGTAATGCACGTGCCAGGGCTCGATCCCGAACCACCAACCCTGATTGACCTGGAGCAGCCGTTGCCGGGGGAGCGCATCCGCGGCGATACGCCACGCTTCTTCGAGTACCACCGCTACCCGGCCTTCAGCAAACATTGGCTCAAGGGGCGCACCATCATTTTTGGAATCATTCTGCTCGGCTTTACGCTCATGGCGTTTGCTGGCAACCAGATGATCCTCAAAGACCTCGCACTGTCGGTCAAGCTCGCGTTGTTGTTCTTCTTCGGGTTCCTGTCGTTCTCCATGCTTGGTCCCGCGCTCGCGACGGCAATCCGGTATCGGCGTTGGTCGCTGAGGAGCGAACGGGCACTGGTGTTGACGGCGTTGCTCTTTGGTTTGGTGATGTCGGGCTTGATCGACACGCAGATTTCCGGGCACATCCAGCAGGAAACCGAACACAAGCTTCGAGCTGCGGGCATCATTGACAGTAAGCCGGTCGAGGCAATCAAGAAGCAGGAAAAGACCCCGTTGGTGATGGCGCTGAAGCTGCTGAGCGCCGCGATGATCTATGGCCTGTTCGGTGGCGGCATCGCGGTGTTCACTTACTGGGGCGAACCGCGCCGGCGGAAGGCACATGCCGAAGCTGAGGTGATGCGGGCCAACAAGGCCGAGAGTGAGCAGCGTTTAAGCTTGCTGCAATCGCAGGTTGAACCGCACTTCCTGTTCAACACGCTGGCCGCCGTGCGGGCCTCGTTGCGAACGCAACCTGCGGATGCCGAGGCGATGTTGGATGCCCTGATCGACTACTTGCGTGCGACGATCCCAAAGATCAGAAGTCAGGGCCAACACGACAGTACCTTGGGTGATCAACTCGATCTGGTGGGCCACTATCTGCGCCTGATGCAGCTCCGAATGGGGCATCGTTTGAGTGTGCAGATTGCGGCCGACGCGACGCTTCGACAGCGGGCGTTTCCGCCCCTGCTGTTGCTGAGTCTCGTTGAAAACGCCATCAAGCATGGTCTCGAGCCAAAGCCCGGACCGGTCAGTGTTCGCGTTGTGGCGAGTGAAACGGCAACATCGCTGGTTATTGAAGTGATCGACGATGGCGTGGGGCTGGGGGCCACTGCAATGGGCTCGGGCGTCGGTCTGCAAAACCTGCGCGAGCACCTGAAGGCGCGTTTTGGTGATCGCGCTGGATTCGAACTCGTGTCATCTGCCAGTGGTGGTACGGTAGCGCGCATGCACCTGCCCCGGGAGTCTTGAACCCGCAATGCCGCCAACCACTGACGACCAGGAGCTGCGTGCGCTGCTGGTGGAAGACGAGGCGCCGCAACGCCAAGCGCTCATGAGCCTGCTCGCGGCGCAATGGCCCACGCTGTCGATCACCGTGTGTGAGGACGGCATCGCCGCGCTGGAGGCCATTGCCACGGGCAGTTTTCATATCGCGTTTCTCGACATCCGCCTGCCGGGTGCGGACGGTCTGCGGGTTGCGCGCGCGTTGCCAGCTTCGACCCAGATCGTGTTCACCACGGCGTATGATCAGCATGCGATTGCCGCCTTCGAAGCCGGTGCACTCGACTATCTGTTGAAGCCCATTACGGAAGATCGCCTCGCCCGAACGGTGCTGCGGATTCGCGAGCGCCTGGCGCAAGTCCCGCCCCCGATGGTCAACGGTATCGATGCGTTGCAGGCGCTGAGGCAGCGCGATGCGAAAGCGCCGCTCCGATGGATCAGCGCCAGCGTTGGCGATTCAGTTCGGTTGATTGGCATCGACGAAGTGTTTGGGTTTCAGGCCAAGGACAAATACACGCGTGTGCTGACTCACGGTGGTGAGGCAATCATCCGACTGTCACTCCGGGAGTTGTTGGATCAATTGGACCCGGACGCGTTCTGGCAGGTCCATCGCAGCCTGATTGTCCGCGTGGCCGCGATTGACCGCGCTCAGAAAGACGAGCTCGGTAATTGGCGACTACGCCTGCGCGGTCTTGATGAGTGGTTTCCGGTGAGTCAGGCGTTTGCCGGCAAGTTTCGCGGGATGTAGGAGACTGGTCGCCCAGCGTGCGCGTCGCGACGTTTTGGGAGTGGTTTCAGCCGCGAACTGATCTTGCGGCTAGATTGATTCGGGCCTGAAGGCCCTCCTACAAACTGGCGAACGGATCTTGCGGCAAGCTTGGTTCGAATGCGTGGTTTTTGTGGGAGCGGCTTCAGCCGCGAACAATCTTGCGGCTAGATTGATTCGGGCCTGAAGGCCCTCCGACAACCAGAGAACCAATCCGACACAAGCGCCGGGCAGCGCGAATTCGGTGCGCTGCCCAGCGATCACCCGCGGCGATGTCGCCTTACTGCCGCTTCGCCCGCGCAAACGCATCGGCAAGCGCATTGCCCGCGGCAGGCTTCTGACCCATCGCACCGGGCTTCGGACCAAACTCGCGTTGCTTCGGTACGCCGCGCGTGTCGTCGCGTTTCGGGCCGGCCTTGGCGTCTCCGATCGGATCATCAAGACGCATCGTCAACGCGACGCGCTTGCGGAGCAGATCCACCTCAATGACCTTCACCTTGACGATATCGCCCGTCTTCACCACTTCGCGCGGATCCTTGACGAACTTGCTGGACAACGCCGATACATGCACGAGGCCGTCCTGATGGACACCGATATCGACAAACGCGCCAAACGCCGCGACATTGCTGATACGACCTTCGAGCACCATGCCGGGCTTCAGATGGCTGAGCTCATGCACGCCCTCGGCAAATGTTGGCGTGACGAATTCCGGGCGCGGGTCACGACCGGGCTTTTCGAGTTCGCGGATGATGTCCTTGACGGTCGGCAAGCCAAATTTTTCGTCGGTGAACTCGGCTGGGTTCAGCTTCTTCAGACTGCTGCCATCGCCGATCAGCACGCGAATGTCGCGTCCGGACTTGGCCAGAATGCGCTCCACGACCGGATACGATTCCGGATGTACACCAGACGCGTCCAGCGGGTTGTCGCCATTAGCGATCCGCAAGAAGCCCGCAGCTTGTTCGAATGCCTTGTCGCCAAGGCGTGGCACCTTCGTCAGGTCAGCGCGGGTCTTGAACGCGCCGTACTGATCGCGAAATTTGACGACGTTTTCGGCAACGCCAGCGCTAAGTCCGGACACGCGAGTCAGGAGCGCGGCCGAGGCGGTATTCAGATCGACACCCACGGCATTCACGCAGTCTTCGACCACGGCATCCAGCGAGCGCGCGAGCTTCACCTGATTAACGTCATGCTGATACTGACCAACACCGATCGCCTTGGGGTCGATCTTGACGAGCTCGGCGAGCGGGTCCTGCAGACGACGGGCAATCGACACCGCGCCGCGAAGCGAGACGTCCATTTCCGGAAACTCCTTCGCCGCCAGTTCAGACGCCGAATACACGGACGCACCGGCTTCGCTGACCACCACCTTTGCCAGCTTCAGCTCCGGATGCTTCTTCATCAGTTCGCTGACCAACTGCTCAGTCTCGCGACTCGCTGTGCCGTTGCCAATGGCGATCAACTGGACGCCGAGCTGTTTGCAGCCGGCCGCCAGTTGCGAGATCGATTCATCCCAGCGATTCATCGGCGCATGTGGATAGATGACCCCCGTCGTCAACACTTTGCCGGTGTGATCGACCGCGGCGATCTTCACGCCGGTCCGAAGTCCCGGATCGAGGCCAAGCACGACCTTGTGCCCAGCCGGCGCCGCCATCAGCAGGTCTTTCAGATTCGCGGCAAATACGCGGATTGCTTCTTCCTCGGCGGCTTCGCGCAGTTTCCCGAACGAATCGAGCGTCAAATGCACATGCAGTTTGACGCGCCAGGTCATGCGCGCGCAGTCGAGCAGAAACACATCGCCCGGTCGGCCACGGTCGGCGAGTTTCAGATGCGCACCGACGCGGCCTTCAGCGGATTTGTGGCCGGCGGCGGCAATCTCCTCGAACGGCGTCTCGCTCGCGGCATTGCGCGACAGCGCCGCAGCAACCGGCAACAGCTCCAGGTCGAGAATGCCTTCGTTGCGTCCGCGCATCATCGCGAGCACGCGGTGCGACGGCGCCGCCTGAATCGGCTCGACATGATCAAAGTAGTCGCGGTATTTGGCACCTTCGGTCTGCTTGCCATCGAGCACCTTGGCGCGCAGCTGCCCGGTCTCCCACAGCCAGTCGCGCAGGCTGCCGACCAGACTCGGGTCTTCCGACCAGCGTTCCATCAGAATATGGCGGGCCCCTTCGAGTGCGGCCTTGACGTCGGCCACGCCCTTTTCGGCGTCGACAAAGCCCAGCGCGAAGTCGGCTGGCACCAGGCTCGGATCGTTGAACAGGCCGTCGGCCAGCGGTTCCAGCCCGGCTTCGCGCGCAATTTGCGCCTTGGTGCGTCGCTTGGGCTTGTACGGCAAGTACAAGTCCTCCAGGCGCGCCTTGCTGTCGGCCGCGAGGATGTCGCCACGCAGCGCGTCGGTCAGTTTCCCTTGCGACTCGATGCTTTCCAGAATGCTGCGGCGACGGTCTTCGAGTTCGCGCAAGTATCCGAGGCGCTCCTCGAGGGTGCGCAGCTGGGTGTCGTCCAACCCTTCGGTCACTTCCTTTCGATAACGCGCGATAAACGGCACCGTTGCGCCGGAATCGAGCAATTGGATGGCTGCAGAGACTTGCAGTGGGCGGGCGCCGATCTCTTCGGCAATGCGATGTTCAATGGACAGCATGGGGGACAAATCGTAGACCAATCAGACCCGGCAGGAATACCGAACATCGAATGGTAATCACCCCGGGCGCTTGCATTCAAAGGGCCGGATGTGGTTGCCCCGGGCTCAGGCCCCGAACCGCGCTGCCCGCAGTTCCTGAAAACGAATGCGAATGGTTCGAATTTGCTAAAGAAAAGAATGACTTCCGAATGCAATTGCTTAACGTTCCGGCCGCTACCGTTTGCCCACCCGCTACATTGGACCAATCGGCGCAGGCAGCAACTTGGGTGACCGCCCGAGCGTTGCAGCCCATGATTGGGATCGTCCGGTGCGGCTGACTCACGCCAGAACCACCACTACAAGCGTCTCGAAGCACGCAAGCATTCGGGACCAACAAGAGCACGCATGGAAGACGTCACCACCGCAGCACCTACCAAGGCGCCCCAATTCGTCCTGCTCCATTCCTGGAAATGGCTGGCGCTGATCCTCTTGGTCCTGGGCTTTGCCTTTCAGGGCAGCCGCGGCTTGTGGGAGCCGGACGAAGGCCGGTACACCGAAGTCGGCATGCAGATGCTGAAACGTGGCGACTTCATCACGCCGCATCGCCATCACCATCGAATCCACCCCACCAAACCGCCGATGACGTACTGGGCGATTGCCGCGAGTGTTGCGATGTTTGGCAAGTCCGAGTGGGCGGTCCGGCTGCCCTATGCGCTGGCCTTCGTCGCGACCGGGCTGCTGCTGTTCGCCGCGGGGCGCAAGCTGATGCCGGCGTATCCCGCATTGCCCGCGCTGATCTACGCCACGATGTTTCTACCGATGCTGGCCACCAACTTGGTGACCACCGATGTGTTTCTGACGCTCTTTGTCACGGCGGGCGCCATCGCCTACCTGGTGCTCGGCCACACACGTCTGGGCGTGCGCCTGATGTGGTTGGGTTTCGGGCTCGCCTTTCTCACCAAGGGGCCACCTGCGCTGCTGCCACTCGCCGGTTTACTGATTGCCCATCGCTGGTCTGGAAGGCCGGTCCGTGCCTTGATTGATGCCTGGGGTCTGATTGTGTTCTTGGTGGTCGCGTTCACGTGGTATGGACTCGTGGTGTGGCGCAATCCCGGCCTGCTGTCGTATTTCATCCACGATGAAGTGGTCGCGCGAACGATCAGTGACAAGCACGGGCGCTCACCGCAATGGTGGGGCGGTTTTTACGTGTATGGGCTGACCCTGCTGATCGGAACCTTGCCGTTTGGATTGAGTCTGATTCACCGCTGGCGCGAGTCACCGCTCACGCGTGTTGGCCGCCAGAACCTGCTGAGCGAGGACAAGCTGCTCTGGTGCTGGCTGCTCGTGCCGCTCGTGGTCTTCATGCTGGCCCGCTCGCGTCTGCCGCTCTACCTGCTGCCCCTGTTCCCGGCCATTGCGCTGCTGATCGCTCGCAACTGGCAGCGCCAGAACCTGGCGCTGCCGCTACGCATGGTGGTGCTGACCCTTTTTGCATCGAGCCTGCTGGCGCTGAAAGGCTATGCCGGCTACATGCCCAGTCACCAGGACATGCGCTCGTTGTCCGCAGAGATCGCCAGGAAAGTGCCCTTTGCGCCGCACGAACTGGCGTTCGTCAACACCAAGCCAAAATATGGCCTGGCCTATTACCTGGACATCGACGCCGAGTGGCTCGATATCGGGGGCAATCCGAGTGGCGAGTACGATGACAGCCTGGCGTCTGAGTTGTATCAGAACGAAGGTCCGCGGCTTTACTTGCTCCGGCCAGAAAAAGTTGATGCATTCCTCGCCAAGGCCGCCGAGCTCGACCAGGAGGTTGCCGACTTCGGGGCCACCCATGGTTATCGCTTGTTTGGTTTGAAGAACACCGTCGATCAACGCCTGAATTGAACGCGGCGAACGCCTCGGCAGGCAGGTGCATTCCAACCGACCGGGGCTAATGTGCTCCGATGCCGCTTCCGCTACGACCGATCTGGCTGGGCGGCACGCCAAACTCTGCCTTGAAGCTCCGCGAGAAATGCGACAGTGATTCGAAGCCAACCGCGTACGCCACTTCGCTGACCGAACCTTGGTTCTGGCTCAGCAGTTCGTGTGCGCGCCTGAGCCGAACCTGGCGCAGGTAGTCTGCCGGCGCCGTGCCCAGACTCTCCTGACACTTCCGGAACAGCGTGCTGCGATCCATATGAAGCTTGTCGGCCAGTGTTTCCACGCTGAGCTTGGTGTCGCCGAGACTGCTGAGCAGGACTTGGTCCAAACGCTCACTGAACGTGGCGCGCTTCCTGGTTCCTGCCGATGCCGTGGCTGCCTCAGCCGCGACCATCGCGCGGGGCGGTTCGCTGAGTCGGCGCGCCAAGCGCTGCTGTGCGGCCAATAGCGCCGCGATGCGCGCGATGAGTTCGGACGTATCGAATGGCTTCGGCAGGTAGTCGTCGGCGCCAATGGTCAGGCCGCTAACGATGTCGCGCTTCTGCCCGCGGGCACTCAACATCAGCACCGGAATGAATGCGATCTCGGGATCGGCGCGGAGTGCGGCCACAAACTCGTGACCGTCCATGACCGGCATCATCAGGTCGGTAACGATCAGATCGGGCGTTTCGGCGCGACTGATCGTGAGCGCGTCGGCGCCATTGCCGGCGTCGATGACGCGATAGTTTGGCGCCAGCTGCGATTTCAGAAACGCCCGCAGTTCTTCGTTGTCATCGACCACCAACACGGTCTTGCCGCTGCTCAGCGCCTGCTGAACCGTACGCTCCATGGCTGCCGGCAAATGGTGTGAGCCATGACCGGCTTCTGGCAGCGGCAGGGCCTCCAGCGACGCATCCGCTGCCGCCAACGGCAGCAGAAACCAGACTTTGGTGCCGACGCCGAGGGTGCTGTCGATTCCCACTTGTCCGCCATGCAGTTCGACGAGCTCGCGGACCAGCGCGAGTCCGATCCCCGTACCGCCGCGAGCCATCTTTTGATGGTGCGCCGACTGGAAATATCGCTCGAACACCTGTGGCACATCCTCCGCTGGAATGCCCGGGCCCTGATCCTCGATCAGCACGCGTGCATACCCATTGTCTGTGCCCAGATACACGCCCACCAGACTGCCCGAG
Source organism: Ahniella affigens (assembly GCF_003015185.1). Taxonomy (GTDB): domain Bacteria; phylum Pseudomonadota; class Gammaproteobacteria; order Xanthomonadales; family Ahniellaceae; genus Ahniella; species Ahniella affigens. The sequence goes on from NZ_CP027860.1 coordinate 5,448,391, forward strand.
CCGGAAAACTTCAGCGCGTTGCCGATCAGATTGGACAGAATCCGACGCAACTGCACCACATCGACCGACACAGGCAGCAGCGACTCTGTCTCGGCGTGAATCTGCAACGCAATGCCCCGTAGCCGGGCGAGCTCCGCAAAATCCTCGCCGAGTTGTCGGGTGAACGTCGCCAAGTCGATGGTCTGTTTGTGCAGCTTGATCTGGCCCGCTTCAAGGCGATGCAAATCGAGGACCTCGTCCACGAGATGTTGCATCTGCGCACTGTTCTTCAACGCGGTGTCAGCAAGCTTCGCAGAATCGGGATCGTGATTGGCGCGCGCACGCTCACGCAGCGCCTGCAACGGCCCGATCATCAACGTCAGCGGCGTCCGAAATTCGTGCGACACGTTGGCGAAGAAGCGCGTCCGGGCTGCGCTTTGCTCGGCGAGCTCATCGCGCTGTTGGCGGATCGTCTCGGTCCGCTCGGCAACCTGTGCGCCAAGCTCGCGCGCCCGCAACTCCAGTGCCTGCACCCGCCAACGTCGGCCCAGGCTCGCCGCGAAGAGCAGCATGCCGAGCGCGGCCAGCGCATAGAAGGCCTTGGCCCAAAGTGTCAGGTACCAGGGCGCCGGACGGTACAAGGTGATACGCAACGGGGTCGCGGTCAGGCCCGCATGATCGGTCGCCTCAACTTCAAACACCGATTCGCCGTAGGGCAGCTGCGTGAAATCCTTGAACGCCTCAGGTCGCCACGCCGACCACTCGCCGCTCCCTGGCAGCAAGCGGTCCCGATATTGCACCGGAGTGCCCAAACTGTAATCGGGCACCGCAAACTTGAGTCGCATTTCGTCGAGTGCCATCGGCAGGTCCAAGCGATTGGGATAGGCCAACGCGTTCGCTTGCTCGCCCGGACTCGGCCGACCAAGCACCACGCCAGCAAAGCGCACGGCCAACGTGGGTCGCCGAAACGGTGCACGCGGCACCCGGAACACGCCTTCATTGGCCGCGATCCAGAGATGGTCGCCATCGATCAGCGCGTCATTCCAACTCGGCCCATCCAACAGATACGACAGCGTGGGGTCGGCGGTGAACGTGTTGCGTTGCAGACTGAGCATGCCAGAGGGTGACCACAGTCGACCCGGTTCCGAATCAACCGCCATCCGGCGCAGGTTGATTTGAGAACTGAGCAACGTGAGTTGCAATGGCGGCCCCTGCAAGTCCTGGGCCATGTCGCCCGTCCCAACGAGCAGGCGATCGCCCACCCGAAACACATGGTTCCAGCCCTTCTGCACGCCAGCCGACCCATCCCATCGCTCGATCTGGCTCAAAGACCAGTCGGCCGCGGGCCGGACCCGCACCAGGTCACCATCGTTGCTGCCGATCCAGAGGCTGCCGTCAGCTGCCTGGGTGCCGCGCGCGAGGCCGATATCGAAATTCGGTAGATCGCCGTCGCTTTGCCACGCGCCATCGTCCCAGCGATAGCGCTGCAGGCCCCGGGTGCTGAAGGCGTACACGTGGTTGGGTTGCGTTTGATCCTGGACCAACTGGTTGATACGTCGGGATGCAAACAGCTGCGTGGCGCTTGATGCGCCATCAAATAGCGCCCACAACGCGTTGTCAGCGCCAATCAGCAAACTGCCCGACTCGGCATGGCTGAGCAGCGACACGCCGTTTGCCGGACCGTCCACGCGCACAAAGCGCGCAGCGCGCTCAGGCTCTGGCGTCAGCCGGTAGACGCCTTCGGAGCCTGCCGCGTAAAGCTGCCCCTGATGCCTGTGCACAGCCTCCATGATCGTTGACACGCCCTGCGCGCGACCAAACCTGGTAATGCCGCTGCCCAGATCAAGCCGGGCAATGCCGCCCTCCATCGTGACCCACAAGCCCTGTTGGCGGTCGAGGTCGAAGCCCGTGATGCGATTGCCCGGTAACCCATCCGCGGTATCCACGCGCTGCGCCAGGGTGCCATCTGAATTCAACACGAGCAGCCCGCCTAGGCGTGTACCGAGGACGATCCGACCATCCGGCAGTGGCAGTACCGCCGTGGTCTTCAGCGCAGTCCCAAGCGAATCGGCCGCCGAAGGCCAATGTGCGAGGCGCGGGCCTTCGAGGCGCCATAGGCCGCGATCCAGCGTGGCGACCCAGCCCTGATCCGGCCCGGTCTCGACCATGCCAACGATCGGTGTGCCAATGAGCAAGTCAAAGCGATGGTCGTCGACAAACACCCGGCGCGCACCATCGAAACGCTGGATGCCGCTCGTTTCCTGAATCAGGACGGTCTGCCCCAATCGGTACATGTTGCCGATGTGGCGATGGTCGAAGACTTGCAGCGACCCGTCCGGCGGCTGCCAGAACACGTGCTCGCGGGTCGCAAAGAACATCCCGTCGGGGCTGATCTTGCTCCGACCGATCATCCCGAACCCGTCTTGTCCGGCGGCTTGGCTCAAGGAGTGAAACGTGTAGTTGCCGTCGGGGCCTTTGCCGTACCAGCCGAAATCGTCGATCGTGCCAGCCACGAAGCGGTCGCCATCACTGTCGACGTCCCACACCCATTTGTCGACGCCGGAAGGCATCAGCTTTTGCCAGTACACCCCGTCGAAAACCAACACCGAGTTCGAGGTGGCGATCAGCACCGAGCCGTCGTCACGCGCGTCAACCGCCCAGTTCTGCGGATGTTCCCGGCCCGGTGCCGGCAGCCAGGTTTGCATGGGCATGGGCAATGGCAGGTCTGCCAGCGGTGCCGCCAATACCGGCCGAAATGCAGCCGCAGCCATGCCCGCCAGCACCAGGAACGGCAGTCTGGACAATGACTTGGACAAGGTGGCTCGGAGTGGATGCATTTGCCTGGATGGTGCAGGGCTTTGCATGGCCGATGCAAGCGCCATGAACTGCGGACCGGCAGCAGTCGCGATGGCGCCTTCGTTCGTACAGTCTGGCCCACGCTGGCAGGGCGACCCCGGAAGGACTCCGTTCATGGCCTTGTCCGCGCCATCATGAGTGTCGGGCAGGCAGCCAACATGTTCAACGAGGATTTCGAGTTTCCCGAGAACCGCATTCTGTCGGTCCAGGCCGACACGCGCGCGCCCCCGAGTGTGAGCGGCAACGGCGACTTCGCCCGCCAGGGCATGGGGCGCCCGGGACTCAATTCCGACATTCAGGACACCGAGGGCACGCTGTTGATTCCGATCGGGGCGATTGTGGACTTGCTGAGCGAGCACCCGCTCGAAGTCGATGAACTTCGCGACCACCTCGGCTCCGCGCTTCGCATCTATGCGCGCCGCGTCAGGGATCGGGCCGAGGTGGCGCTGCTCCAGCGCGGCAGCGATGAGCGCTGGCAGCATTTGGGCTGGAATCGCGTGCAGTCGGACGTCGACATCCATTGGTTTGCGCGGGCGGTGCTGATTGGCCCGAGCGTGCGTTACGAACTTGACTCGGCGCAGATCCGGCTCGATTGAAGTACCTCAGGCGAAGTCACCGGTGCCACGGCACAGACGTGTGGCTAGCATTGGCGGATGCCCACGCGCCATGACCATGATCCGACGCTCGCCACGGATGCCCCGTTCCGCGAGTGTTTGCTGGCGTTCGTCTATCGCTGGCTGATTCGCCTGCTGTTGAAGCCGCTGTTGTCTCCCCGCTGGACGATCAGCGCCCAGCGGCGCTGGCTGGATTGGCTGTCTTGGTTGAATCGGCCGACGCCCGGAATCGACGTTGTAGCAGCCACCGTCGCCGGCCTCCCCGGCGAGTGGTTGCACCCGGCGCACGCGGCAAATCTCCGCGACGCCGTCGTGCTCTATCTGCACGGCGGCGCCTTTTGTGTCGGCAGCCCGCGCACCCATCGACCGTTGGCCATGAGGCTGGCGCGCGACACCGGTTTGTCTGTCTTTGCGGCCGACTACCGTTTGGCGCCGGAACACCCGTGGCCGGCAGCAATCGACGACGCCGAGGCCGCCTTTCTGGCGTTAGCCGAAAGCCGGCGGGTGTTGGTCGTAGGCGATTCCGCTGGCGGCACGCTCGCGTTGCTGTTGGCGCAGCGTTTGCGCGATCGCGGGTTGCCAGGCCCGGCGGCATTGGGACTGCTATCGCCCGTGGCGGACTTGGCGGTTCAGGTCGATGGACGGACCGAGCGTTTGGACCCGATGCTCAGCCAAGCCTGGCTGTCGGACTGCTTCGGACATTGGCTTGGCAAGCCCCCATCGGACCTGCCAACCGCATCGCCAATCGCTGGTTCGCTTTCAGGGCTGGCGCCCACCTTCGTGCACTTTGGCGAGCAAGAGTTGCTCGCGGCAAGTTGCGAGCGGCTTGTGGCGGCGATGCAAGCCGCGGGCGTAAGCGCCGAAGGCCATTGCTGGCTGCGTCGCTGGCATGTGTTTCAACTACATGCCAATACCCTGCCCTCGGCTAATGCGGCGCTGAGTTGTCTCGGGCGGCAACTGTTGTCGGTTCTTGATGCGACCGAGCCGCCGCGCGAGCGCACGCTGGAGGTGCTGATCATGGGCGCGGGCATGTCGGGGCTCTGCATGCTGCGCGGACTCAAGCAGCGCGGTCAGCACGATGTGTTGGCGCTGGAAAAGCAGCCGAACCTGGGCGGCACTTGGTGGGACAACACGTACCCAGGCGCCCAGGTTGACGTGCCTGCGCCGGCCTACGCGTTTTCGTTTGCGCCGAATCCAGACTGGCAGCAGCGATTCGCCAGCGCGAGTGAGATTCAGCGCTATCAGCAGCGCTTGGCCGAACGCGAAGGGCTGCTGCCGCATCTCCGATTCAACACCAGATTGACAGCTGCACATTGGCAACCGGACCAGAAACGCTGGCGCTGCGAGACGGCCTGTGGTCAGGTGATTCATGCCCGGCATTTCGTGTGCAGCACCGGGCCGCTGAACCAACCGCGCTGGCCCGACATTCCGGGGCTGAACCGATTTGCCGGGACACGCCTGCACTCGGCAAGATGGGATCATCAAGTCGATCTGACGGGCAAGCGCGTGGCGGTAATCGGCACCGGCTCGACGGCCGTGCAACTGATCCCGCCGTTGGCAGCACGAGCCGGGCATCTCACGGTACTGCAGCGCACGCCAAACTGGATTCTGCCGAGGCTCGGTCGGCGCTACCGGTGGTTTGACCGCGGGCTGGCGCGCGTCCCGGGCTATGCCCCCATGGTGCGCGCCAGTTGGGTGCGCTTTCTCGAATGGGTGCGCAGTGGCTTTGACGACGGCACCGTTGGGCGTTCGCTCATGCTGGCGATTGCGAGGCGGTTGCGAGAATGGCAGCTCTCTGATGCACCTCTTCGGGCACTGCTGACGCCGAACTACCCGCTCGGCTGCAAACGCCTGATTTTTGCGAACGACTACTACCCGGTGTTCCGCCGGCCAAACGTCGTGTTGGAGACCGGCCCGATCAGCGAGGTCATCGAGCATGGCGTGCGGCTGGCCGACGGTCGCATCCTGGATGTGGATGTGCTGGTGTGCGCGACGGGCTTCGAAACCGTCCGGTTGCTGGCATCGGTGGACATTCGCGGTCGCTCCGGCGCGTGCCTGGCCGACCGCTGGCAGGAGGGTCCGTCGGCGTTCCATGGCATCACCGTGCCGGATTTCCCGAACTTCTTTCTGATGCTCGGCCCCAATACAGCCACAGGGCATACGAGCACCCTGCTGTTCATCGAGCCCGCGGTCCAGCATGCACTGGCGGCCATGGCGCACGCTGGCAACGGAGCGGTGGAAGTCGCTGCCGCGGCATTTGCGCGGCATAACGACGCGTTGCAGCAGCGTCTGCAAGGCTCGGTGTGGGCGCAGTGCCAGAGCTGGTATCGCGCCGCAAACGGACGGGTCGTGGCCTTGTTCCCGGGCCGGACGCGGGAGTACGTCGTCGGCGCTGCATTTCGTGCCGACGACTACCATTGCCATTGAATTCCAACACGCACCGCGCTGGGACGAAGACCGGTGCGAATCGAATGCCACTTCAGGTAGTCTTGCCGACTGAATTCAACTCGCCGACCAGGACTGCGACATGCGCCTTCTGACTCAAACCGGACTGCTCTTGGCGCTGCTGACGCTGGCTGATGTGACCGTCGCAGCCGCGGTGAAATTGGGTGCGCCGCTTCCGGGCACGCCGCGTGACCCTCATGGCAGCACGATTGTCGCCGACCCGAGTTTTGAGTCAGGCACGCCGAACCCGGTTTGGTCGGAGTCCTCCACCAACTTTGATACCCCACTCTGCACCGTCGACGCATGTGGCACCGGCAACAGTGCGCAACCCGTGAATACGGGCGATTGGTGGGTGTGGTTTGGGGGCATCGACGCGGACGAAACCGGCGAAGTGGCGCAAACCGTCACGCTGCCGAGCGCGGACGTCTTGAAGCTCAACTTTGCGTTCCAGGCGCCGGTCTGTTCGGGCGCCGCAACCGACTTTGTCGAGGCCCGCATCAACGGCACCACCGTCTGGCGTGCTCACGGCGCCGGCCCGCTGTGTGGCATCGGTACCGGCTACACGCCCATCTCGGTGGATATCAGCCAGTTCAGTGGTCAGACGGTCACGTTGGCATTTTTCTCGATCATCAGTGGGGGCAAGGGCCCCAGTGCCGTGCTGGGCACGGACGCCTGCAATTTCTTCATTGATGACGTCTCGGTCGGGACGTCCAGTTTTGTTCCAGCGCTGAGCTCGTGGGCTCTGTTGGCAGCGGTGATGCTGCTCGGTGTGATCGGCCTGGTTGGACTGCGTCGGTTCCGTTGATCAAGCGCCTGCGCCGTTGTTGCACAGGACCGGCAACCGTCAACCTGGTGCGGGTCCGGAGTGGCTGCCGCTCACTTCTTGCTGCGAAGCTCTTTACGCACCACCAGCTTGAGCCCGCTCCAGACCTCGTCCACCGCACAGACTTTGATGTCGACCCAACCAAGCGGCAACGCGAGCTCGCGGATGCGGTCCTCCGTCACATCAGTCTTGCGCTTACTGGTCTTTTTCGGCCACGAAATCCAGAGCGACGCGTGCTCCGGTAGCACGCGTCTCGCCGTCTGCAACAGATCGGCCAGCACTTTGGCTTCGGTGACGAAAGCCTGCATCCAATCCGTCCCGGGATGCATGCGGGCATGCCACACCACGCCGAGAGCGTCGTTCCCAAGCAGATCGACATAACCATCTGGCGCCTGATCAAGACACGCAATGAGGCCCGCCTTCAGACCGAGTTTCTTGGCGAGCGGTGTACCGGAGTATCCCGAAACGGTCGTGTTGATGGTCTGTGACATGGGTCATGGCTCGCACGGTGGACGTACTCTGGCATAGTCGCGGCTTCCCTAGGGAGACTGCCATGCCATTCAACCATCCACGACGCTTGCTGTGGGCAAGCTTGTTTCTCAGCACGCTGGCTGCTGCCGGCGAGCCCTTCCCGTCGACCTATCAGCCGTTGCCATCCACGCCCCTACTGATTCGCGATGCCACGGTCTTGATCGGTGATGGCAGCAAGATCGAATCCGGCGATGTACTCGTGCGCGATGGCAAGATTGTCGCGGTCGGTGCCAATTTGACGGCCGAGGCGGGCGTTACCGAGATCAACGGCAGCGGTCGCGTGCTGACACCCGGGATCATCGACATCCACTCCCATCTCGGCGTGTACGCAAGCCCCGGTTTGCAAGGGCATCAGGACGGCAACGAAGCGACCGACCCGGTCACGCCGGGTGTGTGGGCCGAGCACAGCATTCTGCCGGATGATCCGGGCTTTGATGCTGCGCGCGCCGCGGGCGTCACCAGCATGCTGATTCTGCCGGGTTCGGCGAATTTGATTGGCGGACGTGCCGTCGCCGTGCGCAACGTCCCGGCGCAGACTTATCAGCAGATGAAATTTCCGGGTGCGCCACATGGCTTGAAAATGGCGTGCGGCGAAAACCCCAAGCGCGTGTATGGTTCGCTCGGCCGCGCACCGCAAACCCGCATGGGCAACGTCGCCGGCTATCGTCAGGCGTTTGCTGACGCGCAGCAGTATCTTGACGACTGGCAGCGCTACGACAAGGCCCTGGCCGAGTACACCAAAAAGCAGGCTGAGGCGGCATCGAGCAAGAAAAAGAGCAAGGATCAGAAGGAGCCGGGCGAGCCGCCCAAGGCGCCCCATCGCGATCTGAAACTCGAGACGCTGGCGGGCGTGCTGAAAGGTGAGATCCTCGTTCAGAACCACTGCTATCGCAGCGATGAGATGGCCAACCAACTCGATCTGGCGAAAGAATTTGGCTTCAAGATCACCACGTTCCACCATGCGACCGAGGCCTATCAGATCGCCGATCTGCTCGCCGAGAATGGCACCTGCGCGGCGATGTGGGCCGACTGGTGGGGCTTCAAACTGGAAGCGTTCGAAGGTGTCCAGGAAAACATCGCGATTGTCGATCGCGTCAAGAATGGCTGCGCCATCGTGCATTCCGATTCGTCCGAGGGCATTCAGCGTCTGAACCAGGAAGCAGCGAAGGCCATGGCGCGCGGCAACGCAATGGGTTATGGCATTGACTCGGCGCACGCGATCCGCTGGCTGACCGAAAACCCCGCCAAGGCCATGGGTATTCTGGATCAGACCGGCACGATCGCGGCGGGCAAGCGCGCCGACCTCGTGCTGTGGAACCGCGATCCATTCAGTGTGTACGCGTTGCCGGATTCGGTATTCATTGACGGCGCCGAAGTGTACGCGCGCACCGATCCCAAGAAGCAGCACGTTTCAGATTTCCGCCTGGGCACGGAGGTGCAGCCATGAAATTGACGTTCAAGATCCGTGGTTCGCTGCTGAGTGTCGCAATAGCTGGCGCATGGGTGGGCCAAGCAGGCGCCGCCGACGTGCTGATTCAAAACGCGACGGTGCACACCGCGTCGTCGGCCGGAACACTGACTGACACCGATGTGTTGATCCATAACGGCCGCATTGCCGCGATCGGCAAAGACTTGGTGGCCGCCAACGCCGAAATCGTCGATGCAAAGGGCAAGCCGCTGAGCCCCGGCTTGTTCGGCGGCGTCAATGCGCTCGGCATCGAGGATGTGTCCCTCGAAATTGGCACGGTGGATTCGGCCTACACGCCGAGTGCGACAGTGCCAGCAGGCGAGCAGGAATATCGACCCGAGTTCAACGTGGCCGATGCCTACAATCCAGAGTCTGTGGTCATTCCGGTGCAGCGCGTCGAAGGCGTGACGTTCGATGTGGTCGCGCCCAATTCATTGCCCGGCGGCACCCTGTTCTCGGGCCTCGGTGGCGCGGCATTGCTCGATGGGCGGAGCCAGTTCCTCAGCAATTCCGAAACACTGTTCATCGCGTTTGGGACCGGCGCATCGCCTTTAACGGGCAACTCCCGCGCGGCGCAGCTCATGCTGCTGCGCGAGGCATTCGTCGAAGCGAAGGCGCCAGCCGTTACCGATAATGGCCTGCTCACCGCGCAAGGTCGTGCGACGTTGCGTCGATATGCCGATGGCGGCCGCGTAGCGTTCAACGTCAACCGTGCGATCGATATCAGCCGCGTGCTCGACTTTGCCAAGACGCAGGGCATCAAGCCCGTCATTATCGGCGGCATCGAATCCTGGCAGCTGCGCGATCGTCTGGCCGCCGAAAAGGTCACCGTCGTGCTCGATCCACTTGTGAACCTGCCGAACGATTTCGATTCCCTGGGCGCATCACTCGAAACCGCCAATTGGCTGAACCAGGCGGGCGTGCCATTAGCGTTCTACCTGAGTGGCGATGCCGCCCATAACGCCCGCAAAGTCCGCCAAGCTGCCGGCAATGCCGTGGCGCACGGATTGGATTGGCAGGCCGGCCTACGGGCGATCACGTCAGTGCCCGCGCGCACGTTCGGCATTACCGACCGCGGCGAAATTGCCGTCGGCCAGTTCGCCGATCTGGTGCTGTGGACCGGCGATCCGTTGGAAGTCACCACACTCGCCGAAACCGTCTGGATCGAAGGCAAGGCACAAAGCCCCCGCACGCATCAGACTGAATTGCGGGATCGCTACAAGCGCTGAAAGGTCAAATCCGCCGCGCGGCGCCAATTCCGTAGGGGCAGACCTCTGTGTCTGCCCCTGTCGCCGAGAGCCTGACGGCGGTTGGCGCACATTGGCCGCACCGGGCGCGGCAGACACAGGAGTCTGCCCATACGGATTGGCGACAAAAAACGGCGTCTCGTATTCGTGGTGAGTCGATATCCAAGAAAGCGTAAAGTCGGAACGTTTTCGGGCCACGACAGCTGTACCAACGGTGCATTGTTCGCGAGCATGAGCGATCTCGCAATGTCGGGATCAGGAGATCTCGACAGTAGTGTCGACTTGCCGACAACAGTGCCAAGTTGGTCGCTGCCGTGCCAGATGATCAGCGACCTGGCGACTACCTCGGCTTCACGGTAGCACTGGAGGGCGATCCCCTTGGCGTATGGCGTATTTCAGGACTCTGATCATGCGAGCACTCATTCACCGACTGTTTTTCTTATTAATCCCCGCACTCGCCGCTTGCAGCGAGCAGCAGCAGACCTTGCGTTGGGAAATCATTGACCCAGACAGCGGCAAGGGTATTGAAGGGGTGTGGATCAATTTCCTTTGGTATGGCGAAGCGACCGCCCGCGGAATTCGTCCCTGTGTCGGTGCTGTGTTAGGACGCACCGATGCCAATGGTGTGTTTCAAAGCACCGCGCCGCAAGAGGGATGGGTGTATGCACAATCGGCCATGATGTTTAAACGCGACTACCAGCCGCTGCAGTTCAAGCTGCACCCCAAGGATGAGAACCTGGTGATTGCGGAAGTCGTGGTTCAAGTTCATGAGCGCAATGCTTATCCGGCTTGGTTCGAGCGCCTGCACTCATTGGGATATGAGTATGTTGACCTCGGTGGCCTATCGACCACCACCTTGTTTAAGAAGACTTTCTCCGCCGAGCGCATTAAGGACAAAATGAACCACCTCCCGTTCGAACCCGGTGGCCGCCAGGAGTATTGGGTGAAGCGGCGCACCTTGCCAGAGTACGCCGCTGCACCTGGTGTTGGTGCGACCTGTCCAAACGAGGGCGCGGTCAAGATCGGCTTTGATGATCAGCGGCTGCTGAACTTGCTTGACTACGAGCGCGCGATGCATGCCTATGACTATCTTTGTGACCCGCAATGGGACACGGTGCCAGCCGAGTATGCGCAGACGAGGTCCCGGAGATTTGTCAACCAATCGCTTTGGCTGTTGGCGGACGCAAATAAAGCATACGAAGAGGCGAAAGCGGTGATACCGGATTACTTGTCCGAGTACCGATCGCCTGACATCGAAGATCGCGCCCTCCGGGTTGATGAGCGGATCGCCTTCTGCAAATGGCTAGAACCGCAGACGCGTCAAAGCACGGAGCCAAAGACATGAAGCAGACTTTGTTTCTATTGGCCACTGTTTGCAGCTTCAGCGCAAGGGTATATGAGGTCGATACTCTCGGGTGGTACGCAGGGCGGCAACCGGCTTCCCGCCTCGCGGACCCAAATCCCAGCGCACCCAGGTCGAGCGCATCGACGAAAACGGGCGTGTACTGTTATTCGTGACCACGGCGTGGAAGCGCGAGAAACGAACGACAAGAGGCGAGCCGAATCTCGCAGCTCTGCCTCCACCTCGGTGATGACACCTTTCAGCGACGTATTGGCCTCAACCCGCCACTCCGTGTGGATCATCCCGCAAGAGATTAGCGGGTGCATTTCGGACACCCAACCCGTGGCGGATCTGGACCAGGCAGCGCTCTTTTGTCGCAAGTCACCCCCTCCCTGGCCCTCCCCCACGAGCGCGGGGGAGGGGATTTCGGACTCGCTGAACTGTCGGGAAGCCGTTTCCTGACCGAAAATTGAGGCCCGGAAACGTCGAATAATCAGAAGCTTACTGCGGCAATTCCGCCTGAGTCCGGCTGTCGGGAACCGGAAATGGCGTCAGTAACACTCAACGCCAGTGATTTCAGTCGCTTGCGGCGGGCGCGCCCCCTCTTCCTGTACAACTGAGGTGTCCCACTGACAGCATTTGCAGGCAATCCGATGCCTACTGACATTTTTTCCTGAAGAACGTTGCAGCGTTGGAACGGTAGCCACAGCCATCGTGAAATCGCATTCGCCACAAGTCGCGGCTGCCGCAAGATGGGTGAGATCTGGTGAGCCAATGTCGTTGTTGCAGACATGACTGTCCTCCTACTTGATTGACGGACACCGGCCAGGCCCGCCACCGACACGGTCGGCAGCGCGATCAAATCACCAGCGGAGACCGCATTCCGTCGCTAACCTAGCGTGGCGCCTTCGACTTACCGTCGAGGCAGCGCCTAACCTGTTCCTCAGTCCATGGATCTTCGTTCCATTCACCTAGCTCGTTTAGAATCTGGACGAGTTCTGCGATTAGGCGCAGTCGAGCTGGCGCCGGCATCGCGCCGCCGTGTTGGCCCAACACATGATCGAGCAAACGAGCCGCGTAGCGAGGCTTGGCACCGGGCTTGTTCGGACGATCAATGAAGGACTTTGGCGGCTCCCATTGCAGAAGCGTCGCGGCGGCACGCGTTAGCAGGGAGTCATTTCCCGCCAGCGGCAATTCGATCTGCTGGCGAGCGCCTGCGATCATGAGTTGCACCGCGATATGCGTTTGCTCGGGCGAATACTTGGCGGCTTTGGCGGGTAGCGTCACGCTGTTCTGGTAGTCGCTGTTCCGAAGAAGGTCTCCGATGCCCAAGATTCCTCTGAAAGGCCAGCTGGCCAAGTCGTCGTGCAACTTCGTGAACGCTCTCGCATATCGCTTTGCTTCCCCTTTCAGTTCTCCCGTCGTCTTCTGCGCGTTATTCGGGAGCCGTGAGTGCTTTAGCAGTCCGTTGAATCCGGCGTATTCGAGCCACGAGCAGGCGAAGTCGAACGGACGATCTAGTTATCCTGCGAGGGCCCAAGTGGCCTGGCGTCGGCGACCTTGAAGGAATCCATGGGCCGCCCACTCGTTGCTCTCGGCGCCGGCGACGCACCAGGGAGGGCGCTCCTTGAAGTCATCAGGTCTGAATCCATGCTCGCTCTTAAACTCGCAACAGAGCTCGTCCTAGCGGTGGTCACGCACCAGTTGAGAATTGGACGCAACAAACTCCATCCGTTTCGTTTGCCGTTTCATACGTTTGCTCTAGCCTTGTGACCTGTTCATTAGGTCCATTGCTGGTCGCGATTGTCAAAGAGACCTATATGCAACAAGGCAAGACTGTTTCAGGTAGTGAAGGCATACTTCCGGAATCGAACCACTGCATTCGAGATAGGAGTGCGACAATGAATCCAAACCAACATATCAAAGACTTCCTGTCCTACTACCTGTCTTTCCAAGTTCCGCCACAATTTGCAGTTCTCTTGGACGGTCCATGGGGAATCGGAAAGACGTTCTTTGTGAAGAGCATCGTCAACTCGCCATCCAACGGTGAGCCCAAGCATGTTTATGTGAGCCTTTATGGCCTTACCTCGTTCGATGAGATAGACGATGCCATCTTTCGGTCGATGTACCCCGTTCTTGAGAGCAAGGGTGCGAAAATCGGAGGTCGTGCGCTCAAGACAATAGGCAAGTATCTCAATATCGAGATTGACCTGAAGACGAAGGAATTTATCAATAGGGCCGGTACAGATCTCTACATATTCGACGACTTGGAGAGGTGTGAACTGCCGATCAACGCAGTTATGGGATACATCAACGGGTTTGTTGAGCATGATGGTCGCAAGGTAATAATCATCGCCAACGAAGCGGAGATCAAGGATGCAGAGGGATACAGACGCATTCGGGAGAAATTGATTGGAAAGACTTTTCATGTGCAGTCGGTATTCAATGACGCTATGGATAGTTTTACTGACTCGATCCAGAACGCACTAGTGCGGTCCGCTGTGCAGGCCAACTCCTCTTTGATTTCGGACATCTATCACAAATGTGAACTGAACAATCTTCGGGTGCTTCAACAGACGATATGGGATTTCGGGCGAGTTCATTCGTGTCTCGAGGATCGACACCGAGCCAACGACAAAGCGATGGCAGAACTAATGGGGTTGCTATTTGCGCTGTCTTTCGAAATCAAGGTTGGGAGGCTTACTTGCGATGACCTAAAAGATCGGTTTTCAAACCTGTTCGTGTACTCAATGAAGCGAGAGTCTCACGAAGTACCGCCACCTCGAATCTACGTTGCAAACAGCCGATATCCGACAGTAAACCTAGCTTCAACCATCCTGTCCGACGAAACTCTGGTCAACGTGATCGTTAGAGGATTCGTAGATAAGGACCAAATTCGTGAAGATCTAGACCGAAGTTCCTTTTTCATGACAGTGGCACGTGAACCGTCGTGGCGTACCGTATGGAACGCTCATGAAAGGAAAGAGGAAGAGGTCAATGGCGCGATTGCAGAGATGGAGCGTGCGTTTACCAATCACGAGTTCGTAGTGACCGGAGAAATGCTTCATGTGTTTGGACTCAGGCTGTGGCTCGCAAACCTTGGTGCCATTTCGAGGAGCAAACGAGAAGTGGTCGGAGAATGTAAAGATTATATCGATTTCCTCTACAGCAACCGCGGACTCGAGTTGCCGTCAAAGCATGAAAGCCTCACCCGCTTCTCGTTCGACTCATATGATGGGCTTGCCATTCACCAAGCCGATACGTCGGAGTATCGGGAGGTGCGCGACTATCTCGACGAGAAGCGTCGGGATCAAGACGTCGAAAGACGCCCCGAAATTGCGGAGCAGTTGTTGGCGAACATGGCAAACGACGTGTCTCTCTTCACGCGGCGGATCTGTCTGACAAATCACGATGACAACGAGTTCTACGATATTCCCGTACTGGCCTCTCTTGATCCGCAGCGGTTCACTGAAAAGCTCTTGGATCTACATCCGCAAGAGCAGCGGGCTGCGATATTCGCATTGCAGTTGCGGTATGAACGCGGTCGCATTGATGGGGAACTTGCAGCAGAGCGGGAATGGGCAGCGAAGGTTAGAGAGCTTCTTCTCGATGCGAGCAATCGGATGACTCCCGTCTCTAAGGTCATTCTGCAAGCGCTTGTGGCATTCGGACTCGAAGAGGCACTTGGCATTCAGAGTAAGAGCTAACAGTTGCCCTAGCAATGAACGCTTGCGTTACGTGAAACGACTCCGAATTGCGCCAAAGGTTTCATGCGCCAATCCCATTGTTCTGTTCGTCACTTGATTGGGGCAATGTTAAGTCTGTGTGGAAAGGTAAGAGCTGACCCCGGAAATCTGCACAGCGCGAAGAGTTGAATCTCTGCTTCCGCGGGCGATGATACGCCCATGAGGAATGGAGCAGAACAAGAGCGGACGACAACGCCGCAACCACTCGCCGGCCTTCGGCGTACTAGCCAACGGTGTTTTGGAAGTTGGGCGTTGTATCGGAGTTGTGGGCTACTCGGCAGTATGGACAAACCGTTGGATAGGCCCTGCATTGGCGCAAACCTGTCTTCCGGTCGAGTGAGGCTCTCCGAGCTCCCGACCTCAACTAGCGGAACAACTGTTCCACAGTTAGTACCGGAAAGTCACTTACCCCCGCCTCTTTAGCAAGGAGATTGGCGTTCTCGCCGAGACGGCATGACACCGGAAACAACGAAGCGCCATTGCTCATAAGCCAAATACTGCGAGTGACACCATTCGAGATGCCTAAGGAGGGTCTGAACAAGTCCCGCAATTTCTGGTTAGATACAGGTGTTGCGGCGAGGTTATTTCAGCATGGACCAGATGAGTTTCGGTGACGCGGAATATGCGGCTAAGAAGAAGCAGACGCGTCGGGAGGTATTCCTAGCCGAGATGGAGCAAGTCGTGCCGTGGGCAGCATTGCTGAAGGACATTGAGTCGGTTTATCCGGTCGCCGGTCGCGGCCGTCGCCCGTACCCCGTTGAAGTGATGCTCCGGGTTCACCTGATGCAGAACTGGTTTGGGTTGAGCGATCCGGCGATGGAAGAAGCGCTGTATGAGATCGTGTCGATTCGGAACTTTGCCGGTCTGACGCTGAGCGGCAGCATTCCAGACGAGACGACGATCCTGAACTTTCGGCGTCTGATTGAGACGAATGATTTGGCTTCGTCGATACTGGAGCGGATCAACGGTCATTTGTCGCGCAAGGGCTTGCTGCTGAAGCGTGGCACGATCGTCGATGCGACGATCATCGCGGCACCGAGTTCGACGAAGAACTCAGACGGTGAGCGGGATCCTGAGATGCACCAGACGAAGAAGGGCAACCAGTGGTACTTCGGCATGAAGGCGCATATTGGCGTGGATGCTGACAGTGGTCTGGTCCACACAGTGGTGACGTCGGCAGCCAATGATGCCGATGTTGATCACGTTGAAAGCCTGCTGCACGGCAAGGAAGAGACAGTATGGGCAGATGCGGGCTACCAGGGCGCCGACAAAAACATGCGCGAGAACCATCCGCGCAAGCAGCGCTTCCCTGAGTGGAGGATTGCGATGCGCCGAAGCGCGATCAAGGCGATGGAAGAAGGTCGGGCAAAGAGCAATATCGTGAAGATCGAGCGTAGGAAGGCGCAGGTTCGCGCGCGAGTCGAGCATGCGTTTCAGAAGGTGAAGTGCTTCTTTGGGTACAACAAGGCGCGCTTCAAGGGATTGGCCAAGAACACCAGTCACATCGTCACCCTGTTCGCGCTGGCCAATTTGCATCGTGTCAGAAAAGTGCTACTTGAAACTGCAGGGGAGTTGCGCCCGAAGTTCGCGAGCTGATCACGAAAGAGGGGCAAAGTAGCGCCAGAACCGCTTTCCCAAGTGAAGAACGATACCGATTAGGAAGGATACTTAACGGATCACCGACCGAAACCCGCCTGAGAATCCGGAGGACGGAATCCATCGCCAAAAACCGACTTGTTCAGACCCTCCCTAAGTGTGGTAACGAGCGATGAGATGACGATTTGTGGATGGAGATTTGATCGGACCGGAGGATGCCAGCTGGATCTTCGTGGCAACTCACATCTGCCAATGGCACTGGATTGGCTTCGCCGACTGCAAACCCTCGTTCCGCGGACGCGTATTTGTAGTCGAGAGGCCAAGTATCAGGATCTTTCGAGGCAACATCGAAATGAATTCCCAGATGATTTTGCCGCCACAATTTTATGAAGGCCTCCGATCTGACCACCACTACGCATCGCTCGTTGTCGCCGTATGGCTCAGAATCGATCCTCATGAACACTGGTCCTCTCTTGGTCGCAACGGCAAAAAGAAATGAAGGGCGCGACCAAATGGTGCGGAGTCCGAGATAAGTTACGTCGCTTCTACTCCAGGAACTTTGCATGTCAATTTGTGGAGCGCCGCCTGTTAGTTTCGGAACCACTTGGAGGTCCTATATTCTGTTGCCGATACGAACCCGATTGTGGACCGTACCCCAAATCCCTGCCTGTTGGTGCGAGACGGCGGAATATTTACATGGGGTTGTCCCGGTTCGCAACGCGGCCGGTGACTTCTTTGAGGAGCGAGATCTTGCTTTCAAACTTGAGCAGGTGCGAGTGCATCTCGGACACCCAACTGGTGGCGGATCTGGACCAGGCAGCGCTGTCTTGCCGCAAGTAGCCCCGTCCCTGGCCCACGCCAGCGAGCGCGGGGGAGCGGATTTCGGACTCTCTGAACTGTCGGGTAGCCGTTCACTAACCGAAAACTGAGGCCTGGAAACGTCGAATAATCAGAAACTTATCGCGGCAATTCCGTCTGAGTCCGGCGGATCGAAACAAGTGTCGGGAACAGGAAATGGCGTCAGTAGTTCTCGGCATCAGCGATGTCAATCGCTTGCTGCGGGCACGGCTCTGTCTGCCGACCAAATGCGGTGCCCTACTGACAGTGTTTGCAGGCAATCCGATGCCTACTGACACCTTTTCCTGAAGAATGGCGCACCGATGAAACGGTCGCCACAGCAACTGCGAGGGTGCACTCGCGGCAAAACGCGGCTGCCGCAAAATGAGTGGAACTTGGCAAGCCATGTTCGTCGTCGCAGACATATATGTCCTCCTACTGGATTGGCGGACACCGGCTAGGCCCGCCACCGACACGGTCGGCAGCGCGATCAAATCACCAGCGGAGACCGCATTCCGTCGCTAACCTAGCGTGGCGCCTTCGACTTACCGTCGAGGCAGCGCCTAACCTGTTCCTCAGTCCATGGATCTTCGTTCCATTCACCTAGCTCGTTTAGAATCTGGACGAGTTCTGCGATTAGGCGCAGTCGAGCTGGCGCCGGCATCGCGCCGCCGTGTTGGCCCAACACATGATCGAGCAAACGAGCCGCGTAGCGAGGCTTGGCACCGGGCTTGTTCGGACGATCAATGAAGGACTTTGGCGGCTCCCAATTCAGAAGCGTCGCGGCGGCACGCGTAAGCAGGGAGTCACTTCCGGCCAGCGGCAATTCGATCTGCTGGCGAGCGCCTGCGATCATGAGTTGAACCGCGATATGCGTTTGCTCGGGCGAATATTTGGCGGCTTTGGCGGGTAGCGTCACGCTGTTCTGGTAGTCGCTGTTCCGAAGAAGGTCTCCGATGCCCAAGATTCCTCTGAATGGCCAGCTGGACAATTCGTCGTTTACCTTCGTGAGCGCTTTAGCATATTGTTTTGCTTCCCGCTTCAGCGCTCCCGTTGTCCTCTGGGCGGTATAGGGGAGCCTTGAGTGCTTTAGCAACCCGTTGAAGCAGGCGAGATCGAGCCACAGATACGCGAAGTCGAACGGACGATCCAGATAGCCTGCGAGGGCCCAAGCGGCTTGGCGTCGGCGATCTCCGAGGAAGGCTTGAGTTGCCCACTCGTTGTCCTCCGCGCCAGCGATACACCAGGGAGGACGCACCTCGAAGTCATCAGGCTTGAAGCCGTTCTCGCTCTTGAATTCGCGCCAAAGTTCGTCCTCCCGGTTGCCACGCATCAGCAGGGGTTTCGACTCAACAAATTGGTTCCATTTCGTATACTCGTTCATGCTTCCGGTCATCGGCTGTGGATCGCTAAACACCTTTCGCAAAATGTGAACCGCGATTAACGGCAAGTGGCTGGGTAAACACGCTTTGACTAGGAAACCGACTGTTAGTTCAGAAACAACAACTCGCACTTGCCCTTCAGACGCCTCGATTCAGACTCAAAGGTGCGCACCCACAAAAATCTGCTCAGCACATCGCGCTTGGGTTGATCGTTCGGATTCCGTCCGAGCGGCAACCCAGTCGCGTCACCGAGGGGGAGCACTTCTGGGTTGACAACAAAGTGGGCTGCCGTAAGCGTACCTACTACGAAATTGCTAAGGCGACACCCCGCGAAGTCAGGAGACCTCGTTCGTGCCCCGATGCTAACCTTTTCCGACGTTTGGGGGCGCCGTTTCCAATTCTCCCAGGCCGATTCGCGATTCCAGAGAATTCTCAATGACTCGGGTTCTATGCAAGTTGTGGTTCTTGGCACTGCTCCTAGTAGCAGCACCATCATCGGTGACCGCTTTTGTCGATCCGCCGACGCTGATCACTACCGATGCAGTTGCTGGTGTTCCCGTCTACATTCGACTGCGGCATGGAGTGTGTGACGACTTTTTCGTTTGGCCAAACCCGCCAAGGTTTACCGTTCAAGGGGCTCAGGCTGAATGGGTGTCGTTTTCAGTACATGCAGAGGATGACAATCTATGCATTTACCCGGTTTTCGACGGACCCGTGCGAATCGGGGCGTTTCCCGAGCCTGGCGACTACACACTTGTGATCCGCCGAGAATATGACGACTTTTTCGGAACGAGAGTTACTGAAACTCTAGCGACCTTCAATGTTCGGGTGCGTGCAGCAAGCGACATACCGACCCTATCGTGGGTCGGTCTACTTCTGCTCTCGATGTTCCTAGTGTACTTTGGAGCTCGAAAAGCCAAGCTTCGGTTCCTACTGCTGACGACCGTGCTTGCCGCTCAAGGGTGGAGCGCGCTCGCTCAGGACAAGAGCGTGTTTCTCCTTTTGGCGCAGGAAAACGCGCCAGATCCCCAGACCATTGTCGACTACGTCGGTACTTCACCACTTCCGCCGGGGCCGCCGCCTCTCGTCACATTGGCGCAGTTTCCTCCAATTGACGCGCGCTTCCTGCTCTCGTCGCGAGCGAATCCGCATTTCAGAGACTACCTGTCAAGGTCATATCTACGCGCCTTGCTCACCTGAGCCATCCTGCGTTCCGCCCGGCGCACAGCGCCTTTATCGCAAGTGCAGCGCTGCACTGACTGACTGTGCGGTGTTTCTTGAGAGTGAACGGTCGACCTTTGAATCTCAAGGGTACACAGGAACAGTCTCAAGTGTCCCAACGCATATCGGTTACGCGTATCCATCAACAGACACAGACTCCGATGGTCTGGTCGATGGATACGAGCTTGTCGCGGGGACGCTTCCATCTGTTTCTGATTCCGATTCAGACGGAGTAGCCGACGGTATCGAATACCCCATGTCCGCGGTTCCAATCGGTGACCCTTGCAATGCCGGTGGCAACATCGGATGTCCGCCCGTTCCTGTTCTGTTTTCGAACGGGTTTGAGTGACTGGCAATTTCGGGCCGGCGAGTCGTTCCAGAAAGCGGAGATGGCAAACCTACCGAAACCATGTGGATCGAAGGCAAGGCGCAAAGCCCCCGCACGCATCAGACCGAATTGCGGGATCGCTACAAGCGCTGAGTAGCCAAATCCGCCACGCAGCGCCAATTCCGTAGGGGCAGACCTCTGTGTCTGCCCCTGTTTCGGTCGCCTTGAGTGCGGGTGATGGACGGATGTGAACACCGGGCCGGGCAGACGCAGGAGTCTACCCCTACGGACTGGTGATTGCTCGCGCGGTCCGCTCATGTACCTCTAGAAAGATCGCAAAATCAACACGTTGGAGCGCCTCCAAGAATGTCCCAGGCGCTCGATCCACAGCCACATTTGTCGGGATTGCGAAATTCTGTCAGTTCGGCACGTGCATCAGTGATGTCAATTGATTGGACTCGAATGCGGACATAGTTCGCAAACCGAGTCGCGTCCAAAATGACGCGATATACCGCCAATCCGTTGGTTACTGACGACATTTCCAGGAATCTAAAGTCCAAGTTCTAGTCGAAGCCGTCGGTGCAGGGTGCAGGCGCCCGCAATGCTTGAGCGCTGTTCCGGTCAGAGTTGGGGGCTGGTTTTAGCCATGTCCGCTGTCGACCCAAATCGGACCTTCGCAGGTTTCGATACGGCAGTCACACCATACTCGAGGCGCGCAGGTAGAGACTCATGCCGTAGTAGACTCGTCTGAACGTGGTTCACAACAGACGCAATGAGTAAGGCGGCACGTGGTTCCCACAGAGGAGACGAGTATCAGGTTGGAGTTGCCATCCATTGGCTCATCCAGCTGCTCGTAGACAGTCGCGTCGAAACTGTTGAAGTCGAGGCCGTGGCCCTACCCGGCGATTCGGAGGTGGTGGCGGTAGACGACGTAATCGTGTCGTTTGGCGATGCGAACATGCTGTTTATTCAGGCGAAGAAGAGCCAGCCTGATCAGCGCGCATGGGCGATCGCCGACGCGTTGATGCGCGAGGAACTGCTCAAGGCCTTCAGACAAACTCGGGACAGGACGGGCGCGCGCGTTGAGTTCTGGTCTCACAGCCCTTTCTCCAATCTCGCCAAGCTCATCGAGTCGCACAGCGACTATGCAACCTATGCGACCTTCGACGCTCATGCGCCGAAAACGCTTCGCAGCGCCTTGTCGGAGCTCTCGAAGGTAGTAGAACTGCCACCGGCGGACGCGTTTACTTGGTCGCGCGTTCTGGGCATCGGTCCGCACTTCGGAGCTGCGCAATGGGAGGCGCGCAACCGCCAGGAGCTTGCTTCACTGACGACGGACGAAGCTATCGCTTACGACGTAATCGAGCGAATGGTACGGCGCCGCCAAGCGTTCTCGGCGTCGCCGATCAGACGACAGGACCTGTTCACGGAGCTCGATAAGCGTGGCGTCTCGCTGGTCCAGCGTGGCGCGCACCGGTCGCCGAATGAACTCCATGATCGCTTTGCAAGTGCTTCGTCGTCTTTGCTGTCCTGGCGATCTGTACTTCCCGATGGCCAGTGGCTTGAGCGCCAAGAGCTGGACACCCTGCGTTCAACCATCACTTCGCTTGACCAGTCGGTGACCCTCCTTTTGGGGGATCCAGGGAGCGGCAAGTCCGCTCTTCTCGCGCGCCTTGGGCAGTCACTGTACGACAGTTCTCGCGCGATTCTTGCGATCAAGGCGGATCAGTTGCCGGAAGAGGTTGTTGATCGGGCATCGTTGACGAAGGCCTTGGAGCTTCCCGACGACGTGATCTCCTGCGTACGCCAGCTGGCCCGCTCGCGACCGGTGGTGGTTATTGTCGATCAGCTCGACGCCCTGGCAGAGCTCGTGGTGCAACATTCCGGCCGCCTGCGCGTGCTTCTGCAACTGGTTAGAGACTTGTCAGAGCAAGCGAACGTTCATATCGTCGTCTCCTGTCGTTCGTTTGAGCACCGCCATGACCCCCGCCTCAGGGCCATCGATGCGGAAGTGCTCAATCTGACTCTGCCGACATGGGAGCAGGCAGCCGAAGTGTTGAGCGCGCGGGGAATCTCCGCAAACGGCTGGAGTGAGTCGATCCGCGATGATCTGCGCTCTCCCCACGCGTTAGACCTGTTTCTGCAACTGGTTAAGGACTCGGACTCCGGCAGCCTTCTGGAGGGCTATCAACAGATGCTGGATGCGCTCTGGCAGAAGCATTTGCTCTGCGATCCGAGTGGCCTTCGTCGGGACGTCGTCATCGCGGTTGCGTCCATGATGGCCGAACGGGAAGTGCTTTGGCTTCCTCAGTCACGGTTCGATGGCTTCGCACAAGCCGTAGGTCAGCTCGTGGCCGCCGGAATTCTGATCACCGACCAAGGCCGACTGGGCTTTCGTCATCAGACGCTTTACGAGTTCGTGCGCGCTCGCGAATTCGTTGACGGCGAAGGTCGTCTCACAGAGGCAGTAGTCGCTCGCCAGCAGAGCGTACGAATTCGCCCGTTGATTTGGCACGCGCTAGGCTACATGCGAAGCGTCGACGCAACTGCCTACCAACGAGAAATAGAAAGGCTCTGGAGCGCCGCGCTAAGACCTCACTTACGCGGGCTCCTTATCGACTTCATGGGCCAGGCGCGGGCACCGTTGCCCGCCGAAGCAAGGCTAGTCCTACAAATCGCTAACGACATCACATGGCGACCGCGTGTTCTTGCTTCGACAGCTGGAAGTGCGGGCTGGTTCAATTGCCTGCAGAAGCACCTCGTGCCCCAGGTGATGATGCTCGAACCTGATGAGGCCCGAACATGCCTGCCTCTTCTTGTCGGCGTGGCAGCAGTCGAACCGGACGCAGTTCGAAGCCTGATCGATCGCCATTGGCTACCGCGCGAGCGCTACGATTCGCTCTCAATGTTCGTGCTGGAACAACTTCCGCAGTGGTCGGGCGACGACGCAAATCGCTTTGCAAGGATTGCCTCTAGATCGGTCGTAGAACCTTGGTCGATCAGCGCTATCGCCACACGCATGAGCGAGACTCTGCCGGAACATGCGCCACGGATCGTACGCATTTGGCTTGATCGGTTCGAGCAAGGTCTGGAGCTTGGCTCGGAGGGTGAGCGGAAGACCGATGGCTCCGAATCCTTGCGAAACAGGCTGACAAAACTACTCATTGGGCACGAGCTCTATGACTTGCCGGTCGTCGCCGAAGCGTCACCGGCGGCGTTCTTGGCAGAGATCTGGCCGTGGTTCGTGAAATCGGTTGAGCAGTTGGGCAGCGACTACCGCGACGAGGCAATGTACCGTCGCGAGTCAGCTGCAATCGACATTTGGGATGATGAGCTCCTTCCCAGAGAGCGGCCGATCGTCGATTCAGTCGTCTCAGCAATAGAAGGGCTCGCCAATTCCGACCCTGGACGGTTTGTTGCGTTTGCAGGCCAATACTCCGACACAGATCAGATGATCGTTCAGCGGTTGCTTGCGCGGGGTATGACAGTGGTCGCAACGTCACTCCCAGACGAAGTGGCGGACTTTCTTCTCGCCGACGAGCGTCGACTGCTGTTGGGCTCTTTCAGTCGGTCCAGTGGCGACACGAAAGAACTCATCCGAGTTGTAATGCCGTTGCTGGACCCATTCAAGAGAGAGAGAATCGTATCCAATATTCAGGGCTGGAACCGTTGGCGGAACTACCCAGAGGATGGCGCCAAGACACGGCTAAGAAGGCGGACATGGAACCGAGAGCATAGGCTGCGCCTGCTACAGGCTATTCCAGTCGATTGCCTGTCCGATGCCCAACTCAAGCACCTCAGGGAAGAGGAGCGCGCACTTGGAAATGTCGACGATGGAGACCGACACGATATCGAGATGACTGAGGTGTGTATCCCAGTCAGCACCGAGCAAATGTCGCGGGCACAGGACGAGCACATACTTCAGATCCTTCGAGAGCTCGATGATAGTCAGGACTGGAGAATTTCTGCGCGCAGCCGTCGCCCCATTTCCCGCAGTGGCGGGGCAATTGAGGCAGGGCGCGAACTAGAAAAGCTGACAAAAGCCGACCCGGAACGCGGTATTCGAATCGCGCTGCAGCTTGCCCCTGGGTTGAATGAGATTCCGGCGGGATTCGTTATTCGGGCGCTTAGCGAGGATTCGTCGAACTCAAGGAGACTGTATGAGCTGATCGAACAGCTCGTGGCGAAAGGATTCAGCAGCCGTGATTTCACTGCGGACGTTGCCGGCGCCGTGCGGAGCGCATCGAAGTCCACTTACCCGCCAAAAGGCGTCGTGGAAATCCTCAAAGATTGGTTGAGGAACTCACCAGTAGCCGAGGTGACGGGATCGGAGGATGCCGAGGACGAGCGGAAACCCTACGTGCTCGAACATGCGCGAAGTTTGCTCTGGGGTGGCGATCTGACGGTCGTCCTTCCAGCGGGAAATTTCCCGCTTCTCTCCGCGGTTTCGCATCTATTGCTCTGCCTCGAGCCACCTGATACCGACGCTTGGATAAGTGCCCTCGAAGAACACTTACAGAAGCCAGAGTCCTGGCGTGTCTGGGCTTCGCTTTGGCCGGACCTCGTCAATCTGCACCTGGTCGAACGTAGGCGAGCCATTAATCTGTTGGATCGCTTGGTGTCCGCGTATCCCGATATGTTCGTGAGTCGTCAGGGAGCATTTCTTCTCGCACATGTGCAGCGCTGGGCGCCGTCGACTGACGTGCAGCGGTGGGTCGGTACAATTCTCGGCCAAGGGTCACCACGCGCGGATCAGGTCGCAGGTGAGATAGCGGCCCTTCACTCGATAGCCGCGCATGGCGGCGCCTGGGCCACTGAGATCGTCGATTCGTCCTGCGCCCCTGAAGGTTATCCCTGGGTTTCAGACGCGCTTCGGCTAGGAGTGGCATTCGCCATTGCTGAACTCTGGGCTGAACCTGCGTTTCGCAAAGCTGCTCATCCTCGCCTGTTTGCGTTGATGCAAACCGGATCAACACCGGTCCTGCGCGCATTGGCCACCGTGTTTGATCCGAGAACGTTTGGACCCGACCGGACCTGTGTTGAATTGCTGGACCTGCTTGCTGTGCGACCCGAGATTGGGGTAGCCAAAGTTGATCGAGTTTCGGAGTGTCTACTGGAGATGGCGACTTACGAGCCAGTGCGAGTGTGCAGTGCCACGCTCGCGCTCCTGAATTCCTGCCATACGTCGGTCACAGCAAGCTATAACTTGGCTGGCGAGAATTTCGTCCAGATTGCGTTGACGTTGCAAGAACAAGGCGCTGAGGTCAAAGAAATGGCGGCTGATCTCTTTGAACGGATCCTGGAGCTGCGAGTTCCGTATTTGGATGAGTTTCTTGTCGACCTCGATAAGCGCACAACTAATGCTCAGAAGCCGAGTCGGCCACGCCGGTCGCGTCGGAAGGCGAAGGCGAGGCCGGTGTCCAAATAGAGCCGACTCTACTCACGACTGCACCGTACCAGACAATGCCCGCTTCTGGCCGAAAGCAGACGTGACTTGTAGTCGGCACCGGCGTCGTGGTCAAACATCGCCGGAACTGATGAACAGCTTCGCCGATATTTGCAGGGAACACTCGACAGGTCACGCTCGCTTTGCACGTTCCCTTTTCCCGGGTTGCCACTCTGTTCATGACTTGCAACATACTCATTGTCTTGCGCTGAGCGATCCGCGCGTCAGCTGGGTACCAAATCGATGGAAAGCAACGGATCTGTCTCCTATGGGTAATAGGAGTCGAGCGCAGCCATGAAATTCATGTGCATAGCCTCGCGTGGACGTTGTGGCGACGGTGCATTTCGGACACCCGGCTCGTGGTAGATCTGGATGGGGCGGCGCTGTTTTGTGGCAAGTAACCACCTCCCTGGCTCTTACCCGCGAGGGCGGGAGAAGGAACTTCAGAAACGCCAAACTGCCGGGAAGCCGCTTTCTGACCGAGAAATGAGGCTCAGAAACGTCGAATAGTCCGAAGTCGTGGGGGACACCTTTGGGACAATAGGTGCCTTGCCGGGCAGGTCTGGCTCAGTCGATCATCACACCGGCGGCTTCGCGGCCAGCGAAGCCGACTCGAGTACCTGGGAAGTGATCAACGATGCGTGACAGCAGCGGGAAACCGAGAATGCCGATTGACACCCAGAGCAGTTTGCGGAACGGGTACATGCGCCAATAGGGCGAACCACCGGTGACGACAATGCCGCCAGCCAACTATGGGTCACGTGTCAAATAGATTAGTGCGATCTGGGGTCCGAGGCTATGGCCGCCGATCCAGATCGTCACGGACGGCCAGCGATTGCGCACGAACATGAGGCCGTCTTCGACGTCGTCGAAGACGTGGTTTTGTAACGACTGCGTTTGGACATGAAAACTCCTTCGGCTCAGTATGAGCCTTGCTAGGGGTGCCCGCAAATTCAGAGTAGAACCAGATAGACTTGAATCGTTGCTTTCACGTCGCGCGAAGTCGCGCTTTAGGACGGACAAGGCTATCGTGGAACAGGAACAGCGCACATACCCGGGAAAGCTGGAGCGAACACCAGAGTTTTGGAGTTCAATTGTCAGTCAGGTCGATAAATCTGTGCGCTCTGTCGATGAAAAACTTGGCAAGGCGCTTGGATCAGAGCGTTGGCAGATTGATTTCTCATGCACACGGTCGAACCGCATCTCGCCAAGAATTCTGTTGCTTCAGAATCGCCGTCTGCGGATCGAGTTTCCTGAGGAGTTCTTCTTATGGACAGATGAGGCGGCGCAGTTCATGCATGGTGACGTTCCCTACAGGAATGCGCTTTCCATCTGTCAGGCCCGACCTGACGAGGACCATTCCAGATTGTTTCATCAGCTTTGGTGCCTTTGGATTGCTCATCACGAAGTCTCTCACTTTCTCTGCGGACACCTTTTCCATCTGTCTGTCACAGAGTTTGTCGAGCTCGGTGCGATTGGAGGCAAGCCATTTCCTCATGAAATGCGTTTACTTCGAGAGGCAATGGAAGTGGATGCCGATATCAATGCAGCCAAACTATTTTTTGCTGACATCGGCCGACTATCAGCGAGTCAAGCATGGGATGACTTCTATGGCCTGAACGACTGCAGTGTCTTGCTGATGCAGGATTTAGCGTTGATTTTTCTTCCGTTGTTCTTGGAAATCAGCCACTCAGAATCGAGCGACGCTAGCAGACGGGTCCACCCATCTGCCTTCCACCGACTCGTGTTGTTTCAGCTATTCGGTCTGAATGCATACCGTAAGGAAGTCCACTCGAGCGTAGAGCAACATTTGGGCGGATATGGAGCAGGCCTTAAGAAAGCGATCGAACTGTTGATTCATCTTGATGGAACAATGCTTCGCGAGAAGCCAGCGGAACCGGATTTTGTTTCACACAAGCGAGCGCTTCTCTCGGTTCAAATGGAAAGAAAAAGGCTGGTTAAGTTCCCTGATGACTGGCTCAAGAAATAGTCGTGGCAGTCGATCGGCTCTGTTGTATACGACTGCGCGCCGCAGGCGATCTGATGCTATGGGTCCAAATTGACAGATGGCGATTCGCAGGAAATCGACTCAGAGCGGTGCGCTCTTAACTTGGTCGGCGAGAGAAACTTAGGGACCTTCGACTACCCACTTTAGAATGAGCAAATTGAGGTTTCTTTCCCTGCGCTCGATCGTTCTGTAGTAAGCCCCATGCATCTGGATCGAGTCTGCAAAGGACTCCTGGCTGAACTCCATCGGCGTGCGCCGTTCACGAATAGCGACCCCGGAGCGCTGTGGTACAGCGGACACATGCAAGAGTTCCTGGATCGAAACGCCAAGGCCAACAAGGCGCAGTGGCCGCCACAAAGCTCGGCGTGTAGGGTCGCGCTGCCGCGACTGCTGGCGCCAACGACTCCCGCGACCTTTGACGCCAGCACAACACCGATTCTTGGGCGCATCTCGGGAACCAAAATTCTGTCATTGGTCAAATCCACCGGCGCACTTCGGCCAATCAACTATGTTGATAGCGTCTTCATGTAAATCAATGACTTGAAGATCGCTGTCAGCCCCACTGACATGATTGAGCTGACCGTCCACCATTTGACAACCTGCTGAGAGCAATAAGCAATCCCGACAGCATTCCACCCACCGCATCGCAATTCCGCCACGGCCATGGCGGATTTCGCCATAATGGCCAGAATGGCGTTTTTCGCCACGCCTTACGCCGATCCGCCACTCTTTTAATGGGGGATTTGGGAGCAAAGTACTCGCACTGGGAAATGGTTCCCAGGATGAAAAGGAGATTCCCATGCGTCTGTTTACCCGTTCCGTGCTGGCCCTTGGTCTGACTCTTGCCGGAGCCGGTGTTGCGCAAACCCTCCCCGCACAGGGTGAGGCGTCCCCGGCTTTTGTGGCCGCCAGTCATTATGCGGCACGGTTTGATCCGGGCCTGAAGTCCATCCGCTTTATGCCGCTGACCGGTGGCGACTCGATCGTGCCAATTCCGGCCAGCTGCGACAGCGCCGAACTCGCACCGGGGGTGTGGTACGTCAGCCAGTCGGCCAATGGTCAGCTCGTGCTACGTGCGCCGTCGAGCACCGCGCTGGCTGCCAATCAGTCTGCCGAAATCGATGTCGGTGTCTGTGGCACCGGTAATGCCGACAAGCAGCATTTCAATGTGCCAGCGAGCGCCTGGCAGTTTCTGGCCGCCAATGTCGGCGCGCTGTACGTGGGTCGTTAATCATGGCGCGGCTTGCCAGTGTTGAGAAAGACGTGGAGCCGAGGCGGGTCCGCCTCGGCATCCTGGCCATCGACGGCATCATGATGTCGTGTGCGTCGGCGCCCATTGATGCGTTCAAGATCGCGCAGACGGTCGCGGAAATTCGCGATGGCAGCAAGGCGCCAAGATTCGAGGCGGTGATGATCGGTGCCCGTGGCCAGAGAGAAGTCACCACCTCGGCGGGGCTGACTATTTCAGGCCTGTCGTCGCCGGATCGCGCGCTCGACTACGTCATGGTCCCGGGCATTGGAATTGGCAGCGCCGAACAGATTGGTCGACGTCTCGAAGACGCCGGTCCGGAAGTCGAACTGCTGCGCTCGCTGCATCTTCGCGGCGTGAAACTGGCTGCGACGTGCACGGGGACATTCCTGCTCGCGCAAACCGGATTGTTGGCGGGGCGCCGTGCCACGACAACCTGGTGGCTCGCGACGGCATTTCGTCGGCAGTTTCCGGACATCGAGCTCGATGCGAGCGAAATGCTCGTGCAGGATGGCGACTTCTACACGACGGGTGCGGCAACGGCGATCTTCTCGCTGATCTCGCATATGGTCGGCCAGGCCGGCGGCAACGACTTGGCCCAGCAGGTCGCGCGCCTGATGGTCATGGACGCCGATCGGCAAAGCCAAGCACCGTACATTTCGCAGGCGCTCTTGGAAAAGCCGCGACATGGCATGACCGAGAAGGCGCAGCGCTTCCTGGAGAAGGAACTTCATCGGGAAATCAGCGTTGGCGAGCTCGCCGAGATTTGCAATGTCAGCGAGCGCAGTTTGCTTCGGCATTTCCAGGCGCAGCACGGTATGAGTCCGTTGAGCTACATGCAGCATTTGCGTGTCGAACGAGCCAAGGCCTTGCTGGAGGCCAGCCATTTCAGTTTCGAGGAAATTGTTGAGCGATGTGGCTATCGCGATGTACCGAGCTTCCGCAAACTGTTCAAACGCGAAACGTCGATCACGCCTGCTGACTATCGCGAGCGCTTTCGGTTGCGCGCGCGATAAAGGTGAGGAGCCTCTGAACAAATTCAGAGGCGATGCGGGTCTGAAAGTCCAGGATGGACTTATTCAGACCCTCGCTAAGTCGCGGCGCGGCAACCTGCCGCGCCGAGGCATTTCCTCCGCATTCG
The DNA here is from genome assembly GCF_003015185.1 of Ahniella affigens. GTDB lineage: Bacteria > Pseudomonadota > Gammaproteobacteria > Xanthomonadales > Ahniellaceae > Ahniella > Ahniella affigens. The sequence goes on from NZ_CP027860.1 coordinate 5,478,650, forward strand.
CTGGCAGCGGCGCGGTTTCAACTGATGCGTCATGTCGCTGCAGCCGTCTGCAAGGCTGGACGACGCAGTTTCGCGCGAATGACTGTTGCCAGCACCGTCTATGTTGGACGACACCTCACAAAGTGGCGCATCATGGCGATGTTCTGAAACCCAGAACGTCTTGCGAGTCGTCCAAATGACCCAATCTCCCGAAGAAGCAGCCCGCCTGCACGTGCCAGCCGGGCATTTCTACTCGCCCATCATTGATCTGCAAGATCTAATGGCGAGGCGGGATCAGGTTTGGCCCCAGAACCCGGTGGATCCGCCCGGAGTCGACTTCAACGGCGCGTCCCACATCGACTTGTTGACGAACGTTTTTCCGACATTCATGCCTGACTACCAATACCCAGAAGTATTGGACGAGAGCGCTGATCTGACGCAGTTCTTCACCCGCAATTCGCAGTTCAGTTGGCTCGACGCACGGGCGCTGTTCGTCCTGCTTCGTCACTGGCGTCCGCGCCGAGTGATTGAAGTTGGCTCTGGCTTTTCGACCTTGTTGATGGCCGATGTGAACCGGAGGTTTCTGGATGGCGCAAGCGAGATCACTGCAATTGAACCGTACCCGAGAGACTTTCTGAGCACTGAGCGCCTCGGCCTGAAGGACGTCGTCGTCAAGAAGGTGCAGGACGTGCCGCTCGCATTCTTCGATCAACTGCAGGCGGGGGACTTGTTGTTCATCGATTCATCGCATGTCAGCAAAACAGGTAGTGACGTCAACCATTTGTTCCTCGAAGTCTTGCCGCGCTTGAAGAGCGGCGTCCGGATTCACGTTCACGACGTGTTCTACCCGAATGACTATCTGCAAGACTGGGTGTTGGGGGAAGGGCGCAGTTGGAATGAGCAATACATGCTGCAGTGTTTCCTGGCGTTCAATAGCGCTTTCCGTGTGATCTTCGGGTGTAACTACGCCTTCACGCGTCACTTCGAACTGGTCAGATCAGCTCTGGCGCATCCGAACGGGGCCGCCTTCAGCGGCGGCAGTTTTTACCTGGAGCGGGTGTGAGGACGATGATCTAGCGCGCGGTTCTTGGCACATGTGGCAAGGACGGATCTGCTCGGTGTGACATCCGCGCGGATCCGGTGACGAGGGCGATCGGCCGGCTTAAGGGTCGAACACTTTGTGCCATGGATCACATCGTCAGTCAGTATCGAGCGCGCGAATCAAAGCGCCGCGAATCTTTAGTGCTGGGGCAGCGCTCGCATCCGTCCAGACCACCAGCGCCTGCCGACCCATTGCGGCCAGTCGGGGGATACCGGTCATTCGCCCAGGCGGCAACCGCGTGACGTCGTGGATCTCAAGCACTTTGCCAGCGGCATCGATCAGGCCGACTCTCAAGACGGTTTCGTCACCATCGACGCCCAGCCAGCTGAGCAAAGCTTGATCGCGACCGAAGGCCACGGCATCCACGCGGCCCAATACGCCCTCACCTCGCTCGATCACGCCGAGATCGACAAAGCCATGATCATGCAGTGCCAATCGAAGCACGGTGCTCGTGCCTTGTTGTGTCGGCCAAAACACCAGTGGGAGCCCGTCAAGACTTGCCATTGCTGGCCCATTAACCGGGCAGCCGGTGATCTTCCAGTCATCGCGCAGCACGCGCTTCGGCAGGCTCCAGCCGGTCCCGTCAAAGCGCACCGCATGGATATCGCGGATCTCCTCTGGGCTACGGTTGCGATAAACGATCCAACTGTCGTTACCAATTCGCCGGCCATCGGTGTTGCAGCAGTCGCAAGTCAGTTCATCGAGCTCCCAATGCGCTACCACACGCATCGCGCCATCGACACGCGCCGCATGAATCGCAGTATGCGAGCCTTCGTGCTCATGGTCGCCATCGCCGGCCATCGCCGCCCCGTGGCGCGCATCGAGCCAGCTCACCAGCACGTCGTTCCCGCCAGCCGGCAACAAGGTCACAAAGCCATGTTCAGTTGACGTGCCGTCGTCATGCACTGTTAGTGGCGCAGACCAGGTCTGGCCGCGATCCTTCGAACGCACCAGCCGCACGTCATACGCATAGGGCTGATTCGGATCGGACTTCGCGAGAAAGAAGCTCACCCAATCGCCGTCATCCGTCTCAACCAGACTCGGAAAATCCGCCCAATTGACGAACCAATTCCGCCCCTCGGCAATCGTGCCGCGACGGCGCATGTTGCCATCACGGTCCAGCTCCGCGAACGTTAGCTGGGCATCTGATCCATCTCGTTGCTGCGTCGTCAGCACGAATCCGCCGCGAACGGTAGCGACTGATGGCAGCGCCGAACCTGGCAAGTCGATTGGCTGCAACAGCAGCAAACTCGAAGCGCCAGACGCGCCATTGATCGCGAGTGCACTGATGGCCAACACCGACTTCAGAATTGCATCGCGCTTACGCATCGCGCTTCACCCGGGTCGGCGCGCCGAACTGAGGATCGCTGCTGATGCGCTTCGCGACAGTACCGTGCGGCGGCTGATACCAGCCCGGATCCTGATGACTTCCCTTCGGCAAACCATCGCGCACTTTGACGACGGTAAACATGCCGCCCATCTCCAGATTGCCGTAAGGCCCCTTGCCCATCATCATCGGCAGCGTGTTCTCGGGGCCTTGCATGTGCCCGGAATCGGTGTGGTCCTGATGCTCGGCCATGCCGTTCTCGCCCATGGCCATATAGCCCGGCAAGAGTTCGCGGATCCCCGATGCAATGCCGGATTGGTCGACCCCGAGCAGGTTCGGCACATGATGCCCCATCGCATTCATCGTGTGATGCGACATATGGCAATGAAATGCCCAGTCGCCCGGCACGGCCACAAACTCCAGATCACGCGTCTGGCCGACGCCAACGATCTCGGTCACCTCGCTGCGCCATTGTCCCCGCGGCCAGCGACCGCCGTCACCGCCCGTTACCTGGAATTTGGGGCCGTGCATATGAATGGGGTGATTCCACATCGACAGGTTCGCGACGCGAATCCGCACCCGCTCGCCGCTGGCTGCGAGAATCGGATCAATGGCCGGAAACACTTTGCTGTTCATCGTCCACAGCTCAAAGTCCTGCATGATCGATGGGTCTGGCCGGCTCGTACCCGGGTGCAGCGCAAAGTGGTGCAACAGCACCGCGTAGTCGCGATCGATCGGCTCGGGTTCGCTGGCTGGGTGAATAATGAAAAACCCCATCATGCCGAGCGCCATTTGCACCATCTCATCGGCGTGCGGATGATACAAATGCGTGCCGTGTTGCTTCAGCGTGAACTCGTAGGCGTAGGTCTCGCCGGGTTTGATATGCGGCTGACTCAATCCGCCCACGCCATCCATGCCACTCGGCAGCAAAATCCCGTGCCAATGCACGCTCGTGTGCTCGGGCAAGCGGTTGGTCACGAGGATCCGGACCCGGTCGCCCTCGTTTACTTCTATCGTCGGGCCGGGGCTAGACCCGTTGTAACCCCAAAGCCGCGCCCGACTACTTTGGCCAGGCCCACCAGGGCCGAACTCGTGTTCGATCTCCTCAGCCACCAAATGAAACTCTTTAACGCCATTGACGAGCCGGTACGGCAAGCTCCAACCATTCAGCGTGCGGACGCGCTTTGGCGTATGCAGGCCCGGCAGCGCCTCAGCCGCTACCTGATTGGGCCGGAGCAGCGCCATTGGCGATAGGGCGCCAAGGAGCTTGAACAGATTGCGACGGGACGCTTTCATGGCCGTCGCTCAGTGGTGATCAGCATGCGCATCGCGGGTGGGCTCCGGAAATAGTGACTGCAGGTTGATCGCGCTGCCATCGGTCTCAGCAAACGCCGACGCATCAGGCCATCGGCCCCCGAGCTCGGCACGTAACGTCGTCCGCGCCAACCAGTAGTCGCGCACGGCCTCCAGGTACTCACCGTAAGCAGCGAACTCCGCAGCGCGCACCGCAAGCAACTCGAACACACCATCCAGCATGAAATTGACATCGGCCTGCTTGCCGGCCACCACGCGTTCGCGATTCGGCAATAACACCTGGCGGTAGACGCGGGCGATCTCGAAGGTATTCAACACTTTCGAGCGAGACACCTGAATCTGGCCATCGAGCTGAAACTGCGCGCGCTGCAACGCTGCATCAGCCTCGGTGAGCGCCGCGTCGGCCCGCTGAATATTGGCTTGCCCCTGCGAGAAGATCGGCAATTCCAGATGCAGACTGCCACCGAGTCGGTCGGATTCGCCCGTGCTCGACTCACGCTCGCCTTCGAGTTCAAAGCTGCCGAGCCAGCGCCAGCGCTTTGCCGATTTCAGCGCTTCTGCGGCCAGGTCGCGACGATGCTGCAATGCCTGCAGATCAAGCCGTTCGTGCCGCGCCAATGCGGTCAACTCGTTGGTCGACCACGGCAGCATGGTCGGCATTGGCAGGCTGTCGGGGACCGTCCAGTCGCCATCGACCGGCAGCATCAGCCAGTTCGCAAGCTGCAGCCGTGCCTCAAGCCGTTCGGCTTCCCCACGCGTGGCGGCAATCGCCGCCGCGGCAGCCTCGGCTCGAAATTCGGCCGCTTCGCTCGCGCGGAGCGTGCCGGCTTCAACCATGCGATCCGCGAGGTCGGCACTGTGCCGGCTGGCTTTCCGGATCGCCTGTTTCAACGTGGCGGACTGCGCCGCCGCGACGGCCTGGAACCATGCCGATTCCACGGCCGTCGCGATATCCAGCAGCGCCTGAGCGGTTTCGGCCAACGTGGCATCTTTCGACAGCAGGCCCAGCCGACGCCGGTCACGCAGCGTCAGCAAATCGGTCAGGCTGAGACTCAGTGCGCGCGTGAGTTCCGCACCGGCATCACCATGCAGGCGCGTCACATTGATCGCTGGGTTCCCAATGCGGAAGGCCTCTGACACATCGGCTTCGGTATAGCCCAGCGCCGCGAGCTTTTGCCGCACTTCTGGATGAACGCGCAGCGCGCGTTGCACGGCGTCCACCCGACTGATCACGCCCGCACCCGCATCCGGCTTGATAGTCACATCGGTATCGGGCAAATCGACCGGCGCGCCGATCCGGTCGGTCAACGCTTCTTGCACTGGGGCCCGCAGGGTTTCCGAAGTCATGCCCGCACAGGCCGAAAGCAGCGGCAACACACCCGCCAGCAACATTGCCAACAGCCATGGTCGTCCCAATTCCGATCGCATCGGCTCAGGTCAGCAGTTGCTGCAACAGCGAGTCGAGCCGGATCAGCTGCGAATCGCGGCGCAGCCGCGAGGCATGCACGATCGTGACCATCTGTTCGAGCGCGGTATCAAAGCGATCGTTGACGATGATGTAGTCAAACTCATGGGCATGCGCCATTTCCTCGCGCGAGCCTTGCAGACGCCGCAGGATGACGTCTTCGGCGTCCTGGGCGCGCCGGCGCAGGCGCTGTTCCAGCTCGTCTTTGGACGGCGGCAAAATAAAGATACTGATCGTCTTCGGCAGCAGCGCGCGGACAATGCGGGCGCCTTGGTAGTCGATCTCGAGCAGCACATCTTCGCCCGCGTTCAGGCGATCCTCGACCGCGGATTTGGCCGTGCCCTTCAGGTCACCATGAACCAGCGCGTGCTCCAGGAACTCGCCGCGCTCGACCATATTGAGAAATACTTCCTTGCTGACAAAGTGGTAGTGCACGCCATTGGTCTCGCCGGGGCGTGGGCCCCGTGACGTGTAAGACACCGACAGCTTGATGCCCGGCTCGCGCTTTAAGAGCGCGTTGACCAGACTGGATTTGCCGGCACCAGACGGGGCTGCGACGATGAACAGATTGCCGGGCATGCTGACCTCACTCGATATTCTGGATTTGTTCGCGCAACTGCTCGATCAGCACTTTAAGCTCGACCGATGCCTGGCTGGTGCGAGTGTCCACCGACTTTGAGCCCAGCGTGTTGGACTCACGATTGAACTCCTGCAGCAGAAAATCCATGCGGCGCCCAACGGGCTCAGCTGAGTCCATTCGCGAACGGGCTTCCTTGAGATGCGATTCGAGGCGATCGAGTTCCTCATCGACATCGATTTTCTGCAAACTGAGAACCAATTCCTGCTCCACGCGAGATGGGTCGACCGTGGTCTTGATCTCGGCCAATCGGGTTTCGAGCTTGTTGCGAAGCGCGACCCGGATATCCGGCAGCAGCCCGCGAACCTCGATCACAATGCGTTGAATCGCATCGAAGCGCTCCAACATCAGCGTGCGCAGACGTTCACCTTCCCGCTGGCGGGTGTCTACAAAGTCTACGAGCGCACGCTCGAACACCGCGAGCACCTCCTCGAAAAACACGTTTTGATCCACTTCGGCCTCGGCGATCACACCCGGGAATCCGAGAATCTCAATCGTGCTGGCCGAGCGTGGCACCTCGGTGATGAGGCCGTGTGTCCGGTGGAGATTCAGGAGCTGGCGTTCAAGCTGAAACAGGGCGGCGACCGTATGCACGTTGAGGCTGAGCTGCGATTCATTCTGGGCATCGCGGAGCCGAATATTGATATCGACTTTGCCTCGGCTGAGGCGCTTTTCCAGGCGCTCGCGGAGCCTCGGTTCCAGACCGCGCAAGTCTTCAGGGCAGCGGAGCCCCATTTCGAGAAAGCGATGATTGACCGAACGCATTTCGATCAAGACCCGGCCTCGGCAACTGCTGCCTTCGGCGCTGGCAAATGCGGTCATACTGCGAATCATGGTGAAACCCTGTGCTCTTGTGACCCAAGATCGTACCAGCCCGCCCCTTGGTCGCGCAGTGATGAACTACTTGGCGCGACGCGTCAGTGGCCCGGACCCGATCGCTGGCCGGGTCGTGAGCGGGAACGATGCGCCTGCTAAAGTGTCTAGGAATCGCTTTCCAGGAATCCTTCCATGACTCAGTCCCGTCCCAGCGGCCGCGCGCCGAATCAGCTTCGCGCCGTCTCAATCGACCGCCACTACACCAAGCATGCCGAAGGCAGTGTGTTGGTGCGCTTTGGCGATACCCACGTGCTCTGCACGGCCAGCGTCGAGGAGAAGGTTCCGAACTTTCTGCGCGGCAAGGGCGAAGGCTGGGTGACGGCGGAATACGGCATGCTGCCGCGTGCCACGGGCACCCGGAGTGCCCGCGAGGCCGCAAGTGGCAAGCAAGGCGGGCGTACGATGGAAATCCAGCGTCTGATCGCGCGCGCCCTGCGCGCCGTGGTCGATCGGCGCGCGCTGGGTGAACGCACGATCACGCTCGACTGCGATGTCATCCAGGCTGATGGCGGCACTCGCACTGCCGCCATCACCGGTTCGTATGTCGCGCTCGTCGATGCGATCCGCCATCTGCGCCAAAAAGGCAGTCTCGACCGCGACCCAATTCACGGTCAGGTGGCGGCAGTCAGCGTGGGTATTTTCGCGGGCATTCCCATCCTCGATCTCGACTATCCCGAAGACTCGGCATGCGAGACCGACATGAACGTCGTGATGAACGACGCCAATGCGCTGATCGAAGTCCAGGGCACCGCCGAAGGCCATGCGTTCCGGCGTCAGGAGCTCGACGCGATGCTGGATCTGGCGACTGCGGGCATCCAGTCGTTGATGCAACTGCAGCGCGAGGCGTTGGCACGCTGATGCGTCTGGTTCTGGCGACCGGCAATCGCGGCAAGCTCGCTGAGATGCGCGAGGTCTTGGCCGATCTCGATTGCGACTTGGTGGCGCAATCCGATCTCGGCGTGGTCGATGCCGAGGAAACCGGGTTCACCTTTGTCGAGAATGCGCTGATCAAGGCGCGGCATGCGTGCCACACCACCGGCTTGCCCGCGCTGGCCGACGACTCGGGTCTGATCGTGCCGGCCTTGAATGGCGCGCCCGGGTTGATCACGGCGCACTACGCCGGCGTACATGGCGATGCGCCGCGCAACATTGCGCGCCTGCTTGCCGAGATGCAGGGCTTTGAAGGCATGCAACGCCGTGCCACGTTCTACTGCGTCATCGTGTTCCTTCGGCATGCGATGGATCCCGAGCCGCTCATCGCAGAGGGGCGTTGGTCGGGCACAATTCTGACGGCACCGCGTGGCACGGGTGGTTTTGGCTACGATCCGGTGTTCTTCGATCCGCTCGCCCAGCAGTCCGCAGCGGAACTGCCTGCGTCCATCAAGAATGCGCGCAGCCATCGCGGTCTGGCGCTGGTCAGCCTCAAACAGCAATTACTGCACCGGAAGGAAACCTGATGAGTCTGCGCGAGACGTTGTTTCCTGGCCTGAAGCGACTCCGCCGCCGGCAGACGGCATCCGATCTGGAGTTTCTGCTGAGTGAGCGGATTGCCGGCATTCACCCGGATTGGTGGGATAGCCTCGCGCAGAACGCCAGCATCTTTCTGTCGCGACCTTACCTCGACATGCTCGAAGCGAATCTGCCCGAGCAGATCAGCATGCGCTACGCGATGCTGTCCCGGCGCGGTCAGCCGGCCGCCTTGCTGGTCATGCAGAAGTTGCGCCTGGAAGCCGACCGGATGCAGCCAAAAAAGCCGAGCGCGCAGGGCTTGCGTGCCCGGATCAAACAAGGTGCCCGCGAACTCGCGACGCGGCCACTGGAATCAAGACAAGTGCTGACGCTCGGCAACATGCTGAGTTATGGCCAGCACGGCTATTATCGGCATCCGGGTTTGTCACTGCCGGAGTTCTGGCATGGCGCCGCCGAAGCGATCTATCGCATCCGGCGTGCCGAGAAGCTTGAAGGTGGCGCCGACTTTCAGTTGATCAAGGACCTGGTCGGCACAGATATCGAAGGCGCGACGGACTTGGTCGACTTCGGCTATCGCGAACTCGAAACCGAGCCGAACATGATGCTGACGCTCAATCCGGAATGGGCCAGTTATGCCGACTATCTGGCGAGCCTGGCGTCGAAGTACCGCAAGAATGTGCAGAGCCGAATTCTGAAGCCATTCGAGCAGGAGCGCTTCCGGATCGGTGTGATCGCCAATCCGGGCGCTTCGGCGAAACGTCTTCACGAACTGTATCTGGCTGTCCACGAGGCCCAGGATTTTCGCCCGTTCACGCTCCCGGAATCGTATTGGCGGGCGCTACCGCAGACGCTCGGCAAACGGGTCAGGGTCGTCGGACTTTGGCTGGACGAACGGCTCGTCGGCTTTGTGGTGATGTTGAAGGATGTCGACGGCACGGTGTATGCCTATCACATCGGTTTCGACAAAGAAGCCGCTGGCGAATGGCCGATCTATCTGCGGCTGCTGCATGCCGCGATTGCGGAGGCCATCGAACTGCGTGGTGCCCGCATGTCGCTTGGCCGAACCGCACTCGAACCCAAGGCCGCGTTGGGCGCCAAGCCGGAGCGCATGCTGGTGTATGCGCGCCATCGCCAGCCCTTGTTGAACAAGATGGTGCGGGGGCTGTTGGCCGGAATCGAGCACGACGAGGCACCGGAGCGAAATCCGTTCAAGTCGACATGAGTCAACATCACGTCGCACTGCGTCATCAATCAAGCATCCGTACGGGGAAGGCATCATGGGCAAGCTGAAGAGAAAAGAATACGACGAACTGCTGGAGCCGCTGCAGGTGGAACTCTGCGAGATGCAGCGCTGGGTACAAGCTACGGGCCAGCGTGTGGTGGTGGTCTTCGAGGGCCGCGATACGGCCGGCAAGGGCGGCGCCATCGGTGTGTTCTCGCAAACCTTGAATCCGCGTGGTTGCCGCGTGGTCGCCCTGCCGAAGCCCACCGATCGCGAGCGCACGCAGTGGTATTTCCAGCGCTATGTCGAGCACCTGCCTGCCGCCGGCGAAATCGTGCTGTTCGACCGCAGCTGGTACAACCGCGGCGGCGTCGAAAAGGTGATGGGCTTTTGCACGGACGCCGAGTACCAGCGGTTCCTGAAACAAGTGCCGGTGTTTGAGCAGATGCTGATCGACGACGGCATTCTGCTGTTCAAGTATTGGTTTTCAGTGGATCAGGCGCAGCAAGAGGAGCGGTTTGCCGAGCGCTTGGATGACCCGCTGAAGCGCTGGAAGATCTCACCGATCGATTTGGCTGCGCGCAGTCACTACGACGACTACACCGCCGCGCGCGATGCATTTTTCAAGGTCAGTCACGCCCGCAAAGCTCCGTGGTTTGTGGTGGATGCCAATGACCAGCGCCGCGCGCGTCTAAATATGCTCCGACATCTTCTGGATAAACTACCGGATCATCAGGTGCCAGCCGACAAGCTGGAGTTTCCGCCGCTGAAGCGCAAGCGCTTGGGCAAGGACGAGGTGCAGGCCAATCACGAGGCGGTCCCGGAGCGGTTCTGATCGGGCTAGCCCGTGCGCCCGTTCGCGGTCGACGTCTCAGACAGTACCCGGCGGTCGGAGCGATGATGTCGCCAAAACAATGCTTGCCGAATGATTCCGAATCACCCGTTTGGCCCTTGTTGTCAGACCTCGCGTTGGACATGATCCCCCCATGAGTGGCAATCGCTCCGACCAACACGAGGACCCGACCCAGATCCAGCGCGATCTGGACGCTACCTCGTTGCCGCCGGTCGGACCGGTCGAGCCAACCCTCGGACCAGAAGCGACATCGATCAACCCGAGCAGCCAACCCAGCGCTGGCGGCGCCGCATTTGCCGCGCCTGTGCAGCCGGTCAATCTGATTGGCAGCGCGATCGGGCCCTACCGAATCCTGGCCGAATTGGGTACAGGTGGCATGGGTGCCGTGTTTCTGGCGGAACAGCGCGAGCCGGTCCGCCGGCAAGTCGCCCTGAAACTGCTTCGCGCCGGGATGGACAGCCAGGACTTGCTCGATCGGTTCCGGTCCGAAGGCGACCTGCTGGCGCGGATGAATCATCCGAACATTGCGCAGATTCTAGATGTCGGCGCGTCGCCCGACGGCCGCCTGTACTTTGCGATGGAATATGTGCCGGGCGTGCCGCTCGTGGAGTTCTGCAACCGCCGGGGAATCGACACCGCACACCGTCTGGAGTTGTTTTTGCAGGTCTGCGAAGGTGTTCAGCACGCGCATCAGAAAGGCGTGATCCACCGCGACCTGAAACCCAGCAACCTGCTGGTTGCCGATTACCAGGGTCAACTGTTGGTCAAAGTCATCGACTTTGGCATTGCCAAGAGCATCGATAGCGCCGGACGCGGCGATGTTGGCACCACCCAAATTGGTGTGCCGATCGGGACCCCGGCCTACATGAGCCCGGAGCAGGCCGCGGGCGACCCCAGCGCGATTGATACCCGAACCGATGTCTATGCTTTGGGCGTGGTGCTGTTCAAGCTGCTGACCGATGAGCTGCCGATTCCGGCTGAGCAGATCCAGCGGGCCATCCACGGCGATCTGGCCCGCCTGCTGCGCGAAGCCAACGTCACCGCGCCAAGTCGGATGGTCACCGAGCTCGGCAAACAACCGTCGGCCGAATGGAAGCGGGCGATGGGTGGCGACTACCCCATGCAGGCGCGCAAACTGTCTGGGGACTTGGATTGGATCACGCTCAAGGCACTCGAGCGCGAGCGTGACCGGCGCTATGGCTCCGTGGGTGAATTCGGCGCCGACCTTCGCCGGCATCTGACTGGCGAACCAGTGCTCGCCAGTCCGCCTAGCCGGGCGTACCGGTTCCGCAAGTTCGTCGCGCGCAATCGCTTGATGGTGGCTGCTTCGGCTGCGGTCCTGCTGTCGCTCGTGATCGGCATCATCGGCACCACCGCCATGACCATCGAGGCGCGCGCCCAGCGCCTGCGCGCCGAAAAAGCGCTGGCCGTCGCTGAGAGTGAGCGCGCCCGCGCGTTTGCCAGCATGGACTTTCTCGAAAACATGATTGCAGCGCCGGATCCCTGGAACCTGCAGGGCCGACCCGAGACGGCACGTGATATTCGAGTGGTCGATGCGCTCCGTCAGGCCGTTGGCAAGCTCGATGCAAGTTTTGCGCATGATCCGGGCCTTCGCTCGGAAGTCGGTGTCTTGCTGGGGCGCACGCTGCGGCGTTTGGGCGACATGCAGCGCGCTCGCCAGACGCTCGAACAAGCGGTGGCAGATGCCCAGAAAGCCCATGCGGCCGACAGCCCCAAGCGGCTACAGGCCGAACTGGAACTGGCCTTGCTGAAAGTCGACCAGGGCGAATTCAAAGATGCCCAGGCCGAATTTGCCCGCCTGATGCCGCGTCTCGACGCCGGATTGGGCTTGCCCGAACAACTCGAAGAAGAGGCGCGTCGGAGCGAAGTGGAGATTGCCCGCGAGCTCGGCGACATCGACACCGCCGTCAGCCTCGCACGCCGAAATCTGGAATTGATGACCAAGCGCTTCGGGACCGATGGGCCGTCGGTCACCGGCGCCCGCGCCAATCTGGCCGACATGCTGGGTAGGAAGGGCGAATGGCAGGAGGCCAATGCGCTGATCGATCAGGCCTACCAGAGTGTGCTGACGCGCTATGGGCCAACGCATCCCATCGTGATTGGCGTGCTGTCGAAGCAGGCCGATCTCGCCGCGCGCGAAGGCAAGTACGACGTGGCCGAACGGCGCTACCGGCAGGCGGCACAGAGCTCGGAGCAAGTCTTTGGCGCCGAGCACGAAGACACGCTCCGGCAATGGGCGCATGTGGCCATGACACTTTATGAGGCCGGCAAAGTTGCGAAGGCGATCCCGTTGTTTGAGCGGGTGATTCCGCTTCGAACGGCGACTGCCGGCCCCGACAATCCAAACGTGCTGACCATGCGCAGCAACTACGCGCTGGCATTGCGGGCCGCTGGGCGCTTGGAAGAGGCCGAACGCGAGCTGAGCGATATTTATGAGCGTCGGCGCCGTGTGCTTGGCGAGACGCTGCCAGAAACCGCCAAGACGCTTGGGACGCTGGCCCTGGTGGTGCGTGATCGCGGCGATCTGGCCCGGGCCGAGGTGCTCTTGAGCCAGGCCGTCATCCTGTATGGCAAGGCGAACGGCATCAACCACCCGGAAACGATCATGTTGGCGAGCAATCATCTCTCCTACTTGCGCGATCTGGGCGAACTCGACCGCGCGATCGCCGGTTATGCCGATCTGTTGCCGCGTGCCGAGGCGCATCTGCCACCGGGGCATTGGCATCTTGCCGCGATCCAGGCCAATTACGGTGTGGCGCTTGGGATGGCTGGCCGCTTCGACGAGGGCGAGGCGCTCATCAAGCAGTCGCTGGCCGAACTCGAACGCCAATTCGGCGCCGACGATCCGCGCAGCCAGGCGATCCGGAAGCGTCTCGAGACCTTGCAGCAACAGCGCCGGAAAGCCGGCCAATAGGGCGGGTAAGGAGGGTCTGAACGTCCGGAGTGGACGCAGTCGGGCCCGCCTCAATAGAACACTACGGTCCGCAGGCCATTCAGCATCACACGATGCTCCGCATGCCAACGCACCGCCCGAGTGAGTACGACCGACTCGATGTCCTTGCCAATGCGCGCCAGCGTCTGGGCGCTCTGATTGTGGGCGACACGTTCGGTTTCCTGCTCAATGATCGGGCCTTCGTCCAGGTCCTTCGTTACATAGTGGGCAGTGGCGCCCACCACCTTGACCCCGCGGGCATGCGCCTGGTGATAGGGCTTCGCGCCTTTGAAACTCGGCAGAAAAGAGTGGTGGATATTGATTGCCCGGCCGGCCAGCTTTTGGCAGAGATCGTCGGATAGAACCTGCATATAGCGCGCCAACACCAGGAGCTCGGCCCCTGTCTGTTCGAACACTGCAAACAGAGCCGCCTCCTGCTCAGGCTTGTCGGCACCCATTGGCAAAAAGTGGAACGGAATCCCGTACCACTCGGTCAGGCGCTGGTGATCGCGATGGTTGCTCAGGACGCCGACCACGTCGATGGGCAGCTCGCCCGACTGCCACTGGTGCAGCAAGTGGTTCAGGCAATGCCCAGGCTTGCTGACCGCGATCAGCACCTTCATGCGCCGATCGCGCCGGTGCAGATTCAAGTCCATGCCAAAGCGCTGCCGCACGGGGGCCAGCGCCGTCAGAAAATCATCGCGGGACTGAAAGTGCGCGCCGGTTGGCCGGAACACGGTACGCATGAAAAACAGCCCGGTCTCCTCGTCGCCATAGTGCGAGCTCTCGGTGATGAACGCGTCGGCCGCGGCGAGCGCGGAGGCGACTGCGGCCACAATGCCGACCGCGTCCTGGCAGCGGATCGTGAGAATGAAATGCGGGGTACTCATGGCGAAACCGGCGTATATCTGACTATCGGCCTTCCTAGATGCCGGAACTTGCAGGCTGGCGCAAGCCCACAGATCCCGCCCGTTTGGCATAAGCGCGGGCGATCGACCGAGGGGCTGGCGCGGGAAAACTGCCTGAAGGCTGAAGCCAGCGCCGATCAATCCAACGCCAGGCCGCGCCAGCGGCTACAATGACGGAATATCAACTTCATCCCGTTTGCGGAGTTCCGATGCGTCGTTCTGTGTTGAGTCTTGCCATTGTCGGCGTGTTGTCCGGCCCCGTGTTTGCCCAGGTGGCTGATCCCACAAAACCGCAACCTGTCGACAATGCGGCGGTACCGCTGACGTACGTGGCCAGCAATGGCTGGGTCGGTCTCGGCGTCAATGACGACGGCGATGTACATGGCGAAGCCCGCGGCTTTTTTGGCGATAACGGCGAGCGTCTGTGGTCGGTCGAAGGCTGGCTGGGGCAGGCCGGTGCTGGCGGCGTCGGCGTTGGGTACCACTGGCTCTGGGGCGGCAAAACGCGGCAAGACACGATCGACAACCCGGATTCGGTGACGGTCGCCAAGGCTTTTGTCGCCGTCGACCAAAACGCGTTCGATGATCGCAAACTCGCCGTCGGCGTGGGCATGGAACGTGAGCATTGGTTCGGGAGTCTCTATCTGCAGGGTGGCCTGACGGGCCAACGGTTCCTGGACAGCAGCACCGTCACGACCACCAATCTGCTGACCGGCACTGATAACGGCCGTCCGTACCAGCAGACCGAAACCATCAACACGCTGACCGAAGTATTCGAGAAGCCCTACGACGAGGGCGTGGGCGCCCGCATCGGTCGCTTCTTCGAGCCCGGCCTCGTGCGCGTCCAGGGTGGTCTCGACTACGAGCGTGGTGACTTCGATTCGGATCAGACTACGGTGTCGTTTGGCGTGGAGAAGTTTTTTAACGACAGCCGCCACAGCCTCGCACTGGACGCTGAATTCCTGGACAAGAACGGCCAGTTCGAAGTCGATCGCAGCGATACGCGCGCGATGCTGACCTGGCGCTACGAACTCGGCAAACGCCACAACTTCCGTCCAGCCGAGCCGTTTACACAGGAAGAAGTCAAGCGGACGGTGGAGAAGCAGATCCCGGTTGACCCGATCATCGTCAAGAACGAAATCCAGATGAACACGGATGCATTCTTCGAACTGGATCGCTCGGTGCTGACGGCGGCAGGCGAGGGCGCGCTGCAATCGCTGCTCACGGCGATGACCTCGGATCGTCGCGTCGGTGGTATCACGATCGTCGGCCATACCTGTGATCTGGGTCCGGACGCCTACAACCAAGCGCTGTCTGAGCGTCGCGCCAAGTCGGTGCAGGCGTACCTGGAAGGTCACGGCGTGCCCGGCGCTGACTTGACTGCCACCGGCGCGGGCGAAAGCAGTCCGAAGTACCCGAATACACCTGCCGAGCGGCACCAGAACCGACGCGTCGAAGTGAGCTTCCTGACGGTTGAGGAAAAGCTCGAGGAACAGCCGCCCAAGACGGTCAGCGAAGACATCGTCGAATGGAAGAAGACGCCGGTGAAAATGCCGGCGGCCTGGATCGAGCGCGCGCTCAGGAATCCGAGCGAACACAAGCGTACGGTCGATGTGTATCGGATTGAAGAGGTAAGCGAAAACCGCACACTCGGTCCGCGTGTGTTCCTGAACCGCGGTCCGGCAGCAGCGAACGACACCAATACCACGTCGCGTGGCACTGCCTCGAACATCAGCGTCCTCGCCAACGACACCGACCCGGATGGCGACGCCTTGACCATCACCACGGTGGGCAATCCGGCGAACGGCACCGCCGTCATCAGTGGTAGCAGTATCCGCTACACACCGAATGCGAACTTCGTCGGCACTGACACGTTCAGCTACACGATCAGCGACGGTCGCAATGGCACGGCGACTGCAACGGTCACCGTGACGGTGCTCGACAATCCGCCGGTGGCCGTGAACGACAGCGCCAACACGCCGTTCAACACGCCGGTCAGCCTGAATGTGCTGACCAACGACAGCGATCCGCAGAACGATCCACTGAGCGTCGTGTCGACCACGACCCCGGCCAATGGCGCCGTCACGTTCAGCGCGAGCGGCAATGTGACCTACACGCCAAACAGTGGGTTCTCAGGCGTCGACAGCTTCAATTACACGATTCGCGACAGTAATGGTTCGACGGCGCAGGCCACGGTGTCGATCACCGTCAGCGCGTTGCCGGCCAACCGGGCGCCGGTGGCCTTGGATGACTCAGCCATTGCGCTCGGCATGGTGTTTGTGCCGCTCGAAGTGCTGCTGAATGACAGCGACCCGGATGGCGACAGCCTGACCGTCTTGTCCTTCACGCAGCCCGCCAACGGTTCGGTGATTCAGAGCAGCGTGCCAGGCGTGCTGCACTACCGTGCGAATCCAGGCTTCTGCGGCCTCGACACGTTCACCTACACCATCAGCGATGGGCGTGGCGGCACAGCGACGGCAACCGTCACGGTGGACGTGCTCGATTGATGGTTGCCACGACACCGGCGCCCAGGAACTTTTGGCCGCGCCGGTCCGTCGAAACCATTGCTCAGGCCTGCCTCGATGGCTTGAAGCACGGTCGCCCTCTGTGCCTAAGACCCGGCCAAGGGCCTGAAGCGCTGATCTCATGAGCGCGTCTGCCGCCCGCTCGCTTGCATACCGGAACAACCCAATGCCCCTACTTCGATCATTGCTCCTGACTTTATCTGTTGCCCTGGCTTTGACCAGCTGCAAGTCAATGCAAAGCCAGAGGGACCAAGCATTTGAAATCAAACGCGTTCATGAGGCGCTGGCACTACCGGCTGGTACCCAGAGACTGTTGATCAAGAATGATTTCGGCACGGTGTATGTCAAAAAGCTAAAAGACCCCGCCAGTCTTGGGGTGCACGCCGTAGTGCAAGTTGCGCCCGGGGTCCGAATGCCGCAGTTTCTGGTGCAGCCGGGTGATCGTCCTGGCAGCGCGCAGCTGTTGGTCCGTCCCGCGCCAGGGGACAAGGCGCCCATCCGCGTGGATTTGGCCGCTTATCTGCCGCCCATGTACGAGATTACGGTCGAAACCAGCTCTGGCGATGTATTTGCGAAAAATGTGCGATCGGACCTCGCCGTCCGAACCGTGGGCGGCAATATTGTCGCGACCAGTGCTGGACGCCTGCAACTTCACACCGTCGACGGCGTTATTCGGGCGACTCAGATTGGCGGCAAGTGGCAGGGTGATGCCAGTGTGCGTAGTGAACACGGTCTAGTCGAGCTCAGTATTCCGGATGACTCGCCTGCACGTCTGCAGGTCACCGCGCTTGGCGGCCTGCAGACAGACCTTCCGTCGCTCAAGCCGATTGGTGGCCACCAAGACCAATGGCAGGGCGCGCTGAACGCAGAAGGCGCGTTGCTGTCCTTGACCATTTATGCCGGTGGCGAAGCAATCGTTCGACGTTCAATTCAAGAGTGAGTGCGTGACCCAACAGTGGTAGCTGACGCCGTGGCAATCGGGGGCACTCTTCGGATGTTGCGACGCAATATCCCGAAATCGCAGCGCCAGGCCACTTGCTGTGTTTCCGAATCGACGCTGCAGGTGCCCATAGCCTTCAAGCCGCCCCAAAGTCGGATTGATTCAGAGGTCGCCTCGTTGACACCACCACCGGCAGGGTTCCACTGCATAAAAGTCTCTTCATATCAATAACCTGAGTCGAACTCAGCAACATCTGCAGTGCATGCGATGCCGCCGTGCGGGGAGGGCACGCGGTCGTTCGTGCCGTCACACCGCAAACGAGCCAGTTGCCGAAACAGTCTCGCCGCGTCATGATCGCAATCCTCGAAAACTCCGCCTCGGGACCGACGCATGCGAATTAACCTTTCACTGATGGCTGCATTGGCGTGGCTTGCGCCCCTTGCAATTTCGAACGCCGCTGAATTCAAGACAGAGCAGGGCTTCGACAGCTCCGGCGTGCCCTATGACCGTGGTGCGGACTATGTCAGCCCGCAGGTGGTCCCGACCACCAAGTTCGTGAACGTGTTGACGCTGCCAACCTTGCCGGAATGGAAGCCGGGTGACCCTATCAAGGAAGTGCCGCGTCAGTTCAGCGATCCGCAAGTGCTGAATCCGGTCCCGGTCAATCCGGTCGCCGATAAGCTCGACGATCTGGCGCAGAAGCAACGCGATTTCGATCAGACGCAATTTCCGACGCGCGCGCTGTCTACGCCGGCGGTCAATGTTGAAGGTCAAACCAATACCGGCGTGTCGCCATCCGACGTGAACGGGGACATTGGCCCCAATCACTATGTCCAGGCCATCAATGGTTCGGGCGGCGCCCTGATTCGGATTTACAACAAGGCGGATGGTACGGCTGTTGGCCCTGCCTTCGAACTGGCAACCCTCGGTAGTGGCGGCGCTTGTGCGACCGGTCTTGGCGATGCCGTTATTTTGTATGACGAATTGGCCAGTCGCTGGGTGTTGACCGAGTTCGTTGACGGTGCCAATGACCTGTGCTTCTACATCAGCGCAGGTTCGAATCCAGCGTCAACGACCTGGACACGCTACAACTTTGTGATGCCGTCGTTCCCGGACTATCCGCACTACGGCGTATGGTCCGATGCATACTATGCCGCTGCCAATGAAAACGGCACCAGCGGCCAGCGACCCGTCTATGCTTTCGATCGCACCAAAATGCTTGCTGGACAAGCCGCTACGTTCCAGCGCAAGACAGTTGCCCGCCTTGGCGGGTTCAGTTTCGAAGCATGGCAGGCTGCCGATCATGATGGGATCGAAGCGCCGCCAACGAACGCGCCTGGCCTGTTCATGCGCCATCGGGACGACGAGTCGCACAACCCAGGCTCGAACAACCCAACTCAGGATTTCCTGGAGATCGTGCAACTGGATGTCGATTTCACGACGCCAGCCAATACGGTCTTGACCGGACCGGTGCAAGTCCCGATTTCCGAATTTAGTTCGAACCTCAATGGATTGACGGCTTTCAACGCGTTCCCGCAGCCGAACGGGCAAAAGCTCGACCCGCTGCGCGAGCAGGTCATGAACAAGCTGATCTACCGCAATTTCGGCACGCACGAGACGTTGGTCGGCAACATGGTGACTGACGTCGATGCGGCAGACACGGGCGGCATTCGCTGGTTCGAACTCCGCCGAACTGGTGGCATCGCCAATCCCTGGACCTTGCACCAGGAGGGCACGTATGCGCCTGGCGACGGCGGCAATCCTGCTGATCGCTGGATGGCCGGATCGGCCATTGACTCAGCAGGCAACATTGCCATGGGCTATTCCGTGACACGGCAATCGCCAGGCATTTTCCCCGAAATTCGTTATGTGGGGCGGCTTTCGTCCGATACCTTGGGGGTAATGACCTCACCCGAGCGCACGCTGATAGCTGGCGGCGGCTCACAGTCCAACGAACGTTGGGGCGACTATCACTCGATGAGCGTTGACCCCGTTGACGGCTGCACCTTCTGGTACACCGGCGGCTACATGCCGACAGGGGCTTGGTCGACGCGCATTGGGTCGTTCCGGTTTGATGAATGCGGCACGCCAACCTTTACCTTTGGTGGCACCACGACGAGTTCCCAGTTGTGCGCCAATCAGGGCACACCAGTCAGTCTGCCGAACAATCAACTCAACGTTGGCAGCATTTCAGGATTCGTCGATCCGGTGAACTTGGCATTTTCGGCGTCGTTGCCTACGGGATTCTCTGGATCCTTGACGCCCGGAACGGTGACGCCACCCGGCACATCGCAATTGGCGCTGTCAGCCACCAACGCGGCGACTCCCGGCGATACCAGCATTACGGTCAACGCGACTTCCGGCGCCACTACCCGACAATTCACGACCAACGTCCTGGTTGCAACTGCGGCACCGGGTACTCCGGCTCTGACGGCACCCGCTGACAATGCCATCGGTCAGTCGCTGACTCCGACCTTTAGCTGGAGCGCCGCGACGCAAGCGGCCAGCTATCAGGTGCAGGTTGCCACCGACGCTGGATTTACGACTATTGTCGCAACGCAGACAGTGACTGGCGGCACCAGCCTGGTGCTTTCAACACCGCTGCAGTCGTCCACCAACTACTTCTGGCGGGTCACGCCGAACAATGTCTGTGGTGCCGGAACAATATCGGCTGTGCGCACGTTCCGCACACAAACTGCGGCAGGCGACTGTGATGTCGGCCAAACACCGGTAACGGTGTTCTCGGAAGGCGCCGAGGCAGGCGCGAACGGCTTTGTCGTTAGTGGCACGGGTGCTTCAAGCTGGTCCATCAGTACCGCCCGACCATTTGCCGGTACCAGCGCGTGGTTGGCGCCAGACCCAGCAACCGCAACGAATCAGTTGTTGGATTCGCCGACGATCAATATCCCGGCCGGTCAGAATCCGGTGGTGCTGTCGTTCCAGAGCGATGAGACCATCGAAGACAAAACGACCGCGCCGGTTGGATGCTGGGATGGCGGCTGGGTTGAATTCTCGACCAATGGCGGCACGAATTGGACCGCATTTACGGCGACCGACATTCTTGCCGGACCGTTCGACGGCGCCGTTGACGGAGCCGGTGCCGGATGGTGCGGCGATCCACGGGCGTACAACCGCAAAGTGATCAGTCTGAACAGCCTTGCCGGTCAGGCTGTGAAGTTCCGCTTCCGCTTCACCAGTGACACGTCAGTCGGTCGTACCCCGCATGGTTGGTACATCGATGACATCAGCGTGCGTTCCTGCTCTTCAGGTCCAACGGATGCGGTGTTTGCAAACAGCTTCGAGTAATCCTCGGTAGCTTGTTTTGAAAAAGCCCGGCCACCAGCCGGGCTTTTTTGTGCAATTCGCGACAGGTAGCACGCGCGAACGGGACCTGCGGCGCCGCTGCGGCCGATGTAAAAGTGCACACAAACGGCACTTGAGGTTCGGGCGCGTCGCCGTGGTCAGCGGACTTGGCGTCGCAGAATCTTGCGCGCAATGCACGCGGCGACAATGCAGTGTGGCAAGTCACTGCGATGGACTCAGGCGTATCGCCTGATTTGACGTTCCGGGGTTCGCTTGAACTGATTCTTCGATATTCAAGTCAACACCTTATTGCGCATCGACGGCGCCGCGAGGATCAAGAAGCCAAAAGACGGATGAGCGGTTCAATTCGCGCTCTTGTTATAGCGAGCGATACCCAGGGCGCCGCCAAAAGGACCCGGTTGTGCCAGCAAAAGCCGGCAAGCCTCATAAGAGGCCTGCCGGAACCCGATCAACGACTCAACAGGCGGCGGAGATACTCCGACACCACGCCGGACGCAAACAGCAACGCCAGCACACTGCGGATGCTCTCCAACTGCGCGGCAGTCAGATACGCAAAGCGTTCTGGCAGCACGGCATGAAACGCCAAAGCGAGCATGCCCCAGATCACCAGCACCAACAGCACCAGCAAGGTGACCACGACACCGCGTGCAGCAACGCGCTGGACGAAGCGCACCAGGGCCAACTCGCGGGTTCCCATCGAGCTCGACGCCTGACGGGTCTCGCTCTGACTGGCCTTGACCGAACCGGTTCGGATCGGTTGGCTCCGAACGCGATTGGGGGGCAATCGTGCATGGGACTTGCGCTGTGCAACGTCCGGCCGGGCAAGATCAACGCCACATCGCTTTGCGAACGACACTTGGCGCTTGCTCAGTGGGGTTCGGCGCTGGCGCTTGCTCCGCAGAATCCGGCCGGCCACATTGAGGAAGCTGCGGCCAAACAACCAGGGGCGGATCCGCTCAGGCAGACCAATCGCTTTGGATCGAGTTTTCCGAACATCTTGTTTCCGCATCAGACACTCCGGTGAAAGAGGCGGATACCCACCCCATGCGGGTGAATACCCGCGGGGGTGAACGATCAAAAAAGACTCGGCATGAAAAGAGCACCGAGGCAGTATCAGCATCCGAATGGCCGCAGTAAGCGCTGATGGGGATCAGCGGTTACTGGCGGCAACTCGGAACAGGGCGTTAAAGCCCTGATTCCCGACGGGATTCCAACTCAACATCGATCAACACCTTGAGGGTGTCGAGCAAATGCCGGATCAGAACCAAGCGGGGGTCTTGCAACGCTTTCAGCAAGCGCTCATCGATTTGCAGAATCTCGGCAGTCGTCAGGGACGACAACACGAACTCGGCATACTGGGGAGCGTGAATCAGCGACAACACATCAGTCTTCATGGTGCAACCTCGCAAAAGAGGAGGCACCAGCGCGAGGCGGGTGCCTCGCGGTGGGGGATGGTTTGTGGAACAGCTTGAGAACACACGTTGCAGCGACTGCATCCGGTGAGGGACGCGTCGTTGTGCAGCGTGACTGTGCGCGGATGCGCAGCAGATCAGAGGAATCCGGTCACCGAAGTGGCCGAAACGGAATGGGGACTAAAACAAACAAGCGTGATCGCAGTGAGCGACGGCGCAACCAGTGAGTGACTGTGTCTTAGGCATGAACGCTCAGGAGTGGCGCGCGCAAACCCAATACCAGCAACCGAAACCGGCATGCTCGATGTTCAAGATCTGAATCTGAGAGACTCAGAACAGGACCATGCATCACGATTGATCGTGAACGCGTGCCGGACAGGGCAGGCACAGTCGTTCAGTTCATGGCGAACGGGTGTTCGAGTGTCAATGGCGGCGGTTGCAGATTGCAGTCTATAAAAAAAGCAATCTAGGCAAGCAGCAAAGAGCTCGTGCCAAGGTGCGGCAGGACTGAGTCAGCGAATGCCAACGGAAGCCAAGCTACGCAACCAGAACGGCGCGACATCGAAACAACACACCAGTGGATGGTTAGCAGGCAAGACGGGAACGTCGAACCGCTAGCAATGCATGAGTTGAATCTGTCAACCAACAGGCTCCAGAGGAGCGGGAATGAGACTAATCTAGCGACTCTGCGGGCGCGCGCAAGCGACGATGTGCGCGGATCTGGATGTCGCGTCGCGAACGCGTGCGTTATTTGACGCTGCGCCCGTCCGATTAGGTTTGATTCACGCCGTTTTGCAGGACAGAATTCTTGGCTGGCTGGCTGGCTGGCTGGCTGTTGCTGGCGATCGCGAGCGCAGCGCGCCCGTTCAGCGAGGGACGATCGCCCCATGTGGTGTCGTGTTTCGCAAATCGATTGAAGGAAATCTGAAAGCCTTTCGAGTCAGGGCAGAGCACGAGGAGGAGACCTTATGGCAACTTAGGCGGCGCCCAGCAACGCCCCATTGGTTCGATCGGCGAGAACTCTATTCGAGTCGGGAGTGTCAGCTTTTTTGTGTTCACGAGGCGCGATGAGACTTGTCCACGGTGGCGGTCCAGCGTTCCTTTTATAGAACGCAGGACCGACGCGGTGGGCAAGTCGGGGTTCATTTTACGCGATGGCCTGCACGAATCGATCGCCGTATGCGATCGCAAATTGGTTCATGGCGGCGCGCCACTCTTTGGCAGCGCGCCCCCAATCGGCAGTGATGTTTCGTAGCGCCAGCCAGATCAGCTTGGTGGCGGCATCGTCATTTGGGAAGTGACTGTGTGTCTTGATGATCTTTCTGTGACCCTGCCTCGGTTTGACGTACACCAGAAAGTTGATAATTTTCTGATGAATGGAGAACCAAATGAGCAAGAGTTCACGGAAGCGGGAAACAGTGCCAAATCGGCAGTACACGACCGAGTTCAAGGTCGAAGCGGTTCGGTTGGCGAAGTCGGTGGGTGCGGCGCAGGCGGTCAAGCGGCTTGGCATACCGGATTCGAGTTTATCGAACTGGATCAAGCTGGCCCGAGAAGGGAAGTTGAATGCGGACGGCGCTGGCTCGACGCCGACGAAGCGAGGGGTGTCAGAGCTTGAGGCGGAGAACGCGCGATTGCGACGGGAACTGGCGAACGCGAAGTTGGACCTGGAAATCGTAAAAAAAGCGGCGGCGTATTTCGCGAAGGAATCGCGGTGAAGTACGCCTGGATTGAAGCCAATCGCGATCAGTTCAGTGTTGTCCGGATGTGTCGTCAGCTTGAAGTGTCTCGCACCGGTTACTGCCAGTGGCGCACGCGTCCGCCCAGTCAGCGGGCTTTGGACAATGCGGCCCTGGATGCTCAGGTCGCGGCGATTCATGCGGAGTCAAGGCGCAGCTACGGTCGGCCACGGATCGTGCGAGCTTTGGGTCAGCCTGTCGGTCATGAGCGGGTCCGTCGAAGTTTGATTCGACAAGGGTTGCGTCCGACGTATCGGCGGCCGTATCGGGTGACCACCGACTCGGATCATCAGAAGCCGATCGCGCCAAACGTCCTGGACCGCCGATTTAATGGCTGGGCACCCAACCAAGCCTGGGTTGCCGACATCACCTACATTGCGACCGCCGAGGGCTGGTTGTATCTCGCCTGCATTATGGATTTGGTTAGCCGACGAATTGTTGGTTGGTCGATGAACGAGCGGATCAAGGCTGACTTGGTCTGCCAAGCCTTGAAGTCACCGATTTGGCAGCGCAAGCCGCCACCAGGCTTGATCATGCACACCGATCGCGGCAGCCAGTATGCGAGTAAAGAACACTGTGCGTTAATCAAGGACTTACGCATGCAGCAATCAATGAGCCGTAGGGCAAACTGCTGGGACAATGCGGCAATGGAGAGCTTCTTCAAAACGCTCAAAGTGGAGCGTGTCGAACAAGTTCGCTACCAAAGCCGAGCAGAAGCTAGGCTCGATCTCGTCGATTAGATCGAAGGCTTCTACAACCGGCGTAGGCTGCATTCTTCGATCGGCTATAAGATCCCGGTCAGTGCCGAATTAGCCGAAATGGCTGCGTAATTGGTGTACGTGGAATCGAGGCAAGGTCATCAGGTTGCTGCTCAAGCGGCACATACACTGATCGATCCCTGAGCAAGTGCGTTGGCTGGCGCAATGAGGCGCCAATGGACTAGCTATGGCGCGGTGCTTACCAGCTTACGCACACTGGACGCGTTCCGGCACTACGTCGCCGATCTCTGATGACGCACTTTGAATCGACGAGTCAGATAGCCATCACCCCTGGGAATCGCATGACTCAAGTCGCGAATGATTTCCGGTCCGTCGCATGCATCAGCCATCCTTGGCCGAGCTGCGCTTTGCAGCCAATAACCCGAGGTGGGAGCCAGGTGCGTCAATCACGCCCGCCGGAATCTGTGGAGGTGGCATGCCGTGAGGTGTGCCTCTATTACGAGGCAGGCGATAGTGATTAGGGCGCCATCTGCTGTGTGATCGATGGCCGAACTCCCCGGTCGGATAACAAGTCGTCTTCCTTTGTCGCTTTGCGCAGTGCCTTTTGCCGAAACCCATGCGGCGTCACCCCCAGGCGCTCGCGAAACACCTTGTAGAAGGTGGAACGAGTTGCGAACCCAGCTTCGCGGCCCAATCCTTCCACTGTGTATCGGGCTTGATCGGGATCGGAAAGCAGTGCGCAGGCATCATCCAGGCGCAGCGTGTTGACGTACGCAAAGAAACCACCAATCTCGGCGCGATTGAGAGCGCGTGAGGTTTCGCTGACGGAAAGCTCGGTAGCCTGCGCCAGCGTCGCCAGACTCAGATCGGGAATGCGCCACATCTTCCTGGAGCGCATAGCCACGTCGATGCGCTCGAAGTGATCCGGCATTGGAGTCGCTGGCGAGCGACAAACAACCCTGGGGCGATTGAGAGCGTGTGATGTCTCGCTGACGGAGAGCTCAGTAGCGCGCGCTGATGTCGCCGGATTCAGATCAGGAACGCGCCACATCCCTTTGGAGTGCATTGCTGCGTCGACGCGTTCGAAGCGATCCGTTATTGGAAGCGCTTGCGAGCGACGAAAGATCGCCTGCACCCCGCTCGTCGGCGCGGTCATCAGCAGTCGGTACAGGGTCCAAGCGAACAAGCCAGAACTCACCAGCGCCAGAATAGCCCATTCGATACGAGTGGCGTCCGGAAACAAGACACCAAACGCGTTGAGCACATGCAAGCATGCGACCGCCCCAAGCACCGCTGCGACCTGACCGCGCAGCGGATTGTTCTGATCCCAATGGCGAAAGGCGATGCATGCCGCGGCGAAGGCGAAAACCATGCACGGCAGGATGGCGACGCGGATATCCAGGTACTGATGCGTGCCAGGAAAAAGCAACGCGGTCGCGTGCGCTGCGATGGGTGCGAATAGCCAGGTCGGCGGCGTTCTGTGCAGTTTGGCCGCATACACGAATGCGAACAGCAGCGGTCCTGACGCTGTAGTCGACAACGGGGCGAGCAACCCAAACGCAGTCGGTCCCATCTCCGGAGCTGCCGATTCGAGTAATGCCAGCCACAGCACCAATACTCGGGTTGCCAGCCATGCCGCCAACCAACCGGTGGCAGCAATGCCGGTGCGCCTGTAGTCCACGATCAGAGCGCAGAGCAACAAGGTTCCCAATACTGTAGCGATCAGGTATTGGTTCATCCTGAATCCTGCCTAGTCCGTGCACCCAGTATGTCCGCAGGCATGCGCACGGACATGTGGAGAAAGTAACCTGCCTCCTGCTTGGCCTAGCATCGAAGTCACCAACGACTCGCTAGAGGCCCATCCATGTCGCGCCCGTCCTTTTCGCCAGTTTTCGTTCTTTTTCGTGCCTCGTTGTGTGCGCTTTCTGCGTTACCCGTTGCCAGTTCGGCGGCGGACGCGTCACCGGCAACGATCGATTGGGTCGCCGACGCGACCTTTTTGCGCGAGCGCTTGCCGGGTCTGCACCCAAACCTTTATCACACCCTGGGTGCCGAAGCATTTGCGCGGAAACTGGATGCGTTTATCGCCGATCGACGCAGCTCGGAAGCCGAGCGCGTGCTGCAGCTTGCCCAAATCGTTGCTGCGATAGGGGAAGGGCATACCCGTCTGACCTTGCCCCTGGCACCCCAGGCACGCCTGTTCCCCACGCACGCACCGACCGAGCCGGCTAACGTGACTCAGTTCACTCAGTTTCCGCTCAGGCTCGAATCCACTTCGGACGGATATGTGGTGGCCGCTGCAACGGATCAGATGAAGGTGGCACTGGGCAGCGTGCTCGTGGCGATAGATGCCAGGCCCGTCGACGATGTAGTGAAGCGGTTGGGCTCGCTCGTTCATCATGACAATGCCGCGCAACGGCGCTATTTGATGGCTTCTTTCCTCGTGGTTCCCGAGATCCTGCACGCGCGCGGTATCACCGGCGCGGTGGACCGGGCGACTTGGACATTCCGTGATCGTCGGGGCAAGCGGCTGTCGCTACCGATCCAGGCGCTACCTAGTTCCCAGGAACTCAACTGGAATAACTTGCCGAATTCATCCAACGCACTCCGAAACCGCAACACCGATCGGGACATCTGGTTCGAGAATTTTCCAGCGGCCGACGCCATCTACGTGCGCCTGCGGCAGATCGCGGATGACCGATCGTCCGGCGAACGCTTTTCGGACTTCTCGAATCGGCTGCTGACAGCGATCAATCATGGGCCGCAACAGCGGCTAATCATCGATCTGCGCGGCAATTCAGGTGGGAATAGTTCTCTGGTGTGGCCGTTGGTCACCGGGTTGGTTCGTTCCGAAAAACTCACGCGCCCCGGCGCTCTGTACGTGATTGTCGATGGGGGCACGTTTTCCGCTGCGGTTGACTTGGTCGCGGATTTGGAGAAAGCCACACCGGCGATTATTGTCGGTGAACGCACCGGAGGTTCGCCGAACAGCTACGGCGACTCGCGACGCCTGCAACTTCCAAGCAGTGGCCTCACGGTGCGCGTATCCACCAGATATACGCAAGGCTCGCACGGCGAAGATCGGCGCAATACCGTGAAACCCCAAATCGATGCGCCGTTGACGCAAACAGACTTCCTCGACGGCAGCGATTCAGCGCTCGCCGCGATTGTGCAACGCTCGTCTATGATCGCACTGCCGAATGGCCGCTGGCGGGGTACGGTCGCGTTTCGCTATCTGGATGCACAGGTAGATGCTCGAATTCAAGACGGCGGATCGGGTCTTGCTGGCTGGATCACCATGCCCGAAGTAGGTGTGGCTGAGACGCAGTTGGACGGACTCCACTTTGCCGATACGTGGCTGCACGCGGAGCTGAAGCTCGAACGAAGCACGTCCCGCATCGAACTGCTGCAGGCAAGGGAACATCTTACCGGATGGATCGAATATCAGGGGCGGCCCTATCCGATGGTGCTTTATCGAGTCAACGCCGATGCCTCCGATTGAAAACCCGCGCTATTCAGGGAAGCGACACAGCGATGGCCGTGTAGCAAGGCAGACGTGTGACACGCACTTGCCGATGCTAAGTTCGGCATGAACAGTGACGATATGGTGAGCGCGGCTGGATCAGCATGGCCGTCACTAGATTGATCGGCCATCAGACGGAGATTGCCTTGCCTCCAGTGAAGTTTATTCAGGTCCGTGAGCATTGATGACATTTGCGCTGAAGTCGCCCCGCAAATGGGCCTGTAGTCGGCGCTTTTCGCGCGTGCCGCGGTGAGATCGGCGAGTTTCTATCGCTGGCGGTCGCAGCCTGGCGCGGCATCGGAGGAAGCGACGCGATTGCCGGTAGCGTCGATGATGAAGCGCGGCGAGGCCGGGACCGAGTTTGTCGAGCTGGGCCGACGGGATGTGTCGTCATCACATTTTGAGCTGCGCCAGCATCTGGGCTGTGAGTTGCTGCTATCGCTGACACGTGACTGATGTTCTTTCCCGAGGGTCAGGTCCGGGTGCAGCTGTATGCGCGGGCAGCCTGTGTGAATGCGCAAATCGTTCGATAGCTGGTCGGCGCGGGTGAAGCACATCATGGCGTCTGATCCGTTGCCTGGGCAGCCGTCAATAGGCGGCGACGCATGTGAAGGTGCGGTACTTCGAATGCAGCGGGTATTGCGTGTGGGCCAAGCGGTTGGAGGTGGGCAGTTCATCAGCGACTGATGTGCGTTGCGTTCGCGTGAGATGGATTGGACGGCAATGGAGTTGATGCTGGAAGGGGTTGAAGTGGGCCGGCGTCGCAAGCGACATCGAGATCTGGAGTGACCGCAAAGCGCATCGCACGATGCGCAGCAATATGCCTTGAATGGCCCTTTGGCAGGTGCATCGATTCGATGGACTTTGGTCATGCACAACGTCGCATCGACAAGTTCGGATGACACCGCCGACCTCGCATCGCTGGGCCCACGAGCATTTCGAGCCCGACACCCCAGGTGGTGTCGCTTGCGAAGTTTAGGATGTCCTCCGACGTCTTAGACTTGGGATTGCGCTGGCCGAGGTTGGCGCGCACGTAGAATCGCGTATCTATCGCCTGCGATTCGGTCGGTTGAAGTGCGGCAACTAAGCCGAGCGCTATAGTTAAAAGCAGTATACGCATGAAATCTTTACCTTCTTTAGCTTTCGGAGGGGGCACGGATGGATACAGTCCCGCGCCAACAAACCAGGCGAGACGGTGATCTTGAGCAATTTGCAGTGCGAACGCAGCGGACGTGGCGCGAGTAGAAGACCTGCTGCACGGCAAGGAGCGTATGGTGCATGCCGATGCCAGCTATATCGGTGCGGACAAGCGTGTGAAGAGCAAACGCATCAAGTGGCACATCGCCCAGAAGCGCGGCAAGATCAAGGCCATGCGGCCGAGTCCATGGAAGCGTGCGGTTGAAGAGGTGGAAACGGTGAAGGCCCGCATACATGCTCGCGTCGAGCATCCGTTCCGAGTTGCGAAGCGCCCGTTCGGATTCGTAAAGGTGCGCTTCGAAGGCTTGGCGAAGAACACCGCTCAGGTGCCGACACTGTTTGCCCTGGCGAACCTGTGGATGGCGCGCAAGCAACTGCTGATGATGATGACGGGAGAGTTGCGTCCGCAGTTTGGGAAGTAAGGGGAAAAGGCGCCCTGAAAACGCCGAAAATCGATGCTTTTCGGGTTTTCGACAGTCTCATTGAACAGTCGTGGAAGAATTCGGCTCTACTACCGCGCACATCGGGTGACTGGTTCAGATTTTTCTTACGGAAATTAATGCAATCAATGACTTGCGGCGTTTGCCAAGGAGCGTGAGCGGTCCGCTCGCTGGAGATTTTTCTTTCGGCGATCGGAACGAACATCGGGAGTGTCAGCTTTTTTGTGTTCACGAGGCGCGATGAGACTTGTCCACGGTGGCGGTCCAGCGTTCCTTTTATAGAACGCAGGACCGACGCGATGGCCTGCACGAATCGATCGCCGTATGCGGTCGCAAATTGGTTCATGGCGGCGCGCCACTCTTTGGCAGCGCGCCCCCAATCGGCAGTGATGTTTCGTAGCGCCAGCCAGATCAGCTTGGTGGCGGCATCGTCATTTGGGAAGTGACTGTGTGTCTTGATGATCTTTCTGAGCCCGGCGTGCAAGCTCTCAATGGCGTTTGTGGTGTAGATGACGCGACGTACGTCGGGAGCAAACGCAAAGAACGGTATGACGCGGTCCCAGGCGCGACGCCAGGCCGCTACGACGGTCGGGAACTTCTGCCCCCAGGGGCCGGCTTCGAACGCGTTCAGCTCGGCCTCTGCGGCCTCTGCGGTCGGCGCGGTATAGATCGGGCGCAGGGCCTTTGCTAGTTCTTTGCGGTCCTTCCAGCTTGCAAAGTCCAAACTATTGCGGATCAGGTGCACGATGCAGGTCTGGTGCGTCGTCGCCGGAAATGCCGCGCCCAGCGCCTCGCTCACGCCCTTCAGTCCGTCCGTCACCGCGATCAGGATATCCTGGCAGCCCCGGGTCTTCAGCTCATTGAACACTTTAAGCCAGAATTTGGCGCCCTCGATGTTCTCGATCCAGATTCCGAGAATGTCGCGGGTGCCATCCGGCAACACGCCCAAGGCCAGGTACACCGCCTTGTTGCGCACCACCGCATCTTCCCGGATCTTCACCCTCAAGGCATCGAAAAACACCACCGGATACAGCATCTCCAGCGGCCGCGTCTGCCATGCCCCGACCTCAGCCATGACCGCATCGGTGACCGTGCTGATCAACTCCGGACTCACCTCCGTACCATACTGTTCGGACAGAAAACCCTGAATCTCCCGAACCGTCATCCCGCGCGCGTACAGTGCCACGATCTTCTCGTCGAACCCCGTGAATCGTCGCTCGTGCTTCGGAATCAACACCGGCTGGAAGCTGCCAGCACGATCACGCGGGACTTCCAGCTTCAGCGGACCATCCTGCGTGTGTACGGTCTTACTGCTCGTGCCATTGCGTTGATTCTCGGCCGGCTCCGGGCGATCACCGCCCGGCGGATAACCTAGATGGTGCGACAACTCCGCGCCCAACGCCCGCTCGATCAACGCTTTCTTCAGCGCCATCGTCGCATCGTTGATCTCCACCGCCGTCATCAAGCCGTTCGGCGCAATCTGGTCCAACACTTCCTTGGGTATCTTCGGCAACGCATCCGACGCTGCCCGAATCCGGGCGTTCCGCTGCTTCGTCTTGCTGGGTTCTTTGTTTGGCATACATGCTCCTTAGGCGCAATGAGGCCTCGCACACAAAAATCAGGACAGGCTCATTCGAGTCATTTGCGGAACACGACACCACGCCATCCCATCGCATGCGCCAATCGTCTACGTCACGGATTCCCGATGAATCAGCGTTTGAAGAAGCTCGTCCGGTAAGTCCAGATCGGCACCGAGTCCGACACTTGTCCGGATTAAATACTCCAGAATCAAGAATATGCTTACTCGACAGGGATGGGGCCTTTCACACGAGCGAGCATGCAGCGATACTTGTCCGCTCCGCTTCTGGATATCCCGCCGACATGATGCCCGCTTCGATCTTGCTCGCTGCTGCACTGAATCAGGCGGCACCAGTCACGGTGGTCGACATTGAGCACGCAACGCTCACCGAGGTGAACGACGCGAAAGCGTTGGCATCGACGCACGGCTGGTGGCTGGAACTCGGGAACGAATTGGTGCTAGCGGGGCTTAACAAAAGCGACGAGCAACATCTAGGCCTGCCGTTGCAGGCACGGTTCGAATCCGTCGATGCGGCGCGGCTGCGCGTCATTGGCCGGGGCTGCGCTGAGCCGATCCAGTTCGGCCAGGAGATCGCAAGCAGTGGCCGTTGGCAATTGCGCCTGGTTGATCCGGGACAACCGTTGCCGGACGACGATGCGCATCTCACGATCCGTGCTTTCGAACCGAATCAAGTCTTGGCGCAGCGGCATCGACTGAGCACTGCAGCGCGCGCCAAAGCCGCAGCGGACCCAGCCGTGCAGGCCGTTGTCGATTCGATCGACAGTGCCCGTTGGTTCGCCGATGTCAGCACCCTGGCGAGCTTTGATCGATCGAGCTATGCGACCACCAGTTTGGCGCAAGCGCGCGACTGGATCGCCGGACAAATGCAGACGATCGGGCTCACGGCCAGCACACCCAACTTCAACATGAGCAGCCCAAGCGGCACCATCACCCGCCAGAATGTGCTGGGCGTCTGGACTGGTACCAGCCTGCCGGATGAATGGGTCATCGTGGGCGCGCATTACGATTCGCGCACCACCAACATCAACACCACGCTCAACACCCCAGGCGCCGAAGACAATGCGTCCGGATGTGCCGGTGTACTCGAACTGGCGCGTGCGCTGGTGCCGCGCCAACCGACGCGCACGGTGTTGTTCATGTGCTATGCCGGCGAAGAGCAGAACCTGCTTGGCAGCGCGGCGCACGTGCAGTCCCTAAACAGCGGTGGGCAACTGACCAAGGTCCAGGCGGTCGTCATCATGGACATGATCGGCTATAGCGCCGATGCGAATCTGCAGGCACTGTATGAGACCAGCGCGACGTACCTTTCGTACGCGCAGCGCTTCGGTGCCGCCGCAACCACCTATGTCCCCGCTTTGGACGTGGTCTACAGCACCAATCCGTTCGGCTCCGATCACATGCCCTATCTGAATGCCGGTCGGCAGACTTTGCTCGCAATCGAAAACGACTGGGATATCTACCCGCACTACCACAGGTCCACCGATACGCCCGCCAATATGGGCGCGAATGCAGCGGCCATGGGTAGCGCCATCCTGAAGACCAACGCCGCCGTGCTCGCCGAACTGGTGGGCTTGCCCCCGGCCGCTGAATTCGCCGACGGCTTTGAATCGCCAGCGCGCTGACTGTCATCCGGCGCGCGCCTGCGCGACAATCGGGGCATGCCCGAGTTACCCGAAGTCGAAACCACGCGGCGCGGCATTGCCCCGCACCTCAAAGCGCAGCAGATCGATGCGTTGACGTTGCGTCGGCCGGACTTGCGCTGGCCGATTCCGAAAGCGCTTGCCACCGCAGTGCGCGGTCAGCAGATCCTCGGCGTCCGCCGACGCGCAAAGTACTTGCTGATCGACACCGAGCCGGGCGCGATGCTGATCCACCTCGGCATGTCGGGCAGCTTGCGCGTGCTGCCGCATGGCCAGACCGCCGGCAAGCATGATCACTACGATCTCGAACTCAGCAATCACACCTTGCTGCGCTTCAATGACCCGAGGCGTTTCGGCTGCCTGTTGTGGCAAGCGGCTGGGACCACTCATGAGTTGCTCGCGCACCTGGGGCCCGAACCGCTGGAGGGCGATTTCGATGGCGACTATCTGTTCGCAATGAGCCGCGGCCGCAGCGCGCCGATCAAGGCATTCCTGATGGACCAGGCCGTCGTCGTCGGCGTCGGCAACATCTATGTGGCCGAGGCGTTGTTCGCCGCCGGCATTCGACCGATGCGCGCTGCCGGCAAAGTCAGCCGAGCCTCGTACCAGGCGATCGCGGTTGCCATCCGACGCATTCTGGCCTACGCGATTGAACGCGGCGGCACCACGCTTCGGGATTTTCTGAAGCCGGACGGCGAGCCAGGCTATTTTGAGCAGGAGTTGTTCGTTTACGGCCGTGCTGGCGAGCCTTGCAAAGTGTGTGGCGGCATCATCAAGGGTTTGGTTCAATCCAATCGTGCGAGCAGTTACTGCCCGCGTTGTCAAAAATAGGCCGAGCCGGCCGCATTGGTGTGGCAATGGTTGCATCCGCATGGATCACTGATTGGCAATTGGCGTTGCGTCGCGCGGCCGCGCGGCCGCGCCATGCTCTGGCGATCATTCTGGTGCTGGCACTTGGCATTGGTGCCAGCACGACGGTGTATTCGGCGTTGGAGACCCTTCTCCTGCGACCGTTGCCGTTTCCGGACGACCAACAGCTGGTGGCGCTTTACAACACCTATCCACGCCTGAACATCGCGGACTCCGGCAATACCGTCGCCGACTACCTGGATCGACGGAACCACGTTACGGCGCTGTCCGACAGCGCGCTGTATTACGACACCAGTCTCGACCTTGCCGATCCGGCTGTTGGCTCGGCATTGCGTGTGTCCGCCGTGGTTGCCTCACCGTCACTGTTCACGACCTTGGCGGTGCACCCGCAACTGGGTCGCACATTTGTTGACGACGATGCCATAGCTGAGACCGACACCGGCGGCATGTGGGTCAAAGGCCGACCCGTCGCGATTATCAGTGACCGATTCTGGCGCAGCACGCTCGGCAGTGACCCGAACATCCTTGGTCGAACCTTGTCGTTCAGCGGGCGGCGCTACGAGGTCATCGGGGTTATGGCACCCCAGTTCGCGTTCCCTAGCCCAGAGGTCCAGGTCTGGTTGCCGTTCGCATTCTCCAATCGGCAGAAGTCGGATGCCATGCGCGGATTTGAGTTCGCTCATTCGATCGGTCGGCTCGCCGAAGGCAGCTCGATCGGGCAACTGCAAGCGCAACTCGTGGCGTTGGCGCAACAAAATCTGCAGCGCGCGCAGGCCGACTCGGGCCCCGCGCTCGCGGCGTTCTGGCAGCGCGCCGAACACTCCCAATTCACCGGCAGCGCGCAGCCATTGCGTGACAAGCTCGTCGGCGATCTCCGCCAAACGGTCGCGCTTTTGATGGCTGCTGTGGTCGTGCTGCTCGCCATTGCCGCTGCGAATGCCGCGAACATGATGGTGCTGCACCTGTCGCCGCACTACCGGAGCATGGGCGTTCGCCAGATTCTCGGCGCATCGAACTGGGATATTGTGCGGCCCATTGTGCTGGAGTCAGTGAGCCTTGCGTTAGCTGCGGGCATTGCAGGCCTGGCCTTGGCAGGCCTCGGCATGGCTGTGATGCGCGCGCTCGGGCTAGGTGGAGAGGTGCTGGGGTTGGCACTCGAGATCAACGCGGCGGTCCTCGGTTTTGCCGCCCTGGCCGTGACGGTGAGCACGCTGTGTTGTGTCGTGGCGGCCGTTCTGCATTGGCGGCTCAACGGCATTCGCGTGCAGGCGAGCGAATCGAGCAAGGCGCTCCTCGGCAGTCGGCGCGCGCATGCGGTGCGAACTCAGTTTGTGGTGTTGCAGATCGCTCTGGCGATCGCACTTCTGGCCACGGCGGGTCTACTCGCGCAGAGTCTTCGGCAGATTCAGCGTGTGGCGCCTGGGTTCTCGGCCGCTGGAGTCCTCGGCCTCAATGTGAATCTGTCGCCCGATCGCTATCCGGATGCAGCGCAAACCCGGCAATTTCAGCGACAGCTCTTGGACGCCCTGCGATCCCTGCCTGGTGTCGAATCCGTCGGGCTGCTCAGCAGCTTGCCGTTTACTTCCGATGACGACAGTACAACCGTGATTCGGGATGGGGCAGACGCCCCAACAGTTCCGGCTTATCTGCAATCCGTGGACGCCGATTTGTTCCGTACGTTGCAGATCCCCATGGTGAGCGGCCGCACCTTTCTGCCCACAGAGGACGAGCGCGCGCCGGCAGTCGCGGTGATCGACGTCGCGCTCGCGAAAGCGCTGTTTGGCGATCGCAGCCCCCTGGCGCAACGGGTTGCAACCCCAGGCGTGAATGGCCCGGTCTGGTACGACATCGTAGGCGTTGCCGGATCCATCAAGCGCCACGATCTGAGCGAGCAGGCGGCAGCGAACACCCTTTATCTTTCGGCCGTCCAATCGCCGCCAAGAATCTTCCGGATCGTCATTCGTACCAAGCTCCCGGTAGACCGTGTGTTTGGGCCGGTGCGAAGCCAAATGCAACGATTGGATGCCGCGCAGCCGATCTGGGGCTTGATGCCGCTGGACCAGCGCATCGCGGAATCGCTCCAGATGCGCCATGCCGTGCTGCTCATCGTGGCCCTCTTTGCCGGGTCGGCGCTTCTGCTGTGTGCGACCGGGCTATTCAGCACGCTGGCCATGACCATCGCCGAACGCACGGGTGAGATTGGGCTTCGGCTTGCGGTGGGCGCGAGCCCCGCTCGCATCTTCCGCATGGTGCTGGGCGAGGCCACCCGTACGGCCGGTATCGGCGTTCTGTTTGGTGCCAGTCTCGCACTCGTGCCGGCGCCCCTGATTCGTTCGAACCTGTTTGGCGTGTCCGCTCACGTTCCGGTCGTTGTGCTCGTCGTTTCCGGCGCGGGCATGATCCTCGTGCTGCTTGCCAGTATCGTCCCGGCCCGTCGTGCAGCAAGCGTCAACCCCTTGCACGCGCTTGGTGACCATTGACCCGGCGGCCACTTGTTGCGTGTTCCGTGCCGGGTCCACAAGCGGTTCGTGATCATGAAGCCCAAAGCACCCGGTCGCCAAGCCCTCAATTCGCGATCGGCAGATCAAACAACAGAAACTCGGCTTCCTGACTGGCTCGGATCGACAGGCTCGATTCGTGCCGCGCCGCCAATCCGTCGCCAGCTTGCATCAGGGTGTGGTTGATTTGGAGCGTGCCCCGGATCAGCTGAATCCAGATTCCGCGGGCGTCCGCCACCGCGTAGTCAGCAGTGTGCCCGGCATCAAACAGGCCACCAAACATCCGCATGTTCTGCCGCACCTCAATCACGCCTTCCTCGCCGTAACCCGAGGCCAGCAGCTTCAGTTGGTTGCGCCGTGATTCGAGCGGAAAATCCTGCTGTGCATAGCCAGGCTGCAGCCCCAGCCGATCGGGTTGAACCCAGATCTGCAGGAACTGCACCAACTCGTCTTGGGAGGCATTGAACTCGCTGTGTTCGATCCCCGTGCCGGCACGCATGCGCTGAATCTCGCCGGGCCGGATGACCGAACCCGTACCAAGGCTGTCCTGGTGCGCCAAGCCACCATGGATCACATAACTGATGATCTCCATGTTCTGGTGGCCGTGGCGCGCGAAGCCTTTGCCTGGCTGCACAATGTCCTGATTGATCACGCGCAGTGGGCCGAAGCCCATGAAGCGCGGGTCGTGGTAATGACCAAACGAAAACGTGTGCTGGGAGTCCAGCCAGTCAATCCGGAAGTGACCGCGTTCGGCAGCAGGGCGAAGGCTTATCATGGCGGCACTCAGACGATCTTGCAGGCGTCCGCAAACGACAACCGCGGGTTGCGCGGGTACACCTTGCTGTCGTCGCCATAGCCCAGATTGATGATGAAGTTGGACTTGATCTTGGTGCCGGCAAAGAACGCGGCATCGACCTTGGCCGCATCGAAGCCCGACATCGGGCCGCAGTCCAAACCGAGCGCGCGCGCGGCCAGAATCAGGTAGGCACCCTGTAGGCTGGAGTTGCGGAGTGCAATCGGGGCGATCTGTTCGTCGTTCATCCAGTCGAACCAGGATTTGGCCGTCGGCGCGATGGGGTAGAGCGTCGGCAAATGGTCGTAGAAGGCCAGATCCATGCCGACAATCGCCGTGGCGGGTGCTGCCATCGTCTTGGGTTTATTGCCTTCGTCCATGCACTCGTTCAGCTTGGCCTTGGCCTCGGCCGAGCGCACAAACACAATGCGGCCTGGCGAGTTGTTGGCAGCTGTGGGGCCCATGCGGGCCAGGTTCCAGACTTCTTCCAGCAGCGCATCCGGCACGTCCTTCGGCAGCCAAGGGTTCGGGTTGGCGTTGTGGGTATGGGCTTCCAAAAACAGTTGGTTCAAGGCATCTTGTGACAAAGGCATGTGGCGCATGATTGGACTCCTGGCAAACGATCGAGAGCAGGCATTGTGCAGAAAGGGCGCCGGCAAAGCCACGCGCAATCGTGCAAGCTGGCCTTGCAGAATGGCCGAGGCCTGGGTTAGAAGACGCCTGCGTCCTGTGATGCTGCCGTCAAAATGGGCGACTATCGCGCGTTGCCATGACTGCTGAGACCCGTCTGTTCGCGATCAGCGATGGCCGTGCCGGCAACGCCCGCCAGGCCGAAGCGCTGGCTGCCGCGATTGGCGGCGAGGTCACGGTGTTTCGCACCGAACCCAATCGTCCTTGGCGCTGGTTCGCCCCGCGCCTGATCCCGGGATATCGCCGCATGATGACCCGAGCCTTTGGCGCGGTATTGGCCGGGCCACCGCCGGACTTTCTGGTGGGTTGTGGGCGGCAGGCGGCGTTCTGGTTGCGTGCGCTGAAGCGGCATTGGCCCAATACCTTTGCCGTGCAGATTCTCGATCCAAGGGTGGCCTGGGGCGAGTTCGATCTGATTGTCTGCCCCGAGCACGACGAGCTTGCGGGCCCGAATGTGCTGGTCACGCTCGGCGCGCTGCACGACTTGACGGCCGAGCGCTTGCAACAAGCTCGAAGGCGCTTCAGTGATCTGGATCGACGGCCCCGTCCCATCACCAGTCTGTTGATTGGCGGACCGTCGCCGATGCTGCCACTGAATGCGGAGTCGGTTCGGCATCTGCTGTCGCGGATCGAGCACCTGCCCGGCCAGCATCAGGGCAGTTTGCTCGTGACCACGTCCCGCCGCACGCCGAAAGCCGTCTCAGAGCAAATCGCGGCACATTGCGCCGCCATGCCCGGCACGCAGTTCTGGTCGCCTGATCACCCAGGCGACAACCCGTATGTCGGTTTTCTGGCTTGTGCGGACCGAATCGTCGTCACCCCCGATTCGGTCAACATGCTGAGCGAGGCCGTCGCGGTAGGTGTTCCGGTCTACACACTCTGCGAGCAGGAGCCGACTGGCAAGTTCGCGCATTTCCATGCCGCCCTTCGAGAGCGCGGTCTCTTGCATCCGCTCGGGACCCTGGGCTGGCCACGTCCGCCGTTGCGCGAAACGGAAAATATTGCCGAAGCGGTACGCTTGCGCTGGCAGGCGCATCGCGAGAACGAACGCTGAGCTTGCGCGACCTGCCGGCCACCGCTTCAATTGGCGCATGCCCTATCAAATCCGAATCGAGCCTTCAGGTCACCAGTTCCAGTGCGATGCCGACACGCACCTCCTCGACGCCGCGCGGGCGCAGGGATTTGCGTTGCCCTATTCGTGCCGGAGCGGCGTGTGTGGATCGTGTCAGGCCCGGCTCGTCTCCGGACAAGTGCGTTATGCCAGCGCGCCACCGGCACTTAGAGACGGTGACACCCAGGCCATTCTGCTGTGTCAGGCATTTGCCAAGACCGATCTGGTCATCAGTGCGCGCGAAGTGCCGAGCGTCGCGGACATGCCCCGTCGGATCACGGCCGTCAAAGTGATCGACAAGCAACAGTTGGCCAGCGATGTGATGTTGCTCCGTCTGCAGCCGCCGCGCGGCCAGGCGTTGCGTTCGCTGGCTGGTCAGTACCTGGAGATCATGCTGCCGGAAGGCAAGCGCCGGGCATTTTCGATCGCCAACGCGCCCGAGTACGAACTCGACGATCACGCGATCGAGCTCCACGTGCGGCGCGTTGCCGGTGGTGGGTTCACCGAGCGCGTATTCACGGAATTGCCGATCGGCAGTGTGCTGCGCATCGAGGCGCCGCTCGGCACGTTCGTGCCGCGCGAAGATTCCGATCGCCCCATGCTGTTCATGGCGGGTGGCACGGGCTTTGCACCAATCAAGGCCATCATCGAGCACTTCCTCGCCCTGGGGAGCAAGCGGCCGATGCGCTTCTTCTGGGGTGCGCGCACGCTCGCAGACTTGTATCTGGATGCCCTACCGAAACGGTGGGCAAGCGAGAATCCGCACTTCAGCTACGTGCCGGTGTTGTCCGAGCCCGACCTGAGTGATCAGCCAATCGTATCGGGGCCAGTCCACGAGGCCGTGCTCGCGCACTGCCCGGACCTTGCCCAGCACGACCTGTACATGAGCGGCCCACCAGGCATGATCGATGTGGCCCGCCACGCATTCTCCGCCCGTGGACTGCCTGAGGACCGCATGTACTACGATTCGTTCGAGTACGCGCCCGAAGTGATTGCGGCAATTCTGGCGGCGCGCGCTGGCGTCAAAACGCGTTGAGGCGTCGACCCAGGCATCAACCTGGGCCGAACAATTCTTCCAGATCTTCCTCGTCAAACCGCAACACCGAACTGGTGCCACCCTCGAGCAGGGCTGCCGCGAGTTCGGCCTTGCGGGCTTGCAGCGTCTGAATGCGTTCTTCGACCGTACTGGCGCAGATCAGCTTGTAGACGAACACTGGCTTGTCCTGACCAATGCGATGCGCGCGATCGGTCGCTTGATCCTCAGCAGCGGGATTCCACCACGGGTCGTAGTGGATCACCGTGTCGGCCGCAGTCAGGTTCAGGCCCACGCCGCCGGCCTTCAGGCTGATCAGGAAAATCGGCGCCTCGCCGGCCTGGAAGCGATCGACCAGTTCGGTCCGGTTTTGCGTTTGTCCCGTCAGCATCAAATGCGTCAGGCCCATGCTTGTCAGAAGCTCGCTGATCAATGCCAGCATTTCCGCAAACTGCGAGAACACGAGCACGCGCCGGCCTTCTTGGACCAACTGTTCGAGCATGTCGCTCAAGTGTTCAAGCTTCGCCGATTCGAGTACCGACTGCGCGGCTTCGAGCTTGACCAGCCGCGGGTCGCAGCACACTTGCCGCAACTTCAGCAGCGCATCCAGCACCACGACCCCACTCTGCCCCATCCCCTTGGCGCCTACTGCTTCGCGCACACGCAGATACTCGCGGGCGCGGAGCGATTCATAAAGCGCCTTCTGGTCGCCATCGAGCGTGATGGTTTGAATCTGGGTGGTCTTTGCGGGCAGATCGCGGGCGACATCTTCCTTCCGTCGACGCAGAATCAGCGGTGCGACGCGCCGGTTGAGGCGTTCCTGCTGATCGGCATCGGCGAACTTCTCGATGGGCTGTCGGTAATGCTTCAGAAAATGCCGCTCACCGCCGAGCACGCCCGGTTCGACGGCATCGAGAATCGCCCAGAGCTCGCCCAGGTGATTTTCCAATGGCGTACCCGTCATCGCGAGTCGGCGCGCGCAATTCAAATCCCGCACAGCCTTGGCTGCCAACGCGCGCGGATTCTTGATCGCCTGCGCCTCGTCGAGCACGAGCAACGCAAACTTCTCGCGTTGCAGATGATCGATATCGCGCGGCAACAACGGGTAGCTCGACAAGATCAGGTCGAACTGCCGGATGCGGCGGAAATCGCTTTCGCGATCCGGTCCGTGCAGGATCAGGACGTTGAGTTCGGGGGCGAGCCGTTGGGCCTCGCGAAACCAGTTGCCGAGCAACGACGTCGGTACCACGATCAATACTGGTTTGGTGAGCCGACCGGCTTGCTTTTCGACTGCCAAGTGCGCGAGCACCTGCACCGTTTTGCCTAGGCCCATATCGTCAGCCAGAATGCCGCCGATGCCCGCTTCGCCCAAAAAGCCGAGCCAGTTCAAACCATCGAGCTGGTAGTTGCGCAGTTCGGCGCCGAAGTGCTCTGGCGGTGCGACCGGCTTTCGGGTCATCGACAACTCGCGCAACTGCGCGCGCCGCTTCGGATCGAGCTTCAGACCGATTTCTTCGGAGTCGACCAACTCTTTCAGATTGTTGATTTCGGAGCGATGCAGGCGCAGATCGCCCACGTCGTCTTCCTCCACCAAGCTGGCGCGCAGCGATTCCAGAAGATGCCGGAGCCGGTTCAGTGGCATGCGCACACGTCGGTGCGCGTCGATCGGCACCAAGTACTCGGCGTCAATCGGCTCTCGCTCACGGGCCTTGCGTGGGAACTGCGGGTCCACGGCCAGACGCTTTAGTGCCGGCAGCAGGTCGATCCGTTCATTGTGTATCGTGACGCCGATCTTGAGCTCGAACCACGCCTCGCGATGCTCGATCTCGGCCCACCAGTCTTCGGCCAGCGGCAGCACCTGATTCGGAAAGCTCGGATCATATTCGAGCAAAAAGCCGAGTTCTTCCAGGCGCGGAATCACGCTCACCCATTGCTCCGGCGTCGCGATGTGGTAGTTCAGTTCGAGCAGGTAATGAAAATCGCCAAACGAATCGGGCTCGGGCAACTGCCTGGGCCAGATGGTGATGGCATCTTTGAGCCCGGCTTCCTGCACGCGCTCGGCGGCGGCTTCTTCCAGCGCGTAGTTGCGTGCGATGCGATACAGCACGCCATCGCGATAGCGCTCCGTCTCGACGCCGAAGCCCGGTTCCACGCGATGCGGCCCATAATTGAATTCGAGCACGGCCATGCCGAGTTTGTTGCCAAGTTTAGCCTGCCCCCATGCTGGCACGGGCACGCCAATGAGGCGCAACACGGCCTCGGGCTCCAGATCGCGCGCGGCTTCGATACGCAAACTGCGGGGCGCCGGTACTTTGCCGGCGAGGTCAGTATGGGCGAAGGCTTCGAGGAAGGCATCGAGCTCATCGGGTGATACGGTCGGGGTTTCGAGCAGGCGCGCGATGTCGCTGCCATCGCTCAGCACCGATCGAACTTCAGCGCGGCCGATATCGATGACCACGTAGCCGACCACCGTCTTCAAGAGACGCATGCGCTCGACCCCAGCGACCTGTGCGCTCAGGCGCTGAACGCCGAACTCATCGATCTGCCAATACCATCCGAGTGTGCAGGGTTCGCCGGGATGCAGACGCTTCGGGCTTAGCCGCTCGAAATAGCAATGCGACCGTTCGAGCATCTGCCACAGTGATTCCGCTGGGCGAAGTTTGGAGGCCACGTACCATTGCTCGTGGCGACGAATCACCGTGCGCCCGAGCGCGAGCTGCGACACCCAGTTCAATTCATGTTCGGGCAGGTCTTCAACCTTGGCCTCGGCGGGATTGAATCGCGACAGCACAGGCGCCGTGCGTCCGGATTCCGGGCTCGTCTTGCCGGCATGCGCATCAAAGCGCGCTGGCTCGATGACCAGCTCACTACCAGGTTGATTCGAGTCTTCCATCGCCCACAGGAACACCAACGGCGCGG
The DNA here is from genome assembly GCF_003015185.1 of Ahniella affigens. Taxonomy (GTDB): domain Bacteria; phylum Pseudomonadota; class Gammaproteobacteria; order Xanthomonadales; family Ahniellaceae; genus Ahniella; species Ahniella affigens. The sequence goes on from NZ_CP027860.1 coordinate 5,521,729, forward strand.
GGCCGGCGTCGGCGAGCGCCGAAGGCAGCGGCTGCTTCTGATTTTCGATCCAAGCCTTCAGGGCCGGGGACATCGGTTTGGACTCGGCCGGATGCGGCTCCAGATCAGTGGCTTCGCTCTCGTTCTCGAGCAACATGACCACTGCGACCAGATGCTCGCAAGGGCTGCGCTGCTGACAGCTGCATTGGCCGCGGATCTGGGCGTGATCAAGCCACTCGGAGAGTTCGAGCCGCAAATGAATCGGCTTGGGGTCGAAACGCCAGTCGGCTTCAACCAGGATTCGATTCTGCCGCTCGATGGCGTTCAGATTCTCGATGCGACCTTGGGCGAGTCCCGTCTCAGCCAGACGAAGCGTATCGCCTGGCACAAACAACAAGAGTCGATCGCGCACACTTGCGTGCTCAATCCGCATGCAAGCCACCCATCGACGTTTCGAAAATAGAACGCATGCGGATCCAGTTCGCCCGACCAAACGTCAAGCATAACCCGCTTTGTGGTCGCGTTGTAAGCAGAGGGTCGCTTTTTGAGGTCCACACTTGTTGCGTGCCCAGACAGCGGCTCGGGCATCAGCCGAAACGTGAACGTAATGTCAGTGTCTGGAAGACGATTGTGTTTCAATCCCGCGCGCATGGTCAGCGCATGACCATGATCGTCGTTGGTTCCGAAGGTGTCGATGCGTCTGCGTTGGGCACCCCATCCAGTTCGATCGGGCTTTGGGTCACTTGGCCATCGTGAATCACCCAGGCTTTGGTCGCGAGTCCACGCTGATCGAGGTACCGCATGATCGCGTGCACGGTCACCACGGGATAATCGCCGCGCAAGCGGGTGGCGACCGGATGATCGCTGAAGTCGGCGTTCGCGGTGAACAAGCCGCCCATGATGCGTTTGCGATAAGGGATCGCGAGCACGTCTGGTTGGAATACGGGCTTCAGCGTTTGCCAGATCGCCTGCCGATCGCGCTGCACTTGGCCCTGTTCGGCTGCGGCCAGCAATTCCAGAATGTAGGCCGTACTGTTCTGCGAACGCAACTTGCCTGGCGGCGCGATCACATTGTAGTGCGGCTGAAAGAGGCGGACGGCCTGCCCACTGTCGAATACCTGCGCCAGGTCCGTCTCCATCGCCGGCGTCAGCAGAATCAGCTTCGTATTCTGGCTGGTCAAGTGGCGGGCGTAGTAGTCGAACAAACCATCCACGAAGAGCCCCGCATCATCGGTCCCACAGGTATTCAGCAGATGCCAGACGCGCCACGTTCCAGCCTCAGGCGATCGCCGTGCCACGGCGATGTGACTGAAATACAGCCCGTGTTTCGACAAGTCATTGCCGACCCGTGCCAGCAGCGCCACAGGCCGATCTGCCTGGATCAGCGCATCCTGAACATCATTCGCGGTTGCTGCCGCAGCGATGAGTTGCTCGCCGCTGAGCGGCGTTTGCACGCAGCTTTGACCCGCCATCGCTTTGTGCGCGGGCAACACGAATAGCCACATTCCGTGCCACAGAATCCGGCGCAGCCAATGCCACATCCCAAGGCCGCGGCTCATGGCGCCACCTGCTCACGGTGCATCAAGCGCCGTGTGTTCGCATCCGGGACGAACGCCACCACACGTTGATCCAGCGTCAACGCGGTGCCACCACGAACCGCTTTGCGGTCCAACTCGCGACCATTCTGGGTCTTCAACCATTCGCCCATTTCCGTCGATACCGTGATGACGCCAGCGGTGGCAGCGGATGGCGTCAACAGCACTACGGTTGCCGCGCTGGCGGCGACCGTGACGGTGCCCACCAGTATCGTTGAGCCTGCCTCGCCGGCCACGCCCAGGCCTTCCAGGACGAGGCTCGATGCCTCAATACTGGCGTCGGAAAGGGTCATGCTGGCGTCGGCGGGTTCGGCGTTGACAGTCAGCGGCAGGCACAGGGCAAGGATCAGGGGCAGCGCGAGAGAAGACGTGTTCATCGTAGGCTCCGTTGGTTCGAGTGCCATTGTTGTGCCGCATCTCGCGCTGGTTACCAATTCCCGATCGGCTGAGCGCAGTTGCCGAAACCAGCGGTGACAGAAAACGCGACCACGGCCACCATTGATCATGATCTGCCGGTCGGGCCCCGGTTGAAATTCGCACGGGGAAGCGCCAGCCTTGCAGCTCTTTTCAGGATTCCCCTATGCGCCATCGTCTGCTGCTGCTCTCGATCCTCGTTTATGCCACCGGCTTTGGTGCAATGGCTGCGGACTCGGTGCCGGGGCAGATCGAAAGCGTTCGCCAGACGGTCATCGACTGGCGCCGGGATTTCCATCAGCACCCCGAGCTTGGCAACCACGAAATTCGCACAAGCGGGATTGTGGCCGCAGAGCTCAAGAAGATGGGAATCCGGGTCGAAACCGGCATCGCCAAGACTGGCGTCGTGGGGGTGCTGACCGGCGACCTGCCTGGTCCCCGCATTGCGATTCGCGCGGATATGGACGCGTTACCCGTAGTCGAAGAGGTAGACCTGCCCTTCGCATCCAAGGCAAAGGCCGATTGGGACGGGAAAGAGGTTGGCGTCATGCACGCGTGCGGTCATGACGCGCACACGGCCATTTTGCTCGGCACCGCCAAGGTTCTGTCCGAATTGAAAGCGCAGCTGCGTGGCGAAGTGCTCTTTGTGTTTCAGCCGGCCGAGGAAGGTCCGCCAGCAGGCCAGGAAGGTGGCGCCGAGTTGATGATGAAGGAAGGCGTATTCAAAGGCCGTGAGCCAGAAGCGGTCTTCGGTCTGCATGTGTTTTACACCCTGCATTCGGACCAGATTGGCGTCCGCGAGGGGCCGCTGCTCGCCGGGTCGGATCGCTTCTCGATCACCGTCAAAGGTCAACAGACCCATGGTGCGCAGCCCTGGCGTGGGGTTGACCCGGTCGTCACGGCGGCCCAGATCGTCAATCAGTCACAAACCATCATCAGCCGCCAGCTCAACATCTCCGAACTGCCGGCGGTTCTGAGCTTCGGCATGGTTCACGGCGGGCTGCGCTGGAACATCATTCCGGAGCAGGTCACGCTGGAGGGCACGATCCGCACGTTTGATCCGGCAATGCGCGACGATCTGTTCAAGCGCCTGATTCGCACGGCCGAGCACGTGGCTGCGGCGCAGGGCGCGAGCGTCGACTATGTGATTCCCATGCCGGATGCAGTGAACCTGGTGACTTACAACAACCCGGACCTGACCCGCGCGATGCGGCCGAGTCTGGAAGCCGCAGTGGGCGCAGACCGGGTCAAGTCGATTCCGCCGAACATGGTGGCCGAGGACTTTCCCCGCTTCACCCAAGCCATCCCGGGGATGTACTTTTTCGTAGGCGCCGTGAAGCCAGGAGCCGACCTCGCTCTGGCGGCGCCAAACCACTCGCCACGCTTCACGGTGGACGAGGGGGCGCTCGATACCGGCGTCCGGGCCATGGTGCAGCTCGCACTGGACGCCGGAAGCCGCCTGGCGAAGTAACAATGGTCGCGCCTGCTGCAACGGGTAGTCGGCACTCAGTTCAGCAAATCAAGCACTTGCCGGTTTCTTTTCGAACGCGGCAGCGGCCCGGTCCCGTCACGAACTGCCAAACCGGTCACGGCCGTGCATCAATTGGTGACGGATTTCGGCAAAATATTCCGGTCTGGCAGGGATTTGCGGTACATTCCTCCCAAAGTCTTTGAAGGGTGCACCATGGCGAATCCCATCAATCCGGCACAACTCACCGGCCTGCCCGGCATCGTGCGGCGTTTGGTGATCGATGGGGTCATCAGTGAGGAAGACGCACGCAAGGCGTTTGATGCGTCTAACAAGCAGAAGATTCCGCTGGTAAGTTTTTTGGTACAAAACGCCGTGGCGCCGGCCATCCAAGTGGCCAACGCGGCAGCGACCGAATTCGGCATTCCGCTGTTCGATGTGCGTGCGCTCGATCTTCGGCAGGCGCCGATCAAGCTGGTGGAGGAAAAACTGATCCAGCAGCATCGGGCGATGCCTTTGTTCAAGCGCGGCAATCGCCTGTTCGTCGGCATTTCTGATCCAACCAACCTGCGTGCGCTGGACGAAATTAAATTCCAGGCCAATCTGCCGGTCGACCCCATCATTGTGCCCGAGGACTTCCTGGAGAAGGCCATCGAATCGGCGTTGGCCGGCGTCGACCAGCTGAATCAGCAGCTGGGTGGCGATGAGGACGAAGGCCTGGAGGGCATGGAGCTCGGTGACGACGAAGATCTGGACGATGCGGCCCAGGGTGGTAACGACTCCGGGGTCGATGACACGCCGATCGTCAAGTTCGTCAACAAGTGCCTGCTCGACGCGATCAAGCGCGGCGCGTCCGATATTCACTTCGAGCCTTACGAGACGTTGATGCGCGTGCGCTTTCGTCTGGACGGCATTCTGCGGCCGGTCGCCAACGCGCCGGTCAAGCTGGCGCCGCGCATTGCCGCCCGTATCAAGGTCATGGCTGGTCTGGACATTGCCGAGCGCCGTCTCCCGCAGGACGGACGCATCAAGCTGAATATCAGCAAGGCGAAGTCGATGGACTTTCGCGTGAGTACCTGCCCAACGCTGTTCGGCGAAAAAGCGGTGCTGCGTATTCTGGACGCGTCCGCGGCCAAGCTCGGTATCGACAAGCTGGGCTATGAAGAAGAGCAGAAAGGTCACTTCCTGGATGCCATTCACAAGCCCTATGGAATGGTGCTGGTGACCGGTCCAACCGGGTCCGGCAAAACGGTATCGCTCTATACCGCGCTCAATATTCTCAATACCGATGCGGTCAATATCTCGACGGCTGAAGACCCGGTCGAAATCCGCGTGCATGGCATCAACCAGGTTCAGCAGAATGCCAAGAAGGGCATGACGTTCGCGGCGGCGCTGCGCTCGTTCCTGCGCCAGGACCCGGACATCATCATGGTCGGCGAAATCCGCGATCTGGAAACCGCCGAGATCGCGATCAAGGCGGCGCAGACCGGGCACTTCGTGTTGTCCACGCTGCACACCAACGACGCGCCGCAGACGGTTGCGCGCCTGATGAACATGGGCATTGCCCCGTTCAATATCACCTCATCTGTGACCTTGATCACGGCGCAGCGCCTGGCGCGGCGCTTACATGATTGCAAACGGCCCATCCGAATCCCGCGCGAGGCCCTGCTGGCTGAAGGCTTCAAGGAAGACGAGGTTGACTCGATGACCTTGTACGAAGCCGTTGGCTGCAGCGGCTGCAACGATGGTTACAAGGGTCGCGTCGGCATTTATCAAGTGATGCCGATGACCGAAGAAATTCAGAAGGTGATTCTGCATGGCGGCAACGCCATCCAGATCGCCGAAATTGCCAAGCGCAACGGCATCAACGATCTGCGCCAGTCTGCACTGCTGAAATGCCGTAACGGCTTCACCAGTCTGGCCGAGATCAACCGCGTCACCAAGGACTAAACCATGGCCACCGCTACCGCCCCCCGCACCACAGGTCGTCAAACCGCCGTCAAGGCTGGTGCGAAACAGCCTGCTCAGCCGCGCTACGAACAACTGCAGACCTTCTACTGGTCAGCCAAGGACAAGCGCGGCAAGGTCATGAAAGGCGAAATGATGGGGAAGAACGAAAACCTCGTCAAAGCCGAGCTGCGCAAGCAAGGGCTGACGCCGACCACGGTGTCACAGAAGAAAGCGGGCATGTTCGCCAAGCGTGGCAAGGTGTCCGCGCAGGAAATTGCGATTTTCGCCCGTCAGCTCGCAACGATGATGCAGTCGGGCGTGCCCATGGTGCAGGCCTTCGACATCATTGCCAGTGGCCAGAAAAACGCCGCGATGTCGGAAATGCTGACGGCGGTCAAGAACGAAATCGAAGGCGGCTCCAGCCTGTACGAGGCGCTCGGCAAATTCCCAGTCCAGTTCGACGAGTTGTTCCGCAATCTGGTGCGCGCCGGTGAGCAGGCTGGTGTGCTCGATACCGTTCTGGACACCGTCGCCACGTACAAGGAAAACATCGAGGCGATCAAGGGCAAGATCAAGAAGGCGCTCTTTTATCCCGCAGCGGTAATCGCGGTCGCGTTGATCGTCAGCGCGATCTTGCTGATTTTCGTGATTCCGCAGTTCGAAGCCGTGTTCAAAGGCTTCGGCACCGATCTGCCGGCGTTCACCCAGCTCTATGTGAAGGCTTCGAAGTTCATGGTGGCGTACTGGTGGGTTGTGCTCTTTATCGGCATCGCGGCCGCCGTTACGTTCTTACAGGCTTACAAGCGCTCGCCAGCCTTTGCGCATTTTCTCGATCGAATGATGCTCAAGCTTCCGGTCATTGGCGGCATTCTGCACAGTTCGGCCATCGCCCGCTTCTCGCGTACGCTGGCGCTGACATTCAAGTCGGGCGTACCGCTTGTGGAAGCGCTGGAAACTGTGGGTGGTGCCACCGGCAGCATGATTTACAACGAAGCCACCAAACGAATCAAAGAGGACGTGGCCGTTGGCTACCAGTTGAACATCGCGATGCGGCAGGTCAACCTGTTTCCCCCGATGGTGATACAGATGACTGCGATCGGCGAAGAGGCCGGCTCGCTCGATACGATGCTGACCAAAGTCGCCGAGTTCTTCGAGCGTGAGGTCAACAACGCGGTCGATGCCCTGAGCAGCTTGTTGGAACCGTTCATCATGGTGATCATCGGTACGATGGTCGGCAGCATGGTGATCGCCATGTACCTGCCCATCTTCAAGATGGCAGCGACGGTTTAAGCCGACTCGCCAGTTCGTGGCACGCACGGCGAAAGAAGATCTAGGCCAGGATGTGGCCGCGGACACGGTCGTGCTGTTGCACGGCATCTGGATGCGTGGCTTTGCGATGGGCATGCTCGCCCGTCGCTTTCAAGCCGCAGGTTTTCGCACGAAAGTTTTTGAGTATGCATCGCTCGCGCATGGCGCAGATCGCTCGGCCGAGCGCCTGGGCGAATCGCTTCGTCAGCTGTCTGACGGTGGTGGGGCGGTTCACCTGGTCGGGCACAGTCTCGGTGGGCTGGTTGCGTTGCTCGCGACGGTGGATCAGTCCTTGCCGGGGCGGACAATATGCCTGGGGTCGCCGTTATTGGGATCCGAAGCAGCGCGCCGGGTCGCCAAGTTTGCGTCCTGGACCATGGGCGAGAGCGGCGATCGGTTGATCGCCGGACTCGATCATTGGCGCGGTCCGCGCGAAGTGGGCGTCATCGCAGGACGCCTGCCTTACGGCTTGGCGCAGGTGCTGGGTGGTTTTGGCGACGACAATGACGGCACCGTCCGCGTGGCCGAAACCCAGTTGCCTGGCATCCAGGATCATCTCGTCCTGCCTGCATCGCACAGCGGGTTGGTATTTTCGCAGGATGTGGCGAACGCCTCGGTGGGATTCTTGCGCACCGGCCGGTTTGCTTTCGGATCACGCTGAGCGTTCACGACGTCTGGTTGGAGGCAGCTTGTGCCGCCGGCGCAATGGGCACCTGAACGAGCGGTTGCTCCGCAAAAGCGTGGCCTTGGTGCCCAGCCTCGGTGCCCAGCCTCGGTGCCCAGCCTCGGCGCCCAACAAAGCCTGACGCCGTGTTGCGCGCCTCGCTCGGTCAGGCTCGGTGCCAGCTGGGATCGACTGTGGTGCGAACTACTGCGGCGCGCTCTCGGCGCTCGCGGCATATTCCTCAAGGCGATCCCGGAAGTCGACCACGGCACTCGGCACGTCTTGCACACGGCCTTCAAAAATGCGTCGCGGGCGGGCCTTCGGCCCATAAACGTCAACGTTGCTCTTCTTGTCGATGGCCAGCACCGAGCCATCCAGCGCCACGCCAGCAAAGAGTCCGCGACTGCGCGAATAGCTGTAAATCTCGGCTTTCAACTGATCGTCGGTGGCGGCCTGCGCATTGCGGCCAACCGGGCCGGCAGCGACCGCGGCATCGGCACCCAGCGTAAATTTGCCATTGACCAGGGAATCGACGCCACGGCGCGTCCGGAAAATCAAGATCACGTCGGTGGACTGCACGCCCGCCTGAAAGCCGATACTGCCGCCCGACACCGAAATGAAGCTTGGATTGGACCACGTCCGGTCAGGCGAACGGACCGACAACAGACCGCGGCCGTGTCTGCCGCCTACGACTAAGCCGGCTTTGACTACGTCCGGAATCACGGCAATTGCTTCGGCTTCGTCGATCAATCGATTCGGCACACGCTTGTCGGGCGCCATCATGATCTCGTTGAGCACGCGGGTCGCATCTTGCGCGCGCGTCAGATTGGTTTCAGAGGCCGCCAGAGATTGGCCAGCGAGTGCCAGCAGGGCAGTGAGCATCAAGGGTCGCAGCATCCGTTCACTCCTTCGGGAATCCTGTAGGCAGCATGCCCAAAGCAATCTGAACCGCTTGTGATCGCTGTGGCCCGCTGCAAAAAAGACCTTTTGATTACCGATGCGTCGCGGAGATGTCGCGCGAGCGTGCCGCTCAGCGACGGCGATCGATGGCGAAAAATCCAATCAGCGCGAGCAGGCTACCGAGCAGCGCGAGACCAAGGTCATGCAGGCTGGGAATTGACACGGGCGATGGTCCGCGCGGAACCGGGTCTTCCCCACAGGCGCGAACTGGCGCAATGGCCAAGCCTTCCATCTCAGTTCTGGTAGTGGCGACCTTCGTCGATGCGCCAGTCACGCGATCGATCTTGACGATATCGCTGGGCTTGTTTTCTTGGATCGGCTGGTAATCCAGCACGCCCCACAAATTGCCTTGCTCATCAGCATCCAGACCGCCGTCGGCGATCTGCGCACCATTCAACAACGAGCCGCGCACGTGCGCTTGGCCGGTGGCAAGATCGATCTTGTACAGCGCCTCATCACCACCCGAACCGATGCCGTACACACCATCGCCGCGTGCCGCGAGTCCCGTCATCTGCACGCTGAGGTAGCCCACATAGCGTGCTACGCCGGTGCTTGGGTCCAATTCCCAAAACTTGCGGGTGGCATCAGATGATGCCCAGAGCCGCCCGTCACACGAAAAAGTCAGGCCAAAATCCAAGGCATCGAATTGTCCAGAACCTTGCCCAAGCAACCCAGTGTTGTTGTTAACGCCACCAATCGCAACGCCGCGACCGGTGCGCTTGTCGATAATGATGAGCGTTTTGCTGGCATCGGAAATGCCGTACAGGCTGCCATCGGGGCCGATGGCCAGACCTTCCACGTCATTGAAACCAATAGGACCGATCAACGTGGTGGTACCGTTGGCCAAGTCGATTTGATAGAGGGTGTCGAACGCGGCCCCATAAGCAAGCGGCGCCGCTTCCGCAACGGAAGCAGATGCGAGAAGGGCAAGGCTGGTGAGCCAAGTGCCGCTGCGCATGTCGCTTAAACCTCTTATCTATTGTTGGGTTTCTTGTAATCGTCTGCCGCGGGGGCGCCCGCGACACCCCAATCATAAACTGAAGCTGAGAAAAAACAAAGCCTTAGCCGGAAATTGCCAACATGGCGGAAAAAAACCAACCGCCACAATGGCTTGTATGCCACCACTTCGCCAACCACATGAACTTGGGGCCCGTTCCGGCGAAGGTTTGGAAATCTGTCTCTCAAGAATGTGAGAATCCAGGCGGCACCATCGTTCCAAGGCGCCTCTGAACCTGCTCCGAAGGTCGGACCCTCCCCAAATCGCACAGATCGACCCAGAATTCTGGCGTCCAACCGGACCGGAGTGTCGACAACCGCTGCGGATCCGCCGCACCGTCACCACCTCCGACCCGTCCGCCACGGCCTCATCAGCGGCGGCCACTGAACAACGAACCGAAGTTGAGGTAGAACGAACTCGCCCCCGTATCCGCATGACCGTATCCCAGAAACACCGGCCCCAGAGGTGTCGATACCCCCACGAACACGGACCCGGCAAAGATCAACGAGTCGCGCGAAATGTCATCGCGGCTGTCCCAGACATTGCCAGATTCCAGGCTGAATCCCACGTAGCTTGGCACCGACACCAGACGGGTCATATCGCCAAAACGGCGATAAAACACCGCCCGAGCCAGTGCCGAGTGGCGCCCGACCAGTTCGCGTTCGCCATAGCCGGAAAGCTGCGCGAGGCCGCCCAGTGTGGCCAGACCCTCCAACGCATCAGGCTCCCCGAATTCAGTTTGTCCCACCAGTCCAAATACCCCGTGATAACGACCACGGGACACCGCGGTGTTCCAGTCCACCGCCACTACTTCGCCGTTGTTAGCGGTGCCAAGTGCTTCCCGGAATGCGGTGGCCTCGACACTGCCGCGCGAACCCTGACTTGGGAAGAATGCGTTGTCGAGCGTGTCATACCGGCCGCCGAATCCGATGCTGCCGAACTGTAAACGGAACTCCGGGAACTGATCACTCGCGCCGACGAGCAGGCTGGTCTCGGTGACACCCCGCTCCAGCTCGGCAAACAAGGTCAGTCGATCGTTGACCAGCCAACCGGCCTCGATACCGGCCTTCAATTGTTCGAATCGATATTCGGCGGCAGTATCGAGCCCGTTCAAAACTGGTTGGTTGCGGGCGCTGACGGCCACGCCCGGCAGCAGGTAAAGCTGCCCGGTATCGCCGAACGGTTGAAACCACTCGCCGCTGAATCCAGCGACACGACCCAGATCCATGCGCAGTCGTGCTTCCGCGCCCCAGCGGTTCAGGCCGGTAAAGCTGGCCTCCGCAGCGATCTGGTAATCCGAGCGGCCATTGAAGTCGTCATTGATCTGCAAGCCAAAGCCGATGTAGTTCGGACCCCAACCCTTGTCGACCGGCGTCACTTTCAAGCCGAACGCGTCGTCCTTGCGGCCAAGTCGATACAGAATGCGCTCGTAACTGCCCGCACCGTATGCTTTGGCAAGCCGCGACTCGATGGCATCTGGATCCAGCCGCTGGCCCGGTTGATCGGCGAGCAAGCGCGAAACCTGCCCAGGCGTGCGCGTGCGCGCGTCGCTCACGTCCACCCAGGCAATCAGCGGCGTATCGAATGCCGGCAGTTGTTGCTTCGCGCGGACGGCGGCATACGCCTCGGGCGGCAGGGCGAAATCGCGCAGCCGGTTGCTCAGCGCGGCCGTGGATTGCTCGCCAATGGCGATGGCGTCCTTGCCCTTGTCGAAGGCGGCGGAATCGAAGTCACCGAGTGCCGGACGGATCAACAGATCATTCGGTCCGAGTGTCGCAATCGCCTGATCGGTTCGCTGCTGCATCAGCACCGTGATCATTTGCAGCGACACCGCGACCGGCGAATCAAGTTCGGACTCCGGCATCAGGGGACCGCTCACATCGACCACAATGACGCGGTCGACGCCCATTGCCCGCACCACATCGATCGGCACGTTGTCCACCAGGCCACCGTCGACCATCAGCCGGCCATCCACGCGGATCGGCGCGTAGGCGCCAGGGACCGCCATACTGGCGCGGACTGCCAGAGCCAAATCACCCTCGGAAAACACCACACGCTCACCCTTGCCGATGTCGGTCGCCACGGCCCGAAACGGGATCGGCAAATCGTCGAAACGCTCGACATTCCAAACCGGCAGCGTCACGCGCCGCATCAGATTCAGGAACTTCTGGCCCTGCAGCAAGCCGCGCGGGAACTGAATCCGGCCATCACGAAAGCCAAGCTCGAAATCGAGCAGATCGCGAAAATCCTGTTCCTTGCGCCGCATCGGCAAATCAAGGCGCGATGGCTCGTCGGAAAAAAACGTCTGATAGTCAACCGAACCGAGAATCGCCTCGATCTGGTCCGGCGAGTAGCCCGACGCATACATGCTCCCAACAATCGCGCCCATGCTGGTGCCGGCGATTGCGTGAATCGGCACATGTTCGCGTTCCAAGGCTTTGAGCACGCCAATATGCGCCGCGCCCCGGGCGCCGCCGCCACCCAGGACGAGCCCGATACGTGGCGGCGCCGCGCTTGGCTCGGCAGTTGTCGCAGCCGATTCGGCGACCGCGCCAAACGCAAGCAGGCCAGATGCAAGGGCCAGAACAACACGACAGACATTCAACATAGGCACGAGTTTCCGATTCAGACCATGACAAGCGCGCAATGCGTTGCGGCGCGCCCTTATGGTAGCGGCAGCTACCAGTTCACCGCCGCGGGCAGCACGACGTTCGGTGTAGACGCATCCTGCCCAACCTGCCGGAAGTCACTTTGATCTTGCGTGCGAGTCGCAATCCGCGCAGCATCCCGTGGCAGGTTTCGAGTCCGGATCGTCATCAGCACAGAAGCCCGCAAGCCTTGAACGCCCCATTCAGCAACATCCGGTCAGACCCGCACTTGCCCACCCACACCATCATGGCGCCACGATACTGCCGACCCACCAGCCTTGCCGAACCCGGTTTCATCGCCGCTCTGGTGACGTGGACCGCGGTGATCGCGATGGTCTGGTTCAACCAATCAGATAGCGGCATCCTGCTGAGCGGCAACGCGGCGCGAATGTTGTCGCTCGGCATGGCACTGCTGTTCATGATTCTCGTGGTGCTGACCACCATCGTGGTCGACGTCTGGCCGTCTCCGGTGCAGCTCGCAATGGTCGCGCTGAAAGGGGTGTGCGCGTTTGTGATCACGGCCGCCACGCCGAGCTCGGCGGGACCGATCCTGCTCATCATTGTCATGAGCGAAATTGCCGCGCGTCTACCGATGCGGCAGGTTTGGCCAGTCTACTTTTTCACCAATCTCTTGCTCTTGCTCCTCCTGTCTCGGGTTTGGGGTTGGGTCGGCGCGTGGATTGGCACGTTCAGCTACGGTGGCTTTCAGCTCTTCGCGATCATCGTCATGCAGTACGCGGTGCGTGCCGAGCAGACCAGCGCTGAGCTCAAGGAGGTCAACGCGCACCTGCTCGCGACGCGCTCATTGCTCGCCGAGAGTGCCCGCGACCAAGAGCGGCTCCGCATCGCACGGGAGCTGCACGATGTAGCGGGTCACAAACTCACCGCGCTGAAGCTGCAGCTAACCGCTTTGAGTCGGCGCCCCGCACTGGCTGAAGACGAGTCGACCCAACTCGCCGCGCAGTTGGCCGACGAGTTGCTCGGCGATCTGCGCCAAGTGGTCAAGCAGATGCGCGAGCAGGACGGTATGAACCTGCGAGCCGCCATCGAGCAGCTCGCGGCGCCGTTTCCAAAGCCAAAGGTGATTCTGGAACTCGATGACGCCGCGCGCGTAGACAGCGTCGTCAAGGCCGATGCGATCGTGAGAGCGGTGCAGGAAGCGCTGACGAATGCGGCCCGGCATGGCCAAGCGGAGCATCTGTGGATTCGACTCAAGCGCGAGCAGGACCGCATTGAGATAGAACTGTGTGACGACGGCAGAGGCGCCGGGACACCCGTCCCCGGCAGCGGATTACTGGGTATGCAAGAACGCTTTCATGAAGTCGGCGGCGATGTAGCGCTGAGCGCCGAACCGGGTCGTGGCTTTCGCATTCTGGCCTGGGTGCCTGCCCTATGAACAAGATTCGTGTGGCACTGGTCGACGATCAGGCGCTGGTTCGCAAAGGCCTGGCAGCGCTGCTTGGCGGTTTGCCGGACGTCGAACTCGTCATCGAAGCGCAGTCCGGCCGCGATGCGTTCGAACAGCTCAGTCGGATCAGCGTCGACTTGATCATCTCGGACATCCGCATGGCGGATGGCAACGGCATTGAGCTGATCCAGAGGCTCCGCACGCGCGGCAATCGCACGCCGGTAATTCTGCTGACAACGTTCGATGATCCAGACCTGATGCTGTCCGCAGCACGCGTGGGCGCGGAAGGGTTTCTGCTGAAGGACGCGTCACCTGAAGAACTGCTGGAGGCGATGCGACGCGTGCTTCGCGGTGACACGTTGCTGCAGCCTGTTGCACTCGAGAGCGTCCGTGGCCAAGTCCAGTTTCACGAGCCCAAATCGCCCGTGCATTGGTCGCAGCCGGCGTTACAACAGCCGAACACCAGTCTGGGCAAGATTGATCTGACCGAACGCGAACAAGGCGTGCTGCGCCTGCTGGCTGGCGGCTATTCAAACAAGGAAATCGCACGCTCGCTGAATCTGGCCGAAGGTACCGTCAAGAACTATGTCAGCGACATATTGGCCAAGCTCGAAACACGCGACCGCACGCGCGCCGTGTTGAAAGCGATCACGATGCGGCTGATCTGAGCGTCGCGCGTTGACGCCAAGTCGGCACCAGCGCGCGATCATCTCGCAACATACGGTTGGGGCAGGCCAGAACAAGTCCATCCTGGACTGTCTTCAGGGCGGGCCAACCTTGACCCGCATCGCCTCTGACCTTGCTCAAAGGCTCCCTACCAAATCCGAACGCGATCTTCCGGCTTCACGAAAAGCTTGTGCTGGTCGGTGACCGAAAACGCCTCATACCATGCATCCATGTTGCGCAACGGTCCATTGATGCGATAGCGCGCCGGTGAATGCGGATCAGTCCGCAGCTGATTCAACAGCGCTTCCTCGCGATACTTTGCGTTCCAGATCTGCGCCCATGCCAAAAAGAACCGCTGCTCGCCGCTCAAGCCCTCAAGAACCGGTGCCGGCTTGCCGTGCAATGACAACCGGTACGCGGTCAAAGCCATCGACAGGCCGCCCAGGTCGCCGATGTTTTCGCCCATCGTCAATTGGCCATTGACGCACTGGCCATCGATAGGGCAGTACGTGTTGTACTGCGCGCCAAGGGCCTTCGTCTTGACTTCGAAGCGATTGCGATCTTCAGCCGTCCACCAGTTGCGTTGAATGCCATCGGCATCCGATTTCGAGCCTTGGTCATCAAACCCGTGGCCCATCTCGTGACCGATGACGGCACCAATCGCGCCATAGTTGACGGCCGGATCAGCGTTCAGATCAAAGAACGGCGGCTGCAGAATGGCAGCGGGAAACACGATCTCGTTGAACGTCGGGTTGTAGTACGCGTTGATGGTTTGCGGTGTCATGCGCCATTCATCGCGATCCGTTGGCTTGTCGAGACGACTGACTTGATCATTGCGATTGTATTCCCGCAGCGCGCGAACATTGGCCACCAGGTTGTCTGGGACGATCGTCACGGTGCTGTAGTCACGCCACTTGTCCGGATAACCGATCTTGGGCCGAAACGTGCTGAGTTTCCGGAACGCCTCGGTTTTTGTGGCATCGCTCATCCAATCGAGATTCGCGATGTTCTGCTTCAACGCCGCCCGCAGGTTTTCCACGAGCTCGCTCATGGCCGCTTTCGACTCCGGTCGGAAGTGCTTGGCGACATAGCGTTTACCCACGGCGTCGCCGAGCGCAAACGCACCGCCGGTCTGATCGAGTGCGCGCTTCCACAACTCGCGCTGCGCCTTCTGGCCGGCCAGCACGGTGCCATTGAACGCAAAGCTGGTGTTGTCGAGTTCCTCGGTCAACAACGGCGCGTTGTTATCGATGGTGTGAAAGCGCAGGTAGTCACGCCAGACCGCAACAGGTTGCGATTGCGTCAGGGCGACGATCGGCGGCATCGCACTCGGCGTATTCAGGTTCAGCGACTTCGGCGGATGCTTGATGCCGGCGGCACGGAAGTACAGCGCCCAGTCAAAGCCCTTGTACGTCTGCTTCAGATCCTTGAACGACACCAGGTTATAGGTCTTGTCGCGATCACGCAGCTCCGCGCGAGGCCAAAGATGCTTGGCAATCTCGGTCTCCAACTTCATGATCGATTCGGCCCGCGCGTCGGTCTCATCGAAACCAGCAAGCGACAGCATCTTGGCGATATGCGCCCGATACGCCTTGCGAATCTCGATGAAGCGGGGCGCTGGGTCCGTGTAGTACTCACGATCCGGCAGGCCAAGCCCGCCCACGATGAGCGACAGAACGTTCTGCTCAGGCGCTTTGCGATCGGGACCAATGATCCCGAAGAACGGCGAAATCGAGCCATCAATCGGTGCCCGGCCAAAAGCCTCGGCCAAGTCCTTCGAGTTCTTGATCTGCGCGATTTGGTCGAGCGCTTTCTGAATGGGCTTCAGGCCGGCTTGATTGCGCGCCTCGATATTCATCACGCTGCGATACAGGTCGCGAACCTGCTGCGCTTCGGGGTCTCGCTTGGCATCATCATCCGTGATGCCTTCGATGATGGCCCGGACATCAATTTCCGCCTGGTCACTCAGCAGGGTGAATGCGCCATACCGCGTTTCGTGATCCTTCAACTGGTAAGTGTCCTGCCATATCCCGTTGGCGTATCGGTTGAAATCATCGCCAGGCAGGACGTTCAGGTCGCGATGCAAAAGTGCGATTCCAAAGCTGCCAAACACAGGTTTACCAGACACAGCGTCATCGGCTTGTACCAAGCCGGCCAAGCCTAGACCAAGGCCCAATGACAACAGCGTCGGAAGAATTCGTTGCGAAACAGGCATTGCATGGTTTCCGTATTTTGAGTTGAACGATGGGTATTGACTGCGACCCATTGCTGATCGACAGACGCATCGCGCCAGCTTAGTCCGGCCAAGTCTGATCCAAACACGCGTGCCATTCCAACAAGGCACAAACAGAGGTCAGGCCAGCCGAGCCTGAAAGACTAGCGCGCTTCCCATTCAGAGCATGTGCAGATGGTCGTGGTTCTGCCGATTGTTTCGGGAACGAATGTCGACAAATCGTCACAGGCTGCGAACAATCCCGACAGAGAGAGTCGGTCGATTGCGGACTGCAGTGGCGGACCACGCGGAAACCGCTGCCAACAGGGACCTTTGCGATCCCGCAATTTGGGCCGCCAAAGCCGATTCCAGCGTGCCGTCGCCCCGACGCGACGGCACAGCATTGCAAAACTACCCCGTTTCAGAACTGCTCAGGGGATTAGAACGACTGTGTGTACCGGAAATACGGCGTGCGCCCGTAGGCATCGTACAGGTACGTATTGTACGGCTGACCGTCGAAGCGCGAGTCCAGGCTCGGATACTTGTCGAACAGATTCTCCACGCCGAGCGCAAGTTTGCCATTCCACGGTGCATTCCAAGCGACTTGCAGATCATGTGTGCTCAGACCGCCGATCGCCACATGTAAGCTGTCCGGCTCGGTGCCACGAATGAAATTGCTGAAGGCATTGACTTCGAAATCGCCCAGGCTCCAAGTGTTCTGAAGAGCCGCTCGGATATCTGGGGTGGCAAAGCTGCCAGCCAGGTTTTCGCCATCGTTAAGGGTGTAGGAGTGCACATAGGACACCTGCAGATTGCTGCGCAGCTCACCGGCGTTGCCAAAGTCGAAGCGCGTGCTGAGGCCAAGGTCAAGACCATCGGTCTTCAGATCGCCTTCATTGCCAAAGCCAATCAGCAGCTCGACAATGCCCCCGGTCACCGGATCACGGGTCACGCCCAGCCCGGCGGGAATGGGTCCGCGGGTTGGATCCAAGGAGCGGTCGACAATGGTTTGAGCGGCGAACGACACGATCCGGTTTTCGATCTGAGTGCGGTAGTAGTCGAGCGTCAGCTCCAGCCACTCGAACGGATCGGCCGCAAAACCAAGCGAGTATTGATCGGACAATTCCGAATCAAGCTGATCATTGCCGATTCGGAACGCATCGACCTGCACCTGCGGGTTGCCCGCGCAATCGGTGCGACCAAACGACAGGCAGGACTGCAGGTCAATGACCGATTCGGCTGAGAACGAGCGCCCAGACGATAGGTACGACAAAGGCGGCGCGGCAAAGCCCTGGCCGAAGGAGCCACGAACCGTGAAGCTATCGAGCGGCTGCCAGCGGAACGCGACCTTGGGCGAGAAATCACTGCCGTAGTCGGAGTAGGAGTCGAAGCGCCCGGCCGCAGTCACTTCAAGATTGTCGCTGATCGGGAAGAGCCACTCGAAGTAGGCCGCACGCGCCAGCCGCGTACCCGCCGAGGAGTTGCCCGCACTGCCTTCGACCACGCCGGCTTCGGACAGGCTATCGTACTGATCCTTGAAGTCTTCCGAACGCCACTCGGCGCCAAAGGCAACGCTGGACGCGCCGCCAGCCATCTCGAACAAGTCCATTGCGGCGGAACCAAACACTTCCTCGCTGCGCCAGTGGCCATCGCGATTCACCGTCGCCTTGATCGCGTTCAAAATGTCCTGCGAATTGCCAAAAGGATCGCGTAGATCGTAGGACCCATCTGTAAGGTACTGCTCGGCAATCGGCCGCACAATGTAGTTGCGGCCGAGCTCGTAGGACTGATCCTCGAACAGGCGTGCACCAAATTCCAAATCGACGCGATCCGCAATGCGGCCCTTGAAGCCAATCAGCAAATCCGTGGCACGCTCGTCGACCGTGTTGTCGCGATTGCCTGCAGCGGCGAAGCGATGGCGCACAAAAGCCCCGCGACCATCGCCAGGAACCGGATCGTTCGGCGAGTTCTCAGGTACGAACACTTCTGCCGGCACTGGTGCAAAGCGGCCGAACGAGCTGTTCATCGCCACGCTGGAATTCAGGTACGTTGACCAGTTGTCGTTGATCTCATACTCACCGCTGACCACCAGCGACTTGTTATCGGACGAGGCTGCGTTTGCTGCAATCGCATTGAAATTGTAGGCGCAGGTATTGCCGGCACCACCTGGATTGGTGAAGAAGAAGTTTTCGTCGTCACACGCGTAGCCTGGGAACGGAATGAATGCGCCGGTCGGACCCGTGCCAGCGGCATTGGCGAGTCGATAGTTGTTCGCAAAGACCGAGGAGCCGCGAACGTCACCGCCAATCATGTCGCGCGCGAACGAGATATCGCGCTTGTCAAACGATGCCGAAGCCATGACCCGGCCGCGATCGCCAGCCGCACCAAAAGCCGCTGACCCGGCCTCAGTATCGCTACCGTCGACTTTGGTAAATCCGCGGCCGTAAGTGAGTTCCGCGCCTTGGAAATCCTTACGTGTGATGACGTTTACGACGCCACCAATTGCGTCCGAGCCGTAAATCGCTGAGGCACCATCAGAGAGAATCTCGATGCGCTCGACCGCCGCCAGAGGCAAGGTGTTCAAGTTGGTCGTGCTGCCGGCGAACGGCGAACTTGGAATGCGCCGACCATCGACTAGCACCAGCGTGCGTCGGGAGCCCAAACCCCGCAGATCGATGTCGGCCTGGTTCTGGCCGCTGGAGCCTGAGCGCGGGTTAAAGTTGCCGAACGAAGCGTAGGTCGAACTGCGCATGAGCTCTGCCACCGAGACCTCGCCTGAGGCCTCGATCTGCGCGCGGTCAATCACCCGCACCGGCAGTGCGCCCTCGATGTCAGCGCGTTTGATGCGCGAACCGGTGACGACGATCGTTTCCAGTTCGGTCTCATCCTGATCATCCTGCGCCAGGGCGCTGTCCATCATTATGCCCGCGCTCAGGGCGAGCAGGCCAATCCGGATGGCCTGGCTCAGGCAGTGTTGCTTTCTCATATCGTGCTCCAAGATGTTAAGTGCGCGTTTTCGCACTCACGCACCTTAGTGAGCCGGTTCCCAGGAGACCGCTCAGCACCTGCCGACTCTGAGGCTCGTCGATGTCCATTGCAGGCACCGAGATTGTCCAGATTACACACGCGACTTCCGCTCAGAGGCTCACAACAAGCTCAAACCCTCCCGATCGTCCTGATCTAGCACCCAGGCGCCGCAAGTTCATTTCGACCTTGGCTACTGGCAAGAAAGCGCGCGCGATAGGCACTCGGCGTACAACCGATCTCGCGCCGGAACGCGCGCGCAAACGAGCTCGCATTATCGAAGCCGCACATGCTGGCGACATCACTCGCTGAATAGCATTCCGAGCGCATCAGCCAGGCGGCATGTCGCAATCGACAACGGGTGGCATAGGCATGCGGCGGTTCGCCATAGACGCGCCGAAACGCGCGTGAGAAGTACCAAACCGAAAAGCGACTGGCCGCTGCTAGTGACGTTACATTCGCTTCGTTCTCGACTTGGCAAGCCATCATCAGGCAGGCGCGTTGCAAGCGGGCGAACGTCTTCAATCGCACTTGCAGTGACTTGCCCGGCGCGCGCGCCATAAGTGCTCGCAACTTGGATTGACTGCGGGAAAGCTCGCGCAGGGCTGCGGCAAATTGCATCTCGCGCTGCCAGTCCGCTTCGGCCTTGGTCGTTGCTTCGCGCAATACCGTACGCAAAATTCGGACTAGGCCGCGCGACATCCGCCCCATGCCGGCAAGGAGACGCATTTCCCAATCCGGCAACATGCGCTTGTGTGCTGGCTCGGTCATGCCGAGCAACAGGCACAATCCTTGCCGGCGGGTACTGACTGCGACCGCAGTCTCGGCCTCCAGAATCAGCCAATGGCGACCGGGCAATTGCAGGCTACCAAATGGACCGTGGACTCGGGCGCGGCCACGGAGATTCAAAATCAGCACCCAGGCGGTCTGCTCGATCCGCACCGAGGCATCCGACCCAAGTAGAACGTTGCGAAGTTGCGGCAGGCGCGGGCTGTTCGGCTCAGCCAGCAAGGTCGGAGACATTGGTTCGGGACGGTAATCATGCAGCCACATGGCAGCCTCCGTGTACGAGTCTGATTCCGCGCGGTGGATGCTTGGCTGCATCGTGGCTTGTTTTGTGAAAGGTGGGCATGAGCAGGACTCCCTGTCCGTTCGGTTGCCCGCGCGCATGCGGGCATCTCTTGATTGTCACTTTGCCAATCAATGTCGACTGCGTCTTTCAGAATTCGAACAACTTGGAACAAATTCAGCAAACCCTGTCGCCAGTCATGAGTCAAAGTGCTGACGCGATCGGCAAATCGATCGGGTGTGTCTGGCGAAGCTCGGAAGCCAAGCATTCAATCAGAGCGTCGGCACGAGCAAGCGAGTCAGGGCGCTCGTAGATCCGGCCGATTGCGTGTTTGCCCCATTGGGCGCTAGAGAATCCTGACTCACCGTTGGTCTGTACCGGCTGAATGCTCTTTGGTTTTAATCGTTGATCACACATTCGCAACTAAGGAACAAGCTGCGCGCATCAATGTCGGCTAAGTCGACCAAAGTTAGGGCCCGATCAACGACCGCCATTCTTGCATTCAACTTGCCTGGCTTGAAGCGGCAGACAGTGCCGCCCGCGCTGCACTTCGCGAAGATTGCCGCGTTCCACTAGATCGACGATCAGGTTGTCCGACCGATGCGGCAACTACGAACCAGCCAATGGGACCTCCAAATGCTGCCGCAGCAGACCGACGGGACCACCCGGTGGCCGGTGGCAGATTTTGGCGAATGCAACATGCATTCCGCGGCCCGAAACACCAATCTGCATCATCCCTTGAGGCTGAACGTGCGTAACGGGTTAGGCCGGAGTGGCACGTGCGATCGATCCTGGGCGCGTGCCAACTAAACTCCTCTCGGCGCGGTCAAGGCATCTGGTCGAAACTCACTACATCAAAGCTGAGCGTATCAGCCGGGTTCTGACTCAAGAAGTGGGACCTGGCAACAAAGACGAACTTCTGGCCTGGTGTCAGCTTGCGCGCCATCAGTTGCTCAGTGTGCTCGTTTAGGTACATCAGAAGATCGCGGCCATCATCCGATCGAACATGGATCGGCGCGCCAACCATATCGGCATGAATGTCGTTGATCCACTTCGCCTGACCGCTTGAAGTTGGGTCTCTGGATACGACGGTGCCAGCAACGCGCGTGAGCTTCCGCCACGTCGGGTCTTGTTCAACCGGGACAACCTTGCCGTCGGCACGGGCTGCGCTCATCGCTGCATCCTGGACCAAAATTTCGTCGAGCTGCTGATAACGAATCACGAAATCGGACAGACCAGCGTCATGACCGATATGCTCGGCCGCTGCGAATGCCATCTCGGTTTGGTCGGCATTGCAACGCGACTTGCAATAGGGCACGCCAATTTCCAGGAAACTCTGCATGCGATCGCGCTCCAGCGCGATGTAGTCGCGCATCTCCAGCATGATCCCTGGGCCAAAAGCCAAGCCGACTTGCTTGTCGTTCGGCGCCATCACCAACACCGCGCCGTTACCCACGTCGAGCTTGCCGACGCGCAGCTGACGCATCATGGCGTAGGCGTAGTCATCTGCACTCAGGCCCTGCAGATCCTTGGCGAGAATCGTCACGATCTCGACCGGATGCTGCGCCGCGAGCGCATACATCTGCTGCTCGAACGCGGCGCGTGCATCCGGGTCCAGTAAACCGATCTCGTCGATGACAAACTTGCCAAACTTGCTTGGGGTGGCCGCCACGTCCGGCACAGGCAACACGTCCACCGGCCCCACACCCGCGAGCACGTTGGGCTGGTCAGAGGCATCGTCGCTGCTGCCAGACGGCAAGGCGGGAACGCCCAGATCGTCGCGGCCAACGTTGGTGTCCGAAGCCGGCACTGGCGGCGCAGAAACGGCTGCCGGTTTGGTGTCCGCGCCAGATGGTGCGCTCGCTGGCATATTGGCTGCAACCGCGGCGGGCGCCTTACCCGAGCAGTCACCGCCTTGCTGCGCGCAAGCTTGCTGCCAGCCTTCTTCAATGGCCCGCACACGTTTGCTGCGGCCAGGGTGCGTTGGGCCGTCGGTGTCCGGCACCAAAGTGTTCATCGCCTTCGTGGCGTCTGGCAGCAGCGCGCCCATCTTGTACAGCACAAACCCGGAGAACTTGTCCGCTTCAAGCTCGGTGGGCGGCTGGCTGCCGCCGGGCTGAATCGTGTGACCGCTCAAATGATGTCCGATCTCATGCGCCATGATGCTGATCGGCGCCCAATCATTATTGGATGTCGCGCCGCGCACGTCGTCCATGAACCGGTCATTGTAGGCAATGACCCGCCGCGGCAATTGATCGGCGCCCAGCAAAATCACCGCGGCTGCATTGGGCACATCGTTGGACTGAATCACCTCAAAGTTCTGCGGCAAGCCGGTATAGCGCATGATTTCTGCCACGACATCGACGCCGGCTCCGGCGTCGCCTTGGCTCATTGCGTGGGCGCTCATCGTGACCGGCTTGCCGTCATACGAGCACGCTTGCAGGTTGCTGGCGATTGCATCCACCAGTTGTTGCTCACTCATGAATTTGCTGCGGCCCGAGCTGGCGACCAAGCCGCCCGACGAAGTTCCCGCGTCGCCGTGGCCACAACCTGCCAGGGCCAGGACCAATGCAGCGTGAAGCAGGGTGGGTTTGAGCGTACTTGGCATGGGGTGGCTCCGCGTCGTTGAGGGGTGTTTCCCTTCTCATACGCAAAACCGAGATGGTTTCTCCGGACACCCGCGCTAAAAAGACGATCACCCATTGTTCTGATCGCAAGTTACCGCCTCTCAAGACACCCCGAGCTCGCGGGAGCGCTCCCTCTCCCACGCCAGTGGGACGCCAGCCGCCCCTTTGGTGCGCTTGTTCGTGCTTCAAACGGTCAGCGGCGATGCGGGATGCTTGCGACGGCGCAGCGTGGCAAGTAGCCCTCTCCCCAGCCCTCTCCCACTCGCGTGGGAGAGGGAGCCGACTCCCTCCCCCGCGATCGCGGGGGAGGGCCCGGGGAGGGGGCTACTTGCGACAAGGTGCCACCGTCAGAATCGCAAATCGTCGCAACGGCTCGATGCACGAATCAGCGCGACAACGAGGCAACCAAGACGATCGTCACGCAGCACGTAATCCGTTGTTCCAAGGCCGTTTCCTTCACACCGATCTACTTGAGTCCTGAGTCATCGGTCGTATCTGCGCAATTGAGCCTGGGAGACACAGCGCCTATTGTCGTCATCCTGGAAGCCGCGAAGCGGATTCCGGGATCCAGGGCAATCTTGCGAATCAGTACCCTTAAGCGACAGCCTCCCACCTCGCCAAGTTGGCGCCTCTGTCACCCCGACACCCGCCCCGTTCGCTAGAACTGCATGAAAACGCAATCGGAGTGACGAACGGCCTATCGCAAAGTCGCGTTCGCACTGACACCGCTGACCCGCGACCTCGACCTCAAACCTCGGCCAACAACCAGCGCGCCCGGTACGCCATCGGCGTGCAGCCGATTTCCCGCCGGAATGCGCGAGTGAACGAACTCGCATTATCGAAGCCGCACATGCCAGCGACCTCGCTCGCCGGGTACCACTCCGAGCGCATCAACCACGCCGCATGTCGCAGTCGGCAGCGCGTGGCAAACGCATGCGGTGGTTCGCCATAGACACGCCGGAATGCCCGCGAAAAGTACCAGACTGAGAAATTACTCGCGGTTGCCAAGGCCAGCACGCTCACGTCCCGCTCCACGTGACAGGCCATCATCAGACAGGCGCGCTGCAGACGCGCGAACGTCTTGTGCCGAACGTGCCACGACTTTCCGGGCGATTTGCTCATCAGGCCGCGGAGACTGGCTTGAGCCTCAGACAACGCTCGCATCAGTGCCACGCATTGCATGTCACGATGCCAGTGCGAGCCCTCCTGGTTGTCTGGTTCGCGCAAGAGTGTGGCCAGCGCGCTCATCATCTCCTTGGTCACGCGCCCGATGCCCGCCAAGATGCGCATGTCGCGGTCGGGTAGCAGTCGCTGATGCGCGGCCTCCGTCAAGCCAAACATCACACAAAGCCCAGGACGCCGCGTACTGACCGCCACAACGGACTCAGCCTCCAGCACGAGCCATTGCCGGCCAGCGAGCTGCAGACTGCCAAACGTGCCATGCACACGGGCGCGGCCGCGCAAGTTCAGAATGACGACCCAGGCCGTTTGCTCGACCCGTGCCGACGTATCAGGGCCCAGCAACACCTGGCGGATCTGAGGTAGTCGGGGCCGGTGTGGCTCCGTCAGCACGGCCGGCATCATGGGTTCAGGGCGATATGCATCGAGCCACATGCGGGCCTCCCACGATCTCGCTATCGCCAGCGCCAAGCGCGCGTTCCAATTCGCTATTCCCATCTCGCGCACTTGCGCTGTTCAAGACCAGACTCCCTTTCGATGACGCCCAACGCATGCGGCGGTCAATAGCCCGCACTTTGCGACGGCGCACGGCCCGCGTCTTTCACATTTCAAGCAGCTTGGAAGATTTCGAACAATCCCTGTCGCCAGTCATGCCCGTTGAGGAGCCTCTGGCCAAGTTCAGAGACGACGCATGCTAGGGAGCCTCTGAACAAGTTCAGAGGCGATGCGGGCCATGGATGGCCCGCCCAGAATCAAGCACGCAAGTGCTTGATTCTGGGGCACTGAGTCCGGACACGTGCCGGACTCGGTGCGGGTCTGAAAGTCCAGGATGGACTTATTCAGACCATCCCTAGGGCTGGCGCGCCCTGATTCAGACCCGCCCTAAAGCAGGGGCGCCAGTAGTCTGGCCAGCGAGCTCAATGTCTCGCGAATCTGCCCAATGGTGCGAACGCCCCGGCTGGCGCGGGCGAAGGCATATTCGAAGAAGGCCTGGACCGGAATCACGGTCTCGGCATCGTAGCCGATGACCATGCACTCATAGTTCAAGAACAGACTACGCGCATCGATGTTGGCCGAGCCAAACATGGCCAACGTGTCGTCCACCAGCACGGCCTTGGCGTGCATCATGCCGATCTTGTAACGGAACACCTTGCCGCCAGCCCGTTGAACTTCGCGCAGAAAGCTGCGACCGACCAGATCGACCACCAGATTGTCCGAACGGTGTGGTACCAAGATACGGACGTCCACCCCTGAGCGAGCCGCGGTCAACACCGCATTCGTCACCGTCTCGTCTGGCACAAAGTAGGGCGTCGCGAGCCAGAGCCGGGAGTGCGCCTCGAAGCAGCATTTCACGAGGGCCGTCTGCCACGCATCATCGCGATACTCGGGGCCGGCCGGGAGCACTTGCAGGCACGCGTTGCCTTGTGGTCCGGAAACCCAGACCGGCGACGAATCGGGCGGCTCATCGCTGGCAAATCGCCAGTCGTTCCGGCAGATCTCTTCGAGCGCCAACGCCGTCGGTCCGCGAATCACTGCAGAGAAATCGAGCCACTCGTGCTTGCCCGCAGCGAGATAGTGGTCGCCGACATTGCGCCCACCTGTCCATGCCACTTGGCCATCCGCCACCACAATCTTGCGGTGATTGCGCAGGTTGAGCATGCGCTTTCGAAGCGCATACCAAACGGGTTTGAAGCGGACCATGCGACCGCCGGCGGCCTCCAGCGCACGACGTCCGGCCGCGAGCGAGCCGAACGAGCCAAGGTCATCAACCATCACGCGGACACGCACGCCGCGGCTGGCCGCAGCAATCAGGGCGTCCAGCACCAAGGCGCCGCTCGCATCGTCCTCAAACATGTAGATGAACATCCACAGCCGTTCGGTCGCGCCGTCGATCACATCCAGCAAATCGCGTCGCGCCACTTCCGGCCGCCAACTGCAACGGATGTCATTGCCACTCAATGCAGGGGGCAGCGCTAAGCGGCGCAACATGCGGTCCAGCACATGCGCGTCGTCAAACGGACGCACGGCGGTTTCGCAGCCGATCACCGGTCGCTGCCGAACACGCAATTCCCAGCGCTTGCGCGTGCCAAAAAGGAGATAGAGCAGAACGCCCAGCATGGGAAGCAACACGAGTACGGCGACCCACGCCAACGTCACCGCAGGTGGACGCCGCTCGCGAATGACCTGGAGCCCCAGCAGGCAGCTAAACACCAGCGCGATCGCCAGGATGGCTTCAAACAGATGCGCGGCGGTCAAGTTGGGCAGCAAGTGGGAACTCAAGGCAGGGATCGAGCATCTTCCGCTCTGCCTGTCAGCAAGGCAAGTGCGATGGGTTCAAAGTGTCTGGAGGAATTCGGCCAACACACTTCGATTGTCTGCGGCGAGCGCCCGCAGACGCGCAGCGCAACGCCCGGATCCGAAGATGTCGCGCCAGTAGCGTTCGCGGTCGGCATCCACCACGGCCAATACGTCGAGGACTTCGGATCGACGCGCCCAAATCACACAATCCTGGTACGGAATCCGGTCGCGTAACGGCACATCCTCGCTAATCACCAGCACGCCCCGCGCGAGTGCGGGCAGCACGCGAAGCTCTTCCAGCGTGTCGTGGTGCTCGGATTGGCGCAGATTGATCAGTATGTGCGTGTCGTCCAGCAACGCCATCAACTGACGTTGTCGATACGCGCCGCCTGCGTTCTGCACCGGCAAGCCACGCGTGCGCGCTTCAGCGCGAAACACCGCACGCCGGCCGACATTTGGATCGGAAAACAGCGTGACACGTGCGCGGCGGCGCGGGTGCTCGTCGTGACGGATCGGCAGGACCAGGGGCGCAAACCAGCGAGCCCGCGCGAGCAAGTCGGGCCGTTGCCCGCTCGCGCGCCAGTGCGCCAAGTTGCTGGCGCTGTAGTCGAGGATCAGGTCGGCCTTGGCGAGCGCGGACTGATGCAGCAGCCGGAACAAGTACGACTGACCAGAATCCGCCACGGGCGTGTTCGTGGAAGGGGCATGCGCCGCGTCGCTGCCGCCAGGCTTGACGAGCGTATGCTCCGGCTGAAACCGAATGCGCCGAACCGGCGAATCGCCCTTGGTGCGGCACGATGCCTCGTGCAGCGCCAGCCTGCAGGCAGGCATGGCATGCGCGGGCAAACTCAGAATCGTTGCGATGACCTGCTGTTGCCACAGCGCCAATTCCGGGCCGATCAGCCGATCCGGCACAATGGTCAGGGCCCCGTGCTGAATGCGTCGCGCCAGCACGAATGACCGCAGCCAACGACCGAACCTGAGCAGTCGCCCATAAATCTGCCGTAGTGCACTCAGGGCCATAACGACTCCGGCGCGTAGCGCTTGCCCAGGCGGCCACGAACACCGTCGCACCAAGCCTGCGCGAGGTAACCAGTGCCCGGCTTCAGCAGCAGCGCGTGTCCCAGCACCTTGATGCCCTTGCGCAACACAATCCAGTACCACCAAGCCCCGCCATGTCGACGCCACAACTCAATCTCATTGCGGCTCCGGTAATAGTCGAGCAACCGCTCCATGGCAGGACTGCGGGCACTGTTCAGATGGCCGCAATGCCGGACACGCGCCGTCGGCACGAGCCATGTGGCGGTGCCTAGCTTCGCCACGCGCAAACAGAAGTCAGTCTCCTCGCAATACAAGAAAAAACGCTCATCAAGAAACGGCCGCGCCAGCAGCCCGCGCGGCACATACCAGGCTGCGCCGTGCGCGGATTGAATCGCCGACATTGCCGCGTACTGGTCCGGTCGATGGTCGATCGGGCGATCGTTCCGACCCTTGCGCCAGCGCCCATCCGCATGCAAGAACTTCTCCGGCATCGCAATCGCACTGCCATCGCCATTCAACACCAGGCAAGCGAGCACCGCATCCGGATGCGCCGTACTCGCGATCAGCAACTGCGCGACCGTGTCAGATTCGACCACACAATCCGCATTCAACATCAGCAACCCACGATACCCACCCGCGAGGCATTGCTCCCGCGCCAGATTCAGTGCCGCCGCATAACCCCGATTTTCTGGCAGTCGCAAGCACCGGATACCAGAATGCAACCGCTGAAAAAGCGCCCCATCATCCACCGCAGACCCATTATCGACGACCAACACCCGATGCCCCGCATCCGCCGCCGGCAACAAACTCGCCAGACAACTTTGGGTCTCCAGGCGGGTGTTCCAGTGGACCAGGGCGATCAGCATGCGATCGTCGTCCGGTGGCACGAGTTGGTGGGTGCGCTGAGGCAAATGGTTCTGTCCGAGCAAGTGAAGGCAAGCCGATGCCGGTCGCTCGAAAGCGAGAACCGCGGAGCCCGACAGCTTAGTTTAGTTCCAGCGACCCGGGATAGTGGAGCGACGCCAGCTGGAGCAGCGCCCCTGAGCGGGCTCTCACTTGTCTGGCAACGAACCCGGCTGCGCAGCCAAACACAAGCCAAGGCAAATGGGCAGCGTGTTGAACTCAACCCGAAATCCCGGCACCATCAAGCCATCAGTGGACCAGCTTGATCGCCCGCGTTACGAGAGCGTATTGGAGATGAGTGTCGCGTTTGGGGGTTTACAAATTGCCGACGGAGCCTGGTCTCAATGACGCGGCCCGGGCAGATTTGGCCGCCAGAACATCGACCCGAGTTGGGCTGCTACGCAGTGGCGTTCTCGTTTGCCGGGGAGGATGTTGAGGTAGTCAGGCCTCTGGCCGAAGCCCTTGAGCAAGCGTTGCTGCCCGGAGAGGTGTTCTTCGATGAATTTGAAGAGCACAAGCTGTTTAATAACAGTTTGCGAAATGACCTTTCCGACCTGTACTTGAATCGCGCTGTCCTTGTGGTCCGTTGCCTGAGCCAGGCTTACAGCAAAAAGCCGTGGTGCCAAGCTGAATCCGTTGTCATCGCGGTGCGCGAAAAGCTCTCCCCTCACTCAGTGTTGGACATCTACGTAACAGACGCACAGAACCAGAACCTAGCAGGCCAGGCAGAATTTCTAATTGCGGCGCATCTGCATCCCCAACTGACTCTGGAGACGATCATGGTGCGTCTGCGCGATTTGTGCAGGCTCCCGCCACGCAATCCGAAAGAGACCCGTTCTTCTGTCTCGGTCTTCGTCATGCAGGAACTCAGTCGCAAACTGTCAACCGTTGCGATCAGTCGCGCCGATTTGGTCGCTGCAGTTGACTGTTGGCCGGCGCCAGAATCGGCTGTTCATTCGAACATCGACTGGTGGTTGAGCGAACGGAGGGCGTACCCAGGCGATGACAAACTCGTCAACCTGTTGCACGGGTTATGGCCAAAAATCCATTCGCTTCATCACGAAATACAAGACTGGTTCCTAACCTATCTGAAACGACCATTTCCAGCTCCGCCTAGAAACCAAGCCAAAGCCATTGTCCAATGGCACCGAGAGCGTGTCGCGGCGCCCAAGGAATCGCCGAAGGAAAGGCACGCCTTCTTTATTTGGCGGAATCAGGGACATCAAGCCTCTGTGACTTTTGAAACATCACCCTCCGAAGCTTCGGTTGACTTCAAGGTCCGATTTCCAGATGTGGTGGACCAGGTCGGTACTCTTGATCAGATCGAGCGAGTCGAACTGGCAATCGAAATTGACCAGTTTGCTAGCGATATGCCCTACTGGAGCATCCAATTTGGACTTTTTGAGAGTCCGCTCAGTTTGGCGGTCCCAACGAATCTGCGTAGTTTGCAGCGTGCCCGTTTCAAGCAGGGGTGTGCGCCACTCCCGGCGGCTCCACTCTGCAAGCATGAAGTTGCGTGCGTCTCGGAATTCTGGGTCAACGACTGGCCAGCTGACCATTGCCTGGTCGTCCGGTCCCTGCAAGGCGCTAATGCAGTCTTTTTCAACAAATTAATCATGTCCGCCAGGCCCGTCGCAATGTGGTCAGAGAAGGCTGACCTAGTAGTGTCCGATGAGCAATGGAAAAAGCTCTCCAACTCAAGGACGTTGCCAACCGAGGCCATGAACTTTGCGGAAGACCAACGTAGGAAACATGCTGCATTTGAACTCCGACTGTTCTACGAGGACCACGAAGTCCCGTTGCATCAGCCGGGCGAGCTAAACAATCGAGGTCTGGATCCCCCGCTATGAAACTGTCTGAGCCTACCTTGCAGCTGAACAACCCCATCTTCAAGGGCGACCATCAAGCCCAGCAGCGGGTGGCATTTCCAGCACCACCACCTTGGCGCAGTTTCGCCAAGTCCGACTCAAGCCAGGGGCTCGAACCCTGGCAGATCCGTGCGAGTCAGCATCAGGCAGACGCGCAACAGATTCAGGCGGTCAATTTGGCACTGCATCTGCATCGGCCCATTTTAATTACCGGGCTCGCGGGTACCGGTAAGACGTCTCTCGCCTACGCTGTGGCATATGAGTTAGGTCTCGATCAGCCGCTCATCTGGCCGATCAACTCGCGCAGCACCCTCCAGCAAGGGCAGTATCGCTTCGATGCGGTCGCTAGGCTCCACGACGAGAGCAAGGATCTCGTGAAGTACATCAAGCTTGGCCCACTTGGTGCAGCGCTGGCGAAGTCCACGAGCAGCAAACCTGCCGTGCTCTTGATCGATGAGATCGACAAAGGAGACATTGACCTTGCCAACGATCTACTGCATGCGATGGAAGAAGGTCGCTTTGAAATCGAGGAGCTGAGGCGCAGTGGCCCCGGCCCATATGAGCTTGACCTTCCCGGTGGCGGCAAACGTACGGTCACTGATGGCGTAGTGCAATGCGAGTACTTCCCAATTGTTCTCATGACCAGCAACGGCGAACGCGACTTCTCTCAGGCGTTTCTACGTCGGTGCGTCCGGTTGGATATTCAGCCGCCAAGTTCTGCGCAATTGCGGTCAATTCTCAAGGCTCGGCTAAATATCGAGGATGAGGACCAATATCAACAGCTGATCAACGATTTCGTCGACATGCGCGCCAAGAATCAGCAACTGGCAACGGATCAGCTCTTGAACGCCGCGCAGTTGATTCAGAGAGGCGTCGTTGCGGCCGACTTCGACTTGTTGCAGCAGCTCGGTGTCTTAAAGAATCTGAGCGACTGAGCGTGGATATCCGCGATGCCATTCGGAGCCTGCTGCAGAGTGAAGATGGATACGCTCTGGCTGACGTTCTTTGGCTCGTCCAGCAGGAAGCGGTGTGCGTTTGTCATTCGCCCAAATATTCGGGACCAAACGAAGAGCCCCCACCACGCGAGAACAATCCGGACACCAACCCAGGGCACACTGCGAATAACCTTCAGGCTCCGGAAGCGAAAGGCAGGGAGACCGATCTGACGCAAACCGAAAAGGCGCATCAAGCAGCGGAGAAGCCGTTAACGTTGAAGGCAGCTGGTGCAGATACCGCGTGGAAAATCCGAACGCCTGGTACCCGAGCCTTGCCCGAATCAAAGCGGCTCGCGCGCAGTCTGCGCGATCTCAGGCGAATTGTGCCAAGCCGACAGGGACAGGAACTCGACGAAGCCGCCAGTATCGAGGCAAGTGCGATGTCACGTCGTCCGCAACTCGTGTTCGCGCCCAAACGCGAACGCCATTGGAGTCTCGTGCTTGCGATCGACGAGAGCGCTGGCATGTGGATTTGGCGCGACGCGTTGACCGAGTTTCAAAAGGTGTGCGAGCGGTCCGGTGCGTTTCGCGATGTTCGAGTCCGTCGATTCGATCCGGCAAAGCTCGTCCATCGCGGTCCAAAGCAGAGCGATGGCGCTGGACTTCATACATTGCGTGACGCTGAAGGTCGTCAATTAGTGTGGTTTGTCACGAGTGCTGTGGCGCCAGCATGGCGAGGCAATAGTCTGTTGCGCACGCTGGGTGATCTATCTCGTCAGCTCCCATTGGCGCTGCTGCAAACCTTACCTGAACGACTTTGGAGACGGACAGGCATTGTCAAACGGCAGGATGCGATTCCGATCTACGTCGGTAGCAAGGCGGCCGCGCAAACCAGCTCCCAATACATTCAAGAGGCGAAGCAGCCGTTTGAGCAGGGTGCCCTGAACAAGCGTACTCACTGGACCCTGCCGCTGTTGGGTCTGTCAGAGGACTGGTGGTCCGCCTACGGCCGCATGATCAACGATGCCGCTCCCCCTAATGTCCCCGGGCTTGCGCTGCCAACTGACATTGCAGCTGATGTTGAACAACCTTCGGAGCCTGTTCAAGTTGGTTCCGATCCGACTGCCCTATCCGAGCAAGAGTTGCGGGAGAGGCTAGAGCAGTTCAAGCGCGATGCCAGCCCCAGAGCCCGAGAATTGCTATACCTCTTGTGCTATGTGCCGCTACAGCTGGCGATCATCCGCCTGGTTCAGCGCGTCACCCAGGGGGAACAAAGCGGAAACGGCGAGTTGTCGGAGTTGTTCTTTTCCGGGCTCATCCGGCGCATCTCGCCGCCAAGCGAACTTGACCCGAATCGTGTCAGCTTCAACTTTCACCCGCCGCTGCGACAGTGGTTGCAGTCTGAGGTGCCGCTCGGCAAGGCCATACAGATCAAGCATTTGCTGAGCGAGTTCCTGAAGGATCGATATGGTTCCGGCTACGATTTCATGGCTGAAGTCAGTACTGGCGACCTCACTGAGGACCTGAGTTTTGCCGAAGTTCGTGGGCTGCTGGCAAGGCGCCTGATGCCCGAGCCCAGGGCCGATGAGCAAGCGGTTCAGGGTTCGTCTAACCCGCAGATCGAGCAGCAACAACTTAGCGGTCGGCGGATTCTCTGGATAGATGATGGTCATCCGTCTAACACGTTGGAGATTGACGTGTTGATGGCCGAAGGAGCGGCTGTTGACCCCGTCACTTCGATTGAATTGGCGAGTAAATGCCTCGCGAACTCATCATACGATGCGTTGGTCGCAGATTTCCTGTTAGATGGTAACAAGGCTGGTGAGCTCACATTTTTGGATTACGTCGATGAACGCTTGCCGAGCATAGTTCGGATCGTCTATCCCAGAGTGCATCAGCGAGATATCGCGCTTGCGGCGATGCAGATGCGAGTCGAACTCCCGTCGAAGAGAAGGGAGACCCTGCTTGGATGCTTAGTTCGCACCCTTGCCCCGGATGCCGTTCGCGATGGAGTCTGGCCAGACGTCGGTGGTGAATGGCGTGACTACATCGGCATCGATAGGAAGAGCTTTGAATCAATTTGGACGTCCTTCGAGCAGGTCCAGAGAAGTGACCCGTCGCTGAATGCTGCGAACCCAGTTAGCCTCCTTCAAGAATGTCTTCAAGCTTTCTGTCTCTGTGGCGACGAGATTGTTGTGACACCTAGACGCGGAATGCCGGCGGCGAAGGTCCATACTAAACCGTCGATGCAGTCTGAGGCGCACTATGTCTTCATGTCCAACCAGCAGATGCAGATTCTTTCGAGCAGACAGAAGCACTGGATCCAAGAGGCGTTGCTGTTCTTGGATCGCTATCGGAAAGACGGCGCTAGTCTGCGGCGCTGGTACGAAGAATCCCAGTTCCTGAAAAAGCCGCCTTGGGAGCAGATCGATCTACTCTCTCGCGTCGCGATCTTCTGTGTGGACATCGCTGGATGGCAAACTGTGCCTTTGACGGCGCGGTCTTGCCTAGCACTCGCGCGTCTGGTTGGTTTCCAGTTGACGTTGCCGGCGTCTGAGGAGGGGCTGTTCTGGGAACGAATTTCCGTGCTTACCAAGCCGTCTGAAAATGAGCGCGCGCGAATATCGAAGCACCTTCGTGCGGGTGGCTGGGAGAGTCGAAGCCCGCCAATCGTTCGTATCGCTCTGTCCATGCTCATCGAACGTACGGAAGGACAGTTCCGCGAGCTCGGCAGCGGATTCGACTCGTTGGATGGGATGCTTCCCATGCCACAAAGGGCTCGGGTTCTATCCTCACTGGAGGTCAGGGACTGGGTGCCCCCGCAGTCAAGTGTTCCGCTTGGCTGGTTGCCGCGGCCAGCAGAGCAGCATGCCGAAGTGGCAGAGATTATTGCCGAGTCCATGGGTTACCATCTTGTGGACTTCATCGGATTTCATCCCGACTGGAACAGCCGCGTTCCAGTTTTGGTCGTTGGGAAACAAGTCATCTGTGAGAACTCAAGAGATACCGCAACAGTCATGAGTGCATTGAGCTCTTTGGACGTCAAAGTCGAAGAAGTGAAGGACTATGCAGAAGACTGGGCGTATCCCTTGTCTGTACTGGCGCACCTGCATGAGCGTCCGCCCCCAGTGTTCTGCGAGTTGCGCAGCTTCAGCGAGTCTGAAAACTGGGCATGGATCAAGGACCTAATGGATCAGCGGATCTTTGGTGTGAGTGGCCGAATTCGAAGCGACGAACACCGGTTCAACTCCCTTGTGGTGCAATTTTATCGTCCGAGTTCTGAATCGTCGATTGATCCGGACGCGCAGATGATCGTCTGCAAGGCCAGAACGCCAGCAGAGTTTGCTCGCGAGTTCTTCGAACGCACGGAGTCTGCGTGGCTGCTTTATCGCGAAAAGGCAAGCGAGGCTGAGCTCAAAGAACTCGCAGAGGACATTCGATTCCTTTGCGAAACAGGTCATGGCCGCAACGTTGAAAGTCAAAGTTTGCACAGATATTTGCCTCCCAGGCCTAGACGAAACGGAAGGTTGCTATCGGCAAATGCCAAGGAGGCACCGTTACTGAAGGGAGCGAAGCAGGTCGAGCTAGTTGTTGTCGGCGCGCCCGATTGGCCCATCGAAAGTCGTATCCTGTTCGACATAGATGTCGCGTGTGTTGTCGGACTGCAGACCGAGAAGCTTGAGGCCGTTCAAGCCCCCCGGCACAACCTCTATATTCAGACCGCAATTGCAAAACGTCCGTTCAAAGTAGGCGCGATCTGTGATGGCGGCGCGACGATTCTGGGACTCGATCTGGCCTCCTTACCCGATGTGGAGTGGCCTCCGGCAGAAGGGGCTCAAGCTGGTTTGGAGCTGCGAGGGCAGGATTTCGATGCCTACCTTGACGAGACAGGCTATTTGGCACTGAAACCCACTTCCAGGGTCCGCGAAGACCTAGAGAAATCCACAGCCGATGTGCGTAATGTACTGGTCGCAGAAGCTCAGCAGCTGCTCACCGTGCTGCTTGATGCATCGATTGAAGGCGACCTGATGGACGAGGGCTGGAGAGCGCGAGTTTCTCAAAGCAGCCTGGCTGACATTTCCAAGGTGTTCGGGCAGACTTTTGGAATGGGCGTCGACCCGTCTTAGTCCCTGCCGCATATGCTCCGATCACTCTCGTCCAGGCAATTCAAGAAGGTCAACCGAACCGGCGGAGATCGAAGGCATCACAAGGTATATGAGGATGCGAGCCGTCGATCAATCGACCCATCACCTCCGCCGTCATCGGCGCCAAAGTCAGCCCAATATGTTGATGCCCAATCGCGTAATAGATCGGCTGGCCGGGCACTTGGCCGAGGCCGGGTAAGTAGTCGGGCAGAATCGGGCGGGGGCCGCGCCAGCGGCGGCTTGGGTCGGACTTGGGATACCCGACTTGGGCGAGTAGTTCGTCCAGCCGCGTGAACTTCCGCGGGTCCACTTTTGAATGGAGACCGCTGAATTCCATGAAGCTGGAGGCGCGGAGGCGGCCGGCCATCGGGGTGACGAGCAAGCGCTGGTCGCTATAGAGGATCGGGGCGTCGATCTGGGCCGGTTCGTTCGGGAGTTCGACGTGATAGCCGTAGGCGGGTTGCAACGGCACCTTCAAGCCAAATGCTTCGAGCAATGGCTTGCTCCAGACGCCAGCCGCGACGACGGCCGCTTCGGTGTTGATCTGACCGGCGCTGTGTGTGATCACCAGTCCGGCGCCGCGGCGTTCGATCTTCGTCGCGGCGACGGGCTCGAATACGGCGCCGTGCGCTTTGGCGGCATCGGCACAGGCTTTGCCGACTTCGGCGGGATCGAGGACATGACCGCAGGTCGGGAAGTGCAGGCCGGCGATGGCATCGACACCGGCGCGCTGCGCTTGCACGTTGAGCCACGAGGCATCAGCGGGCGCGGTCGGGATATCGAGCGTCGCCATATGTGCGGCTTCCGCGGCGGCAGCTTGCTCAGCCTTCGCGCCGTACCAAATCTGATAGTGGCCGTTCTGACGCAGGAGGTCAGTGCGGCCAAACGCTTCGAGCATCTGCTGGAAGTCGGTTGTGGCGGTGCGAACCAGGGGCGCGAGCGCGCGGGTGTTCTCGGCGCGCCGAAACGCTGCCATCGCGAAGCGTAGCGACCACGGCAACAAGCCAAACCAATGTCGCATGGGCATGTGCAGCGGCCCACCGAATTGCACGAGTTCCTTCCAGAACGTCAGCAACAGCTTCGGGGAGGGCAGGGGTTCGACCAACTCGGCTGCAATGTGGCCGACATTGCCATAGCTCGCGCCGCCAAAGCCGGGTGGTTCGGGGTCGAGCACGCGCACGCTGTGACCTTGCGTGGCCAGCCGCCAAGCGATGGCGGAGCCAATCACGCCGGCGCCAATAACGGTGATCTCGCGCTTTTCGATGCTCATGTCTGGTGCGGGTCCGCTTGCTCGGGTCAGGGAATACCGTATACGATCTACGAAACCAGAACAAGCCATCCCCTAACCGGAGTCGTCTGATGACTAACCAGATTTCTGTTGCCAAGCCTGACTGGCGTGGCGTTTTCCCAGCCGCCACCACGCAGTTCGGCGAGAACATGCGCGTTGATATCGGTGCCACGCGCGCGGTGCAGCAGGCCCTGGTGCGCGATGGGGTGCATGGCTTGATCCTGCTCGGCACGGTGGGCGAAAACTGCTCGCTCAGCGCCGATGAAAAGCGCGCTGTGTTGACCGCAGCGGTCGGCGAAGTGGGCGGCAAGGTGCCGTTGATTGCCGGTGTCGCCGAATTCACAACCGATGCGGCCATTGCGTATGCGCGTGATGCTGAGGCGATTGGCGTCAGTGGCCTGATGCTGTTGCCGGCCATGGTTTATGTGCCGACGCCAGAAGAACTGGAGAAGCATTTCCGCGCGGTCGCGAAGGCCACACGTCTGCCGATCATGCTGTACAACAATCCTCCGGCGTATCGCGTCAACATCGACATCGCGACGCTGCAGGCTTTGTCTGATTGCGAGAACATTGTCGCGTTGAAAGAGTCGGCGCCCGACAGCCGTCGCTTCACTGACGTCTACAACGCACTGGGCGATCGCTACACCCTATTCGCGGGCCTCGACGATGTGGCCTTCGAAGGTCTGGTGCTTGGCGCGGCGGGCTGGGTGTCAGGTCTGACGAACGCATTTCCAGTCGAGTCGTTGAAACTCTATCAGGCGATCGTCGATGGCGATCTGGAACTCGCCCGCAAGATCTACCGCTGGTTCATGCCGCTGCTGCATCTCGATGCGCATCATGATCTGGTCCAGAGCATCAAGCTCGCGGAAGCAGTCATGGGTCGCGGCTCCGAGCGGGTACGACCGCCGCGCTACCCGCTGACTGGCGCGCGGCGCGCCGAAGTCATCGCGCTGATTGAGCAAGCCCGCGACAACCGGCCGTTCTGATCATGAGCGCGACCCGCATTCAGATTGTGGATTCTCATACCGGCGGCGAACCGACGCGGCTCGTCATCGCCGGCGGACCGGACCTCGGCAGTGGCACCATTGCCGAGCGTGCCAAGCGCTTCGCCGCCGAGTTCGATCACTACCGTTCGGCGATCGTCAATGAGCCGCGTGGTTCCGATGTGTTGGTCGGCGCCTTGCTGCTCGAAGCGAGTGCGCCGGAGGCCGCCTACGGCGTCATCTTCTTCAACAACGTCGGGCTGCTCGGCATGTGCGGTCACGGCATGATTGGCGTCATCGCGACGCTCGCGCATCTCGGCCGAATCAGTCCCGGAGTGCAACACATCGAGACGCCCGTGGGTGTTGTGCGGGCTGAATTGCTACCCGACGGCGCCGTGCGTATCGGCAATGTGCCAAGTCATCGCAAGGCGAAGCAGGTGGCGATTGATGTGCCCGGCATCGGCACGGTTCGCGGCGATGTCGCCTGGGGCGGCAACTGGTTTTTTCTCGTCGATGCGAGTGAGCACCGGCAGGCGCTGGTACTTCGCGATGTCGAGGCCTTGGTCGACTACAGCTGGAAGATTCGCCAAGCCGTGAATGCACAAGGTTATCCGGATGTCGATCATGTCGAGCTGTTTGCCAACACCGACACCGCCGACTCGCGCAACTTCGTACTGTGCCCCGGCAAAGCGTATGACCGCTCGCCGTGTGGCACCGGCACGAGCGCGAAACTCGCGTGCCTGGCGCTTGATGGCAAGCTTGAACCAGGCGCGACTTGGATTCAGGAAAGCATCCTCGGGACCCAATTCGAAGCGCGCTTTCATTGGGCCGACTCGGCCCAATCCGCCGTGTTGCCCAGCATTCAGGGACGCGCATCGGTGAACGCCGAAGCAACCTTGATCTTGGACCCGACTGATCCCTTCTGCTTTGGAATTCGCCCGCAATGAGTGCGCCGCTCCCTCATCACAGCCCGGCCGACGTGGCCACCCTGGCCGAAGCCGCAGCGCAAGCGTTTCCCGTGCTGGCACAAAGTAGTCCGGCAAAGCGCGCGCAATTGCTGCGTGCGATCGCCGATCAGATTGAAGCATTGGGCGACACGCTGATCGACTGCGTCTGCGCCGAATCCGCATTGCCGCGTGCCCGCGTGCAAGGTGAGCGCGGGCGAACGACCGCGCAGCTCCGCATGTTCGCGACGCTCGCCGAAGCCGATCTGTGGCGCGAGCCGAGAACCGATGATGCAGACCCGAATCGGCAACCCGCGCCGCGGCCACGCATTCACTCCGAGCGCCGACCGATTGGTCCGGTCGCGGTGTTCGGTGCCAGCAACTTTCCGCTCGCGTTCTCGGTTGCCGGCGGCGACAGTGCGAGTGCGCTGGCCATTGGCTGTCCGGTCGTGGCCAAAGCGCATCCGGCGCATCCGGAAACCTGCCGATTAATCTCGGGCGCGATCGACCGCGCGGTTGCCGCGTGCGCGCTGCCGCCAGCGGTTTTCCAGGTATTTTTCGAAAGCGGATTCGACGCCGGTCAGGCGCTGGTGCAACATCCGGCGATCAAAGCCGCAGCGTTCACCGGCTCGCGCCGAGGTGGCATGGCGTTGTGGCGACTCGCCCAGAATCGCCGTGATCCGATCCCGTTCTTCGCGGAGATGAGCAGCGTCAATCCGGTCTTCATCACGCCGGCTTGTGCGAAAGCTGATCCTGAGGGGCTCGCGACAGGACTCGTGGGTTCGATGACACTGGGTGTAGGTCAATTCTGCACGCAGCCCGGGCTCTTGTTTGTCACGCGCGATAGCGCGCCCGCGCTCGTCAGTGCGTTGATTCAACGCGTGCAGCAAGTCCCGCCAGGAACGATGCTGACGGCAGCGATGGCCGCGCACTATCGCGACTTGGTCGAAGCGCGACGCGCTGAAGCGAACGTGCAAGTGCTCGCGGAAGGTGCCGTTGCAAGCGATCCGCGACAGGCTCAGGCCATGCTATTCGGATGCGATCTCAGTACGTTCCTGAGCAACGACCGCCTGCAGGATGAAGTTTTTGGGCCGAGCA
This sequence comes from Ahniella affigens, assembly GCF_003015185.1. Taxonomy (GTDB): domain Bacteria; phylum Pseudomonadota; class Gammaproteobacteria; order Xanthomonadales; family Ahniellaceae; genus Ahniella; species Ahniella affigens. The sequence continues at coordinate 5,561,400 of NZ_CP027860.1, forward strand.
GCTTGGTGATAGAGGTCGACACGGTACAGGACTTCGAGACCGCAGTTGCCAATCTGGATGGCCAGCTGACAGCGACGCTCTGGCATCAGCCGGGAGAGCGCGACGCGTTCACGTCGTTACTGTGGCAGCTCGAACAGAAAGTCGGTCGCATTGTGTTCAACGGTTATCCGACCGGCGTTGAAGTCGGCAGCGCCACGGTTCACGGCGGACCGTTTCCGGCGTGTTCGGATGCACGCTTCACATCGGTCGGCACCCGCGCGATCGATCGGTTCCTGCGCGTGGTTGCCTGGCAGGAGCCCGCATGACTGAGCGCACCGGTCTGGCCCGAACGATCAGCTCCCAGCTGATCACCTATATCCGGAATCGCATTCTGGATGGCAGCTACGCAGCCGGCACGGCGTTGCTGCAGGATGCGATTGCAGCCGAATTCGGCGTCAGCAAAATTCCGGTGCGCGAGGCGCTGGTGCAGCTCAGCGCCGAAGGGTTGGTTGATGTCTTCGCGCATCGGGGCTTTCAGGTGCGTGGCACATCAGTATCGGAACTGGATGAACTGTTCCGGCTGCGCCTGCAGATCGAGCCGGATGCAGTCGCCAACGGTGCGCGTCTTGCGACGACAGCCGAACAACGCGAGGTGAAGCAATTGCTTGACGCGCTGAATGCGGCGACGGAGTCGCAAGATCCAAAGGTCGCTGACTTGAATCGCAGCTTTCATCTTGCGTTGATCTGTCCCGCCCAACAGCCGATCACCGCCGAGGTGCTGGGGCGTCTGCTCGTCCGGTCACAACGTTATGTGTTGCGGCATCTGGCGCCGCAAGGTCGGACGCGACGGGCGAAGACTGAGCACAACGTGCTCCATCGCTTGTGGCTCAAGCAAGACGCCGATGGCCTCCAGGAGGCGACGCGGACGCACATCGTCCGCACGCATGACGACCTCCGGCAATTACTGTCGGCACATTGACGGTGGCGCAGGAGAATGCGATTCCAGACGGATGCATCGCGACGACGTTGCATTCAAGATTCTTCAGTGCCCTTGCCCGGAGTAGTCCCATGATTCGAACCACACCGATCCGCTTGATCTGGTCCGCTGCGCTTTGTTGTGCGAGTGCTTTCGCATCGGCTTCTGATGCCGACCTGCAGGCCCTTTACGATAAAGAGTGGGCTTGGCGCATGAACGAGTTTCCTGGGATGGCGTCATACCTGGCGCTGGGTGGCCCCGCGCACACTCTGGGTAGCGTCGACGCCAAGGCGCAGCAAGAGCGGCTGACGTACTGGCGGGGCGTTCGCGACGCATTGGATCAACTCGATCAGAAGGACCTGTCTGACCTTGGTCGACTGAATGCGGCCGTGTATCGCTCGCAACTCGACGAGTTCATTGTCGGTATCGAGTCCAAGTCGTATCTGCTGCCGATGAATGGCGACTCCAGCTTCTATGGCGATGTCGAACAAGGCTTCGTCAACGATCAAATCAGTAGCACTGAGCAGGCTCAGGCTTACCTGGATCGCCTAGCCGATGTGCCGCGGTACTTCGACGAGCATGTCGTGCTCCTCAAGACGGGCTTGAAGACGGGCATGACCGTCCAGCAGATCGTGCTCGAAGGGCGAGAACAGCCCTTGGCAAAACTGGCTGCGGCGAAGCCGGAAGACACACCGTTCTATGCGCCGTTCAAAAAACTGCCAAACAGTTGGTCCGCCGACGATCAGGCCAAGTGGCGGGCCAAGGTCGCCAAGGTCATTGCCGACAAAGTCCAACCAGCGTGCGAACGTCTGCGCGCGTTCCTGAAAAACGAATACATTCCGAAGGCGCGCCAGACCCTTGCCGCCAAGGACCTGCCCGACGGCCTCGCTTACTATCAGGCGCAAATCAAGATCTACACGACGCTGGATGCAACGCCTGACGAGATTCACCAGATCGGTCTTGATGAAGTCGCGCGCATTCGTGCCGAGATGGAGCAAGTCAAGCAGGACGCAAAGTTCGATGGCGATCTGGCGGCGTTCATCCAGTTTCTGCGCACCGATCCGCAGTTCTATCCGAAGACGCCCAAAGCCCTGTTAGAGCGTGCGTCGTACATCGCCAAGCGGATCGACGGATTGCTGCCGCGATACTTCGGACATCTGCCGCGCCAGCCTTACGGTGTCGCGCCGGTGCCGGATTCGATCGCGCCGTTCTATACGGCCGGGCGCTATGTGCCGGGGTCCTTGCAGGCCAAGCAGTCTGGCACGTACTGGGTCAACACGTTCAAGCTGGAAGCACGACCGCTCTATGCGCTGCCGGCGCTGACGCTGCATGAGGCGGTACCGGGACATCACCTGCAAGGCGCGATTGCCGCCGAAGCCGACGACCTGCCGAATTTTCGGCGCTATTCGTACATCTCCGCCTATGGCGAAGGCTGGGCGCTCTACGGCGAGCACCTGGGCAAGGAAATGGGTATCTACGAAGATGCGTACGAGCAATTCGGGCGGCTGACGTACGAAATGTGGCGCGCGTGCCGCTTGGTCGTGGATACCGGATTGCACGCCAAAGGTTGGACGCGCGAGCAAGCCCGCCAATACCTGAAGGACAACACCGCGCTCAGCGAGCACGAGATTGGCACCGAAGTTGATCGCTACATTGGCTGGCCGGGTCAAGCACTGAGTTACAAGCTTGGCGAGATCGAGATCCGGAAGTTGCGTGCGGAGGCCGAGCAGAAGCTCGGAACCAAGTTCGATCTGCGCGCGTTTCACGACCATTTGCTTGGCCTGGGTTCTGTCCCCTTGCCAGTGTTGCGCAGTGCGATGCAGGAATGGATGGCAAAGCAGGCCGGCTGATCACTGACGCGGCAAACAGTTCAGTCGAACAGATTGCAGGGGCAGACCCCTGTGTCTGCCCCAGGCCTAGGTGTTTGCCTTAGATCTCTGTATTTGCCCAGCACCAGGCTCCAACGTGGACGCGCGGAACCAAGGCCGGCGTCATGTATTCGCGCGTCTGGAACCAGGGCAGACCCAGGGGTCTGCGCGCGAGGCTGGAAAGGCAGGGCAGACCCAGGGGTCTGCGCGCGAGGCTGGAACGGCAGGGCAGACCCAGGGGTCTGCCCTTACGGCGACATGATGCTGCGTTACAACGTCACCGGCTTGCCAAATGGCTGCAGCCGATACTTCAGGTCTTCGATCTCTTTCTGCAGCTTTGGCAGTTCGTCCGCATAGACTTTGCCGAGATTCTCAATGGCTTCTCGGGCATAGACTTCAGCGTGCTTGAGATACGCCTCCTGCGACGCTGTGACGGGACGCAGCGACGATCCGTAGAAGCTGCTGGCATCGCCCAGTCTGGAGAAGGCATCCGTACCGGCGGCAATGCCCTTGGTCACTTCCGGCGGCTGCCAGAGCTTCTTCTCGGCTTCGAGCAGCTTCTCTTTGAATGCACCGATCGACTTGATCAGTGCCTGCTGGGGATCCTTCTCATCGATATCGGTGCCGGGGTCACGTTCCTTGCGACGGTCTACGTCGGTTTTGGCAAGCGCCGCAACGCGATCCAGATCGGCGCGCAAATCCTGCAACTGGCGAATCGCATCCGTCAGCGCTTCCTGGGTCTTGCCATACGCCTGCCAGCTCGCCGCCTTGCGCTGATAGTCCGCAGCGGTCAGACCAAGTCTTGGATCGGGCAGCACATCCAGCGTCTGTTTGGATTCCTGCCCATCGAACTTCAACGTCACGTTGAACGTGCCTGGTACCACCGGAGCACTCGCGCCACCGCCCCACGGGCTTGGGGGCAACGGGGAGCGATAGGCGGTTTCGTTGAGGTCCCACACCACCCGATTCAGGCCTTGCGTCGGGCTCACTTCGAGCACGCGTACCAACCGACCCGCACCATCGCGGATTTCGATCTTGGCCTTGTCCGGCTTCGGTTTCTCGTCCTTGCCTGGCGTCTCGGGCTTGCGTAGCCGCTCGATATCCGCATCGGGATGCGGCAGATGCTTCGCGTCCAGCCAGAAGTTGATCAAGGCACCGTATTCGCGATTCTGGCCCTGGAATACCGACTGCGAATTGATCGTGTCGATCATGCCCTGGCGGACCTGAAACTGAATCGCCGGGCCGATCGGAAACAGCTGCTGGCTCGGGGTCTTGTCCTGCCGCGCGATCTCGCGCAGTGGGCGGATGTCATCGACGACGTACATCGCGCGACCATGCGTCGCAATGATCAAATCATGATCACGCTCGTGCACTGCCAAATCCATGACCGACGCGGTGGGCAGGCCTTGCGTGAACTTCTGCCAGTTCCGACCCGCATCGAACGACACATAAAGCCCCAATTCCGTACCGAGATACAGGAGTTGTTCAACGACCGGGTCTTCAAGCAACACGAGCGCATAACCGTCGATCTGCCCGTTGCTGAGCGACACCCAGCGCTCGCCATAATTTTCGACCCGGAAGACGTACGGCTTCTTGTCGTTGCGGCGGTGGTTGTCGAACACGACGAACGCCGTGCCTGGATCCTTCGCCGACAGATTGATGTGCGGCACCCACGTATCGGCGGGCACGCCCTTGGCACCGGTGGCCACGTTCTTCCAAGTCTTACCGCCATCGCGTGTGACCTGCACACGTCCGTCGTCGGTGCCCACCCAGATCACCCCGCGCTCCAGTTTGCTCGGGTTGATGGCCACAATCGTGGTGTGGTTTTCGGCCGACGTCACATCGGGCGTCAGGCCGCCGCTTTCAAAGCTCTTCTGCTTTTCGGGGTCGTTGCTCGTCAGGTCGGGCGAAATGATCTCCCAACTGCTGCCGCGATCTGAGGACTTATGCAAAAACTGGCTGCCGAAATAAATGGTGCCCGCATCAAATGGATCCTGCGCCAGGCCGGCGTTCCAGTTGAATCGCAGACGCGTCTTGGCATCCGGTGCAGAGGGCCGGATCAGCACGCGTTCACCCGTATCGAGGTTCCAGCGAATCAGATAGCCGTCCTGACTCATCGCGTAACCTTGGCGGGCGTTCGACGGGTCGGGCAGGGTATCGAACCCATCACCAAAGCCGACTTCGACCCAGTGCGAATTGCGGATCGGGCCTTGTTCCCAAGTCGATGACGGGCCGCGCCAGGAACCGTTGTCCTGCAGGCCGCCGTAAACGTTGTATGGCGTCTCTAAGTCGTAACGCACATGGTAGAACTGCGCCAACGGCAGGTTCGTCACAAAGCGCCAGGACTCACCGCGGTCGTAGCTGATGCCCACGCCACCATCGTTGCCGTTGACCAAATGCCGTGGATTCTTCGGGTTGATCCACAAAGCATGATTGTCTGGGTGCAAGTGCTGCAGGCCAATCAGCTGGCCAAACGTCTTGCCACCATCGTTGGAAACATCGACAAAGGTGTGGACGCGATAGAGGCGATCCGGGCGCTCGGGGTCGACACGCAGATCAGCGTAGTAGAACGGGCGCCCCGATACGTTGATGTCCTTATTGACGGTCTCGAACGTGTATCCGCCATCGTTGGAGCGCAGCAGCGCGCTGTCCTTGGCCTCCACCAGCGCATACACGACCCGCGGATCGCTCGGCGCAATCGCCAGCCCAATCCGACCGAGCTCCCCGGCCGGCAGACCATCCTTGGCGGTCGCCTGGCGCCAGCTGTCGCCACCATCGACACTCATGTACAAACCGCTGCCCGGCCCGCCTGATTTGAAGAACCAGGGCCAGCGCCGGAACTCCCACATATTGGCAAACAACTTTTCGGGGCTGCTTGGATCCATGACCAATTCGGCCGCGCCGGTTTTTTCGTCGACGTAGAGCACTTTCTGCCAGGACTTGCCGCCGTCGCGCGTGCGAAACACACCGCGTTCGCTGTTCTCGCCCCAGAGATGGCCCATCGCCGCGACGTAGACCGTGTCGGGATCGCGCGGATGCGGAATGATGCGATGAATGCGCTCACTGTCGGCAAGCCCCATGAACTGCCAGGTCTTGCCTTGGTCGAGCGACCGGTACACGCCGCCGCCGACTGATGCCGAGTTCCGCACATTGCCCTCGCCCGTGCCGACCCACACCACGTTCGGGTTGATCGGTGACACCGCGATGGCGCCGATGGCATGCACGCGTTCGCGATCGAACACGGGGGTCCAGTGCATGCCACCATTTGTTGATTTCCAGACACCGCCGGTGGCTGCGCCAACAAAGATGACGTTGTTGTCGTGTGGGGATACGTCGATGGCCGCGACGCGGCCACTCATGCCTGCCGGCCCAATGCTGCGTGCCTTCAGGCCGGCAAGCAGGGCTGGGTCGGGCGAATGGGCAGGCGCCTGGCTGGCGATTAGCGCCAGAAGCAATGCCAACCAGCAGAAACGCGTCAATCGTTGAAATCGGAACAGCGATGGCTTCATGCAAGACCTCGTTGAGTTCGATAGGACACCAGGCACACTGCAACCCCGGCAGGAACCTGGACGGTAGCAGGCCCGCTGCAAGAAGCCGTCATGAACGCCGGGTTGACGTGCTGGTTTGCACGAAGTTACACGTCGGCGCAGGCAAGCGGACGAGTCAGAAGTTTGGGATGGTTTCCGCTCGGCCCACTGCCGCGGGCCCTGAAAGGTCGGGTGAGTACCACCCTCGACGCGTCTTTATCAGATAGGTTCGTCAGAAGTCGAACCGACTGCGCGGCTTCTCGGCACGCGGAGCCTGCGGGGTCAGGCTGATCGACTCGATCTTGGCGAGCAGGGACTTGATGTTGTCAGCCCAGCGGTTTGCGGCCGGTGGCTTCGGCGGCGGCCCGACGACCTTAGCGGCCACCGGGCCGGGCGGGCCGGCCTTCACTTGGTGCAACGCATCGACGGCGAACCGGTCCCAACGCAGGAAGTGCGCCACCGGTACAGTAACCCATTCCATGTTGGGCGTCGCACGGCCGAGCGGGTCCCAGAACTTGGTGCCATTCAATGCCAAGGCCTGCAGGCGCGAACGCCCGCGCAGCCGAAACCCCATGCCGTCGTTATGAAACACCATGAACGGCTCGCCCCGGTACATGGCCGACGGCCGACCGAACAAAGGGGCGCCGGTTACCTCATGGGCGCGGATCATGTATTCCATGATCGTATCGAAGCGAGTGCGGGCATTGGCCATGGTCCAAGATTAGCAGCTTGCTCGATTCCAAAACCGTCGGGTGGGTTGGGGTCTGAATCACTGAGCGCGGGATACAGCCGTGCCCCGGGAATGCCGCCAGCGTAAGGCAAGGCCCGCCAGATTGAGCGCTACCGGGCGTTGGCGCCAGGGGCCTGGCGGCCCCGGATTCCGTCTATCGGTGTACGTTTATCGTCAGCCGTCGATCGCAAAGTCGAATGCAAACGATGTTCCGGCCTGATCGTAGAACATGTTCCAGAAACTACCTGAAGCCGACCCCGGGTTGTAGAGAAATGCGTATTGACCGGGCTTCAGCGGCTCGTTGAATGTCAGGACATAAAGTCCGGTCTCGTCCTGCTCGGTGTTGAACTGGATCTCCCGGTCGCTATACGAACCTTGGAAAACAATGAAGCGATCCTGCCGCTTCTTGTGCAGGCCCAGATTCACGAGTCGGATATTGAGTGGATCCAGTGACGTCCGGAACTGCAACTCGTGACTCTCGACCGCGTTCTTGGAGACAGCGCCGTCAATGAAGATGAATAGCTCAGGTTGGGCAAAGGCGCCGTAATACGGAATCCAGGCTTTGCGGCGAGAGATTTCCTTCACCACCTTCGTCGGCGTAATGCGCTGCAGGTTATCGTCCGGGCCGACATAGAACTGACTTTCCGAACCCGCATTGGTGCCGCCTGCGCCCATCAGCGTTGCGAGCGGATGCGCCGGTGCCGTGCTGGCCGCCGGGCCCGCGGGTTTGCTGCCCGCCGAGATCATCGCCGCGATGATCGGATTGGGGATCTTGGCCTTTTGCAGATCGGCCAGAGCCGTAGTGCTGGTATCGAACCGGCTGGGACCTGCATCAATCTTGGCCAAGATGATTTCTTCGTTGAGGCCAAGTTCAACCATTTGTTTGATCGTGTCGTTTGTGACCAGCTCATTGGCAAGCGAGCAACTGGTCCAAAGCAGACAAAACAGAACACAAAAAATGCGCATCGGAGTCTCCACCCAAGTAGTCAGCACATGCTGTGACGTGATGGTATCGGGCAGTTTCTGCGCCTAGCGCCCGTCGAAGAACGGTAATGGCGACGTTTTGCGCGAATTTGCGTTCAGGCACGAGAATCTGCAAACCCAACTTTGGGTCGCGCCCCGGCGGGAAGATTTTCGAGGTGCGTTCTGATCGCACCGAGGGTGCGTCAATTCGCAAATCAAACTGCGCGCCTCGAACCAATGTGCCGCGTGCCGCGTGCCGACTGCCGCCACGCCAGGAAAATAGACTGTGTGGAAACGTTAGTAGATTGCGGGGCTTCCCCAAAGTCGTCATCCCGACGAAAGTCGGGACCCAGAGTACTTGCGACACAGTCGCGAGATTGCCCTGGGTCCCGACTTTCGTCGGGATGACGACAACGAACAGAGCGCCATTGCGGCGGCGTATCGCCGCATCATGGTGGCTGGCGAGGTTGTTTCCACATAGTCTGGAAAAATGGCATCCCGGCTGGCTTTCGTCACCCGATTGCGCCACAAAGTGGATTCCAGTTCTTGCTGGAATGACAACAAGAACAATGCCTTGGGCGATGTTTGGGGTAAGGGTGGCAGGCCCAAAGCGTGGCTAAAAACAGGCCAAATCAGGGGTGATTTGCGCGTTCCAGCCCTGCCGTTTTAGCATGGCGGGCTGTTTTCCCCCTTTTTACCCGGCGCACCGCCCTAGTGGTACGCGCCGAATCGTGTCTCTGGAGCAGGTCATGCGTAGTCATAATTGTGGTCTTGTCGATGAATCCCTGATCGGGCAAACCGTCACCTTGTGCGGCTGGGCGAATACGCGGCGCGATCATGGTGGCGTGATCTTCATCGATCTGCGTGATCACGAAGGCCTGGTGCAGACGGTCATCGAGCCGGACAACCAAGCTGGCTTCAAGGCCGCTGAATCGGTGCGCTACGAGTTCTGCCTGCGCATCACGGGCACGGTCCGCGCGCGCCCGGCCTCGCAGGTCAATGAGCGGCTCCGCACCGGCAAGATTGAAGTCGTCGCCGAAACCGTCGAAGTGCTGAACGCCGCCGCGCCGCTGCCGTTCATGATGGACGACACGCCGGGCGAAGACGTGCGCCTGAAGTACCGCTACCTCGACATCCGCCGCCCGTTCATGCAGAAGGCGCTGCGCATTCGCACGAAGCTGACGCAGGAAATCCGTCGCTTCCTCGATGCGCGTGGCTTCCAAGACATCGAAACACCGATCCTGACCAAGGCCACGCCGGAAGGCGCGCGCGACTATCTGGTGCCGAGCCGCGTGCATCCAGGCGAGTTTTACGCCCTGCCGCAATCGCCGCAGCTGTTCAAGCAGTTGCTGATGATGGCCGGCATGGATCGCTATTACCAAATCGCCCGCTGCTTCCGCGATGAAGACCTGCGCGCCGATCGCCAGCCGGAATTCACCCAGCTCGACATGGAGTTCGCGTTCGTTGAAGAGCGCGATGTGCAGGACACCGTTGAGGACATGATCCGCCATCTGTTCCGCACCGTCGTTGACGTCGAACTGGCCAATCCGTTCCCGCGCATGACCTATGCCGATGCGATGCGTCGCTATGGCTCGGACAAGCCGGACCTCCGGATTGATCTGGAACTGATCGACGTGGCGGAAGCGGTCAAGCATGTCGAGTTCAAGGTGTTCTCGGGTCCGGCCAAAGACCCAGGTGGTCGCGTGGCGTGTCTGCGCGTGCCGAATGGCGCGGAGATGACCCGCAAGCAGCTCGATGACCTCGGCCTCTACGTCGCCAAGTACGGCGCCAAGGGTCTGGCCTGGATTCGCATCGACGACCTGAGCAAGGGCCGCGAAGGACTGACGTCGCCAATCGTCAAGTTCCTCGACGATCAAGCGATCGATGGCATCTTCAAGGCCGTCGGCGCACAACAGGGCGACGTGCTGTTCTTCGGCGCGGGCCCGTACAAGATCGTCTCCGACTTCATGGGCGCGCTGCGCTTGAAGGTCGGTAAGGACATGGGCTTAGTTGCGAACCGCTGGGCACCGCTCTGGGTCACCGACTTCCCGATGTTCGAGTACGACGACGAAGCCAAGCGCTACGTCGCGCTGCATCACCCGTTCACGGTGCCAAAGATCGACGACATCGCTGATCTGAAGGCGAATGCGCTGACCTCGGTCAGCCGCGGCTACGACTGCGTGTTGAACGGCAATGAGATCGGCGGCGGCTCGATTCGTATCCATCGCCCGGACATGCAGAGCGCGGTGTTCGACCTGCTCGGTATCAGCACCGAAGAGGCCGAGTTGAAGTTCGGCTTTCTGCTCGATGCCTTGAAGTACGGCGCGCCGCCGCACGGTGGCATTGCGTTCGGCATCGACCGCATTTCGGCGCTGATGGTCGGCACGGAATCGATCCGCGACGTGATTGCGTTCCCGAAGACCGCGTCGGCGACCTGCCTGATGACCTCGGCGCCGTCCGTGGTGCCGGAGCAGCAGTTGCAGGAATTGCACATTCGCGTGGCGAAGCCGGAAAAGAAGGCCTGAGTATCGGCGCAGGGCGATACCTGCGGGCATTGCGGTAGTGACCGTCGTCGGTAGCACGGCGCAGACTAGAACCCTACCCCGGCGCCAGCCGCGCCTTGTGCTGACAGCCCCCTATTGTCGTCACCCCGGACTTGATCCGGGGTGAGGTTCAATCTGGCGGCATTCCCGAATTCGTGCCTGCCAGACTGTGTGAAAACGTCGGGGCAGAGCAAATTTCGTTGTTACAGCACAGTCTCCGTATGACCGAAAAAGCGTCGAACCCACCCCGGATCAAGTCCGGGGTGACGAGAGGTGGATTGGGTATCAATGGGAAACCGCTCCCTACTGGCGCCGGAAGCACCGGTTCTGCCTCGGCGGACACGCTCGCGACTCGTCACCCCGGACTTGATCCGGGGTGAGGTTCAATCTGGCGGCATTCCCGAATTCGTGCCTGCCAGACTGTGTGAAAACGTTGGGGCAGAGCAAATTTCGTTGTTACAGCACAGTCTCCGTATGACCGAAAAAACGTCGAACTCACCCCGGATCAAGTCCGGGGTGACGAGAGGTGGATTGGGTATCAATGGGAAACCGCTCCCTACTGGCGCCGGAAGCACCGGTTCTGCCTCGGCGGACACGCTCGCGACTCGTCACCCCGGACTTGATCCGGGGTGAGGTTCAATCTGGCGGCATTCCCGACTTCGTGCCTGTCAGACTGTGTGAAAACGTTGGGGCAGAGCAAATTTCGTTGTTACAGCACATCTCCGTATGACCGAAAAAACGTCGAACCCACCCCGGATCAAGTCCGGGGTGACGAGAGGTGGATTGGGTGAAATGTCGGATCAACCATAGCGGTCTCCCCGCAAATGGCGCCACAATCAGCGCCCCAGGAGCGTGAACCATGGCCGCGAATCTGCAAGTCATCAAATCGGAATCCTCGCGTAGCGAATTGCAGGAGAGCTTCGAGCGTCTGCGTGCCGCGTCCCGGTCGCACACGCCCGATTATCAAGAGCGCCTCGCCAGCCTGAAAAAGCTGCGCGTCGTGTTCGAGGCCAAACTGCCGGCGCTGATTCAGGCCATGGATGCGGACTTCGGGCAACGTTCGCGGCATGAGTCCGAACTCGCCGACGGTTACATCGTGCTGAAAGAGCTCGATTTCCAGATCAAGCATTTGCGTCGGCATATGCGCCCGGAGCGGCCGCCGGTCGGCACTGCGATTCAGCCGGCCCGCACCGAGATCCGCTATCAGCCACTCGGCGTAATCGGCGTCATCTCACCGTGGAACTACCCGGTGCAATTGGCCTTGAACCCATTGATCGGCGCGATCGCGGCCGGCAATCGGGTCATGGTCAAGCCGTCTGAGTTCACCCCCAAGACCAGCCATTTGATCGCCGAATTGCTGAGCGAGGCGTTTACTCCGGACCAAGTGGTCACCGTGCTCGGTGGGGTCACCACGGCGTCCGCCATGACCAGCTTGCCGTTCGACTACCTGGTGTTTACCGGCTCGACTGAAGTCGGCCGCAAGGTGATGGCCGCTTGTGTGTCCTCGTTGACCCCATGCACGCTCGAACTCGGCGGCAAATCGCCAGTATTGATCACGCCCGACTATCCGATCGCGCATGCGGCCGACCGCCTGATTGCCGGCAAGTGCCTGAATGCCGGCCAGACCTGCATTGCGCCCGATTATGTGTTCGTCGAACAATCCAAAGTCGATGAATTGGTTGCAGCGTTGAAAGCCCGTTTCGCGAAGGCTTACCCCGATTTCGAACATACCCGCGACTACACTGCCGTAATCAACGAGCGGCAATGGCAGCGCCTCACTGGGTGGCGTGACGACGCCAAGGCCGCAGGTGCGCGCATTGAGCCGCTCGCATCCTACGAATCAGCCACGCGCCGGATTCTGCCGTTGACCTTGGTGATCAACGCACCCGACAACACCAAGATCATGCACGAAGAAATCTTCGGGCCGCTGATGATTCTGTGGCCCTACACGAAGATCGAAGACTGCTTGAACATCATCAAGGCACGGCCGCGGCCGCTCGCGTTTTATCTGTTCGACCGCAACAGCAGTCGCCGCGATCAGATCCTGAGCCAGATTGTGGCCGGTGGCGTGACCGTCAACGACATCCTGCTGCATTTCGGTGATACGAATCTGCCCGTCGGCGGCGTGGGTGACAGCGGCATGGGCACCTATCACGGTACGGCGAGTTTCAAGACGTACTCGAAGGCCACAGCCACCGTGTATCAATCGCGTTTCAACACCACCGGCCTATTTGCACCGCCCTATGGCAAGTTGCAGGATTGGATTCTGAAAATGCTGCGGGCGTTTTGATTGTCCGAGTGCCATGTATGCAAGGCGGCGCCGGGCCATCCGAAGTTTCGGCACTTCTGACAAATCGAACTCCTGAATTCCGCTAACCCCATAAAGCCCGCTCCGGGCGAATGGGATTGGCGGTCATGATTCAAGTTTTTCGGCATCACCTTGCTCGGGCAACATTCCGCTTGTTTCCGCTTGTCGGATGCCTCGCGATCGGGACGCTGGCGCCACTTGCGATCGCCACCGAGGCGCCAAAAGCGAGCCTGCCCGACGCGCCCACCATTGGCACGGTCACCGTCGGCAACGGCCAAATGCGCGTTGCGTTCTCACCGCCAGCGTCAAATGGCGGTAGTCCGATCACGGCTTACGTCGCCACGTGCGGCAGTCGTAGCGCGACCGGCACCACCTCGCCGATCTCGGTGATCGGGCTGCCGAATCAAGTCAGCGCACAATGCAGTGTATTCGCGCGAAACGCGAACGGCGATGGGCCGAGTTCGGCGCAATCGCCCGCGCAGATCGTCGGCACCAGTGATGTCCAGGTGTTCATTCCAAAGCTTGGCGAAGCAGCCGTGTCGGTGTTAAACGCCAGCAATGGTGCGGCGCTTGCGAATATTGGCATTGCGGCGGGGCAATCCGGCGTCGCGGCGAGTCCGGATGGCGCACGCGTCTATGTCGCCGGTCAGGCACTCAATCAGGTGACCGTCATTGATACGCTGACGCGCGCGGTGGTCACGCAGATCCCAGTGGGCCCCGCACCGTGGTCGCTCGCGGTGTCGCCCGACAGTGCGCGCGTGTACGCGACGAACAGCGGCAACAACACGGTTTCTGAAATCGACGCGAGTACGAACACCGTCACGCGCAATTACACGGTCTTCAACTTTCCGTACGGCATCGCAATGTCGCCCGGGGGGCGCTATGTCTATGTGACGAATGCGGGCACCAACGCGATTTCGGTGATAGACACGTTCACGCAACAGGTGCTCGGCCCTTTCACCGCGGCGATGGATAGCTATGCCATTGCCACGAGTCCCGATGGCAACCGGGTCTACGTGGCATCGGTCAGTGCCAACCTGTTGGTGGCGATCGATGCGAATACCTTTGGTGCCCTCTCTAGTGTCGGCGTCGGCTCATCGCCGAACGCCATCGTGGTCAGTCGCAATAGCCAGCGCATCTATGTCAGCAACTCGAACGGCAATTCGATTTCGGTCGTCGATGCCGCCACGATGGCGGTGGTCGCAACCATCCCCGTGAATACACGCCCGTATGGGCTCGATGTCAGTCCAGATGGTACGCGCTTGTGGGTGGCGCATGCGGTCGGCAGTGCAGTCACTGTGATCGATACGACCACCAACTCGGTACTTAGCACGCACTCAATCGGCAGCACGGCGTATTCGGTCGGCCGGTTCGTCAGCTATGCCGGCGTCGAGCCCTCGCCCGACGCGATTCAGCCTGAGTTTGCCTACGTCGGTCAGGCCTACTCATTCTCGGTGCCAGTCACCGGCACCCCGCGGCCTTCCGTCACCATGATCCATGGTGAGCTGCCGCCGGGATTGAGGTTTGATCCGGCCGCGGGCGCGATCGTTGGAACGCCGACCACCGTGGGTACCTACTTCCCGATTTTTAGCCTGACCAATGGTGTCGGCAGTACGGCGAGCGTGCTCACACGCATGGTCGTGCTGCCCGGCGTTCCTGCCCAACCAACGATTACCAACATTGTGCCGGGCGATGGGCAAGTGGTCGTCTCGTTCAATCCCCCCGCGGTCGATAACGGCGCTCCGGTCACGTTCTACAACGTGTTCTGCGATCACGCGCTCTTTGTGGGGACGGGGACGACGTCACCGATTACGGTGCAGGTGACCAACGGGCTCGCAACCCGCTGCCGGGTGACCGCGATCAACAGTGTGGGGCCGAGTGCGGCGTCCGAGTTTTCGGCAATCGTCATTCCGGGCGTCGCCCCCCAGTTCAGCAGCACGAGCTTGCCAGCAGGCACGTACGGACAGCCGTATTCGTACACGCTGACCGCAACCGGCGCGCCCGCACCGATCTTTGCATTCGATGCGGGCATGCTGCCGAACGGTCTCAGTTTTGATGCGGGGACAGGCACCATCAGCGGCACACCACTGGAAGCAGCGGACGATCCACCACGAAGCCTGACCTTCTCGGCGATCAATGCACTCGCGATCGTGCCGCGCGTGTTCGAACTGCGCATCGACCCCGTGGTGCCCGACGCGCCGATGGCGGTCAGTGCAACCGCCGGCAATGGTGTGGCCAGCATCCAGTTCAGCGCACCGATGCAAACGGGTGGCGCGCCGGTGCTCGATTACACCGTCCGCTGTGATCCTGGCAATGTGAGCGCGACTGATTCGAGTTCGCCGATTCAGTTGAGTCTGACGAATGACCAGTTTCACACCTGCAACGTGTCGGCGCGTAACCGAGTCGGATCGGGACTCGCGTCACCAAGCATTCGCGTGTTGCCGAGAAGCAGCACCGTAGCCGATCTCGGTATTACGATCAGCAACCATCAGACAGGCGTCAACGGTGGGTCGCCAGTGACCTATGACATCACGGTTAGCAATGCCGGCGCTGCGGGTGTGCAGGGTGCAACCGTACACACCGATTTGGGCGGAGACTTTGTCGATCTGCAATGGACGTGTACGGCCAGCGTTGGCGCGTACTGCCCGAGCAGCGGCACGGGCGAAGTGAATGTCTCGGCGGACCTATTGGCCGGCAGCAGCTTACAAATACAACTCACCGCAACCCCATTACCTAACCCGGAGACGCCGGTTTCAGCCATCGCCTCAATCACTGAGCCCGCCGACACGACCGATAGTCAGCAGAGCAACAATCTTGCGTCTGACGGACCTGATTGGCGCGGTGTGTTCCGCGATGGCTTCGAGTGATCCCGGGCAGCGCGTCCAGTGTTTCCGTGAATCGCTTCAGGATTCGAAACTATCCACAAACAAAGGCGTTTCGCCAGGCAACGGGGTGGTGATCGCCGCCCCGCTGTCCTCATAGCACCAAGCCTGAATGTTCAGCGGAAAGCCCAGCGGCGGGGAACTACTCAAGAAAATCCAGCCGTAGCGGATCGCGTTTTCCGGTTCCTGCTGGAAGCGCACGCCCAGAAAGCCGCTCGCGCCCGCTTGCCAGGCACTGGTATCGCCGGTGAACGCGGCACGCGAAAAGGTCGAAGCGGGGCCGATCAGCTGCCCCGGTGGCAGCACCGCGTAGCTGTCCCCAGACGTGACCACGCCGGCGCCATTGGTGGCCGCCGAGCCCCAGTAGAACTTCAGTTGCCCGACCGGATCCGAATTCTGGGCGGCATAGGGATTGATATCAAAGCCAGGAACACTGGCTTCAGTGGTCCCGGAAACGTTGGTGACCAGATTCAGGTACAGGCCCTCGCCCGTCGCAGGAACATTGAGCGGCAAGGTCTGGGGGCATTGCACGGCGGCGTTTGCCGTGGCGCCGGCGAGCGCGCATACACCGATCGACTGGAGCAGCAATTTCAACACACGGGCAGAAGTCAGGGACATGGGGTGAGCAGCTCTGGAATCGTCCGTTCACTCTAGCAGGCAAGCATTCTGGGCTCATCCAAGTGGCGGCATACGAGATGCTGGAACGCTCCCGAACCGACGATTCTGGATGGGTCGTGTTCGATCGTTAGCAACGTCTCTTCAATTGCGCTGGTTGGCCGCAGGCAAACTCTGGAAATAACGATACAGCGCCTCAACCTCCGTGTCGCTCATGGCAGAGAACGCATTCCAGGGCATGTTGTCCGGCAGCATCTGCCGCCCGTCGGGGCGAACGCCGGTGCGCAAGGTGGTGCTGAATTGCGCGAGGGTCCAACTGTGACTCTCGCCGGCAGCGCTCAGATTGGCGGCCGGAGGATGATCGGGAGGCATGCCCGGGATGGGACCACCGGCAAAATTGCGGCCGTGACAACCCGTGCAGATTTGCGCCAGATAACGGCCGTGCTCGGCGCTGGCATCGGCCGCCTGCTCGGTCGGCAACTGCGTATGATCGATACGCTCGGCCGCCAACAAGGGCAGCTGGCCCGCGCCTAACAGCGCCTTGCCGAGCAGATTCAATTGCATCTTGGGATGGTCGCGATCCACTGCGGGCACGCTCTTGAGATAGCCAAGCAGATTCGCGAAATCGGTTTCCGTCATGTTGGTGTTGTCATCACTTGGCATGACCAGGAGCGCGCGGCCACTTGGCCCGACACCATGCCGGATGGCTCGCTGCCAATCGGCATCCTGAAAGGCGCTGACCACACTGCCCTGGCCGCGGGTCAAGTTCGGCGCAATCAGCATGCCGATCGGTGTGTCAGCAATCAGCTGCCCGCCCAGATCGTCGCCATGACAACCAAGGCAGCCACGAATCGTGGCGATCCGTTTGCCCTCGACGATATCGGCCTCGGCGGCGGGCACACTTGGCACGGCAACATTGATGTCCCAGTGCTGGTTCAAGACCGCCGCGCCGCGCCAGACCAGCACGCCAAACAGCACGGTCAGCATGGCCACAAACACCAACAAGCCCTTCAGAATTCGCTTGATCCAGCGCATGGCATCAGCCTCCGTCCAATGAATGGAACGCAGCAATAGAACGGTCCAAAACCACCGACATCCGCTTGGCGGTGCGCGCCCTGTGTGGTCGAGACGGTGGCTGGGGTTGACCAAGTAGCTCGGCCCAGTGTACGCCCCACAGGCAGAGCGTCAAGGGAGTGTGAGTGGATCCCGACCGCTTTGCCCAACTTGCCCCGTTGCCCAGTCGGTGGCTTCCAGCACATGTCGGCTGGCTGGCCCGATTTCACCATCGAGTGCGAATCGCAAGGGAGACGGCGTGGTGATCAAGACAGGGATTTTCGGCAAGCAGGCCCTTCCACGACTGGCTTCATGGTTCGCCATACTGTTCGCCATGACGGCCGCTGCCAGCGCGCCAGACCCCATCGAAGGCAAATGGCTGGGCCAGGTAGGCACTGCAAAGGAACGGATCGAGGTCGGGTTGGAGTTCCGGCAGACCGCAACGGGCGCTCTGGAGGTGCGTCTGACGCAGCCGATTTCGAACTACTTCGATGAGCACGTCGACGGCGACGTGCGCCGTTCGGGCGACGCGGTCAGTGTCGATGCGTTGGCGCTGAATCTGAAGCTCGAAGGCGAACAGTTGCGCGGGACGTATCCTGGGCCGAATAGTCAGGCCGAGTTCAAGCGTGCGCGCGCGTTGCCGACGGCATCGGCGCCGCCCAAGTTGCCGACTGGCCCGGCACCACGTTGGCAGACTCGGCTCGGCGGACAAGTGTATGCGTCACCGGTGGTGGCCGATGGCATTGCGTACGTTGGCACGACCGGCGGTGTGCTGAATGCTGTCCGTATCGCGGATGGCGCATTCGAATGGGCGGTGCCAATGGGAAGTGCGATGTTTGGCGATGTGCTGATCGATGGCGCTGCCATCTATGTTGTCGCTGACAACGGCTTTCTATTCAAGCTCAGTCGCCGCGATGGCAAGGAGCTCTGGCGCTATCCACTCGGTGATGCGGACGCTGGGCGTGTGTTGCCGCATCCACAAGTCTTCGACTGGGACTGGCAGGCACCGAAACCGCTATTGGCCGATGGCACGATCTACGTTGGCGCCGGCGATGGTGGCTTTCACGCGATCGATGCGAGCTCGGGTCAACGACGGTGGCGCTTTGAAACCGCGGGTCGTATCCGCAACGGCGCCGCCGTGGACGGCGACCGCGTGATCTTTGGCAGCACGGATCATCACGTGTACGCGTTGCGCCGAGACAATGGCCAGGAAGTCTGGCGCTTCGATTCCGGTGCCGCCATCGATGCCACGCCCGTGCTTAGCGACGGCACGCTATTGATCGGCAATCGCGGCGGCGGCTTGTATGCGTTGAATGCGGCCACGGGCACGCTGAATTGGCGATTGTACTTCTGGGGCTCCTGGGTTGAATCGACGCCCGTCGTCGCCGATGGCATCGTCTATGTTGGTTCCTCCGATCTCCGCCGCGTCAGTGCGATCAATTTGAAGGACGGCGTCGTGTTGTGGCGCAGCGATGTGTATGGTTGGACCTGGGGCACACCGTTGCTGACGGACCAGCATGTGTATGCCGCCAGTGCGGGGGGCACACCCTATTTCGTCAAGCATGTGGCAGCGTTGAGCAAGCTCGACCGCAAGACGGGCCGCTTGCTGCAACGCTGGCCCATGCCCGATACCGGCGGCCACCAATGGGGCATTGCCGGGTCGCCGGTGCTATCCGGGAACACGCTGGTGGTCGCGAGCATCGAAGGGTCGCTGTATGGCTTTCCCAATGAGGACGGTGAGGCCACGGACGTTCCCACGAGCAAATCGGGTGTCGCCGTCGCAACGGGCATCACGCTGATTCCCGGCGCCTTTGCGCAGGGCCGCCAACCGGATGGCAACACGGTGGTCTTCGAAGCACCCGATGGCCTGATCGTGCTCGATACCGGACGCCACGTCGAACACACGCGGCAGATCATCGATTTTGCCGAAGCCTTGAAGCAGCCGGTCGCAGTGATTTTGAACAGTCATTGGCATCTGGACCACATCAGCGGCAACCCAAGACTGCGTCAACAGTACCCAACACTCCGCGCGTACGCGAGCCCGGCCATCGAAGGTGCGATGGCTGGCTTTCTCGCGCGCTCACGTCTGGACGGCTTGGCGTTTCTGAAGCAGCCGGGCGATCCGATCCAACAAGCTGAGGTTCGTGCCGACATTGCGAGCATCGAAAGCGGCCCGGCGTTGTATCCGGATGTGCGGATTGCCGAAGCTGGAACGCGCCGCTTTGCAGGCTTGGAGTTGCAGGTCGGCGTGGCTAAGCATGCGGCGACTGAGGCGGATCTGTGGTTCTATGAGCCGAATACGCGCGTACTGGCTGCGGGCGATCTCGTGACCTTGCCCGCACCGTTCTTCGACACGGCTTGTCCAGCATCCTGGCAAAAGCACTTGGCCGAATTAGACGCAGTGGATTTCGCAACACTGGTGCCGGGACATGGCCCCGTGATGAGTCACGCCGACTTCAAACAGTATCGGCACGCGTTCGATCAACTACTTGCGTGCGCGGATCGCGACGACGCAGCGTCTTCGTGTATCCAGCACTGGCAGCAGGACGCTGCGCGCTGGTTGACCCGTGAATCCGACCGAAAGCTCGCTGCTGGATTGCTTGGGTACTATTTCAGCAGCCATCTGCGCGGGAACGACGACAAGCTGGCCGCGCTCTGCGCCGATTCAACCAAATAGGCGCCGCGGGCCCTGCACAAGACATGCCGATACGGATGCGAAGGAGGCGTGGCAACGGCAATGCGAACCACGCGTCCGTTCCAGAATCGGCAAGCCATTCGTTACGCGCCAGCTACCCGCAACACGGCGTATGACCGCTTGCCCTTGCGGAGCAGCACATAACGGCCGAACAGCAAGTGCGCCGTGCCGAGCTGCAGTTGGGCGTCGGTGACCTTCTGGTTGTTCAAAGACAAGCCGCCTGCTTCCAAGTCGCGGCGGGCTTGGCCTTTCGATGGCGCGAGGCCGCTCTTGACGAAGGCGTCGAGGAGGTTGAGGCCAGGCTCGGCAAAGGTATTGGCTTCGACGTCGACGGTTGGTACTTCGCCGACCACTTCTTCAAATACGCGCTCGCTGATGCCATCAAGCCCACCGCCGAACATGATGTCGCTGGCGCGCACGGCGTCGTCACGGGCCGATTCGCCGTGCACGAGCGCCGTGACTTCGCGGGCCAGGGCGCGGTGTGCGTCGCGTGCGCCGGGGTTCGCGGCGTGGCTCGCTTCCAGCGCTTCGATCTCGGCGCGTGGCAGCAAGGTGAACTTGCGCAGGTAGGTGGACACCATGCTGTCTTCGGTATTGATGAAGAACTGGTAGAACTTGTACGGGCTCGTGCGCTTCGGGTCGAGCCACACGGCGCCGGATTCGGTCTTGCCGAATTTCGTGCCATCGGCCTTGGTGATCAGCGGGAAGGTCAGGCCAAAGCAGCTGGCCTTCAGCTTTTTCCGAATCAGGTCGGTGCCGCCAACGATGTTGCCCCACTGATCCGACCCACCAATCTGCAACTCGCAGTTCAGCTCCTTGCGCAGGTGGTAAAAGTCGAAGGCCTGCAGCAACATGTAGCTGAATTCGGTGTACGAGAGCCCGGATTCGCTTTCCATCCGCGAACGCACGCTGTCTTTGGCCACCATCATGTTGACCGAGAAGTGCTTGCCGATTTCGCGCAGGAATTCGATGTACGGGACGTTGACGGTCCAGGTCGCGTTGTCGACCAGGCGCGCGGGATTGGTCTTCGCGTCAAAGTCGAGCAGCTTCGAGAGCTGCTCTTTGATGCACGCCACATTGTGCGCGAGCGTTTCGGCACTGAGCAGGTTCCGCTCGGCCGATTTGCCGCTCGGGTCGCCAATCATCCCGGTCGCGCCGCCGGCCAGCGGCAATGGGTGATGCCCGGCCGCCTGGAAGCGCCGCATCATCAGCTGGCCCATCAGGTGGCCGACGTGCAGGCTGTCGGCCGTCGGATCAAAGCCGCAATAGAGCGTGATCGGACCTTCGGCCAGCCGCTTTTGCAGGCCATCGAGGTCGGTGCAGTCGGCGATCAGGTCGCGCCATTTCAGATCTTCAATCAGGTCCATATCAGTCAGCAGGCTTGAGACAAGAGCCTGATCGTATCAGTCCGGCAGATGCCAGACATCATGTTGCCTGATGACGAAACGGCGGATCGCTCCCGTCCAAATCTGTTGCTTCGTGGCCCGGTATCGCCGTCCTAGCGGCCAGATCACCAGGCGGCGCGTCGTCCGAACGCTCAGGCCAGCTGCCAGACCAGCTCGTGCTGCGCATCGAGCACATCCCGACCGGTAAACGACCCGGCCGGGCGATCTTTGAAGCGCTCTCGGAGCAGGACTGAAATCTGCCGGACTTTGTCAGCATTGGCGGCTTTGCCCGGGCCGAAGACCCGCTCGCCGACATCCGAGCAAAACCGATGCAATTCAAAGAAATAGCGCTCCTGGCCAGTGGTCAGGAACGACAATAGCGTTGGCCCGGCCTCGGCGCTTTCAATGACGCGACCGGCCCGCATCTCGCGCTCGCCGGCCAGGCGGGCGCCGCTGTCTGAGAGCTCAACAAAACTCTCGCCGACGTTGGCGGTGTCCAGGTCCGACGCAATAAGCGCCAGCCGAATCGCGCGATCCAGGCTCGGTTCGTGGCGCCAGGCAGGGTTGATCCGCTCGATTTCCCGCGCCAGATGCGGCGCCAGGGGGCCGGTCGTCGTGACGACTTCGGCCGTGTTGAACGTGCTCCGGTCGACGGGGGTGGGGCGGGCGTCGAAGGTTGAGCCGGCAATCATGATTTCCAGCGCAACGTAGAGCTCATGGTCGCGCTGCCGGTCAAACCCGCACCGATCCAGAATCCGCTCGGTTTCGGCAATGCTGGCGGCCTCGTTGCTGCCCACCGGGTGGCCAGAATCGACCAGTTCCCGTTGCCGGAGGTCGTGGCAGGTCGCAAACAGCGTCAACGCAACCCAATCCAGGCCGCCCAGGGCCCGAATGCCAAGCTCGCGCATGACCCGTTCGATCCGCCGATCCAGGATCTCCAGAGCGTGCTCTTCGTTATGGTAGTGGTGATAGTCGCGCCCAAAGCGCCCGTGGCGGATCGCCAGCCGGGCCAGACTCAAGCAGAGCGCCGATTCCGCCCGATCCCAGGCATCGGCTACCAATGCGCCGAAATGCTCGGCCAACAGGCCGCGCCGGCGTTGAAACAGCGCCAAAATGTCCGATCGCCGCGCCGCAATTTCCGCCCGAGCCCGCGCAGGATCGTCCAACGCCAATTCCACGGCGTCAGGCGGAAAACTGTGCTGCAGGCCTTCGATCACTGGACCGTACTCTCGGGCAGCCCGGGTTGGGCTGCCCTGAGTATAGACAACGGCGGGCGGGGTGGCGACTTTTGGGCGTTGCCCGCTGCTAAAGGTGCCCCGACGGCATCAGCGCATGGTCAACTCTAAGAATCGCGTCGCGACAGCTTTGGGATCCAGATCGGCTCGCGCGAATTCGATCTTCGTTGCGTTCTGTACGTCCAGCAATACGTCTCCGAACGCCTGGTCATTATTGTCGTTGAGGAACTGGACTCTTGCCTCTTCGACCTTCTTATAGGCGGCGATTGCGAAGGCCTTCTGCCGTTGCAAATCAACCCAGCGCGTTTCGCGAGCAAGCCAAGTCCCAATGTTCGCAGCGTATTCACTCATATGCAGCCATGCCCAAGCGTTCTTGTTATTCATGGCTGCGTTGATATTGCCATTCACCCAGTGGTGAAACGTGCTGTCCACGACGACGCGACCTTCAGTGGGCGCAGTGAATGCGGACACTACAGGATAGATTTCGGCATGCGTCTCTTTGCCTCGTGTTAGCCCAGTGCGTGCGGCATAGGCAACAACCTGATATCGGGCACCACTCGGAAAATCCTCATTGGATCGTGCGCTGTCATCCATCTCAGTCATCGTAGGAACGCGACACGCGCCTTCATGCCTGTGGTCTGGCAAGTATCCGATACGCTTAAGATCTGGATGCAGACCAATCGGATGAACTCCGGCGCCCCATTGTTGCCCAGGCATGTACCAGTCTTGCGAAAAATAGACCCGTTTTGGCGTATCGTCATAATCCGGCTTGATGTCCAAATGCGGAAGCAGTGGTGGGCAACTAGAATCCACTCGGTGGCTATCAGTATCGGGCGGACGGTCTTCGACACTGAAGTTGTCTGGCCGCCAGTAACGCATGCGCCGTACGCGTGGGATCTTTCCGCAAAGATCGGCACCCAATGTATCGTGATCGCCTGTTGCAAATACCCCCACGCCCCTTTGCATAAGCGCGAAGATGCTGCTGATGACATCGCTTTCCAATGGCGTTGAGGGGAGGTTCTCGTCGCCGCAACCAAACAACCAAATCTGGTTTGGTTCGTTGTGACTGAGGTAATTTCGAAGCTCTGTTGACTTGTGCTCGTGTGTCAAAAGCAGCCGGTCAATTTGAAACTCCAGCGTACCCCCCAGGGTCTTGATCTGCCGCTTTTCCAAGTCGTCGAGAATCAAACCGAGTCCCATTGACTCTTTGGGGTCACTGCTTGCTGTCAGTGGTGCTTCAATTGCCGCAAGAATTTTGATGATCATGTGAGCACCTACTTGCCTGTCCAAGTGCCGCCGCTGTCTTCGGAGCCCCGCTTCATGGTCATGATTCCAACCCAATTGACCACCTTCGTGAGGTCATCGATCGCATACCCTTCCTTGTCCACAGGGCAAGCCGAAAAGGTGTAAGCGAGCGCACCGTCGGTGGCGGTGCCCTCGACCTGAAACTCTGTGTTGTGAACTGCCTGGAACTTCAGTGGATTGGTAGCGATATTCTTCGCCTGGATCTCAACATCCACAAGATCCGTTCCGACTGCATAGATGATCTTGATCAAGTCATGTACTTCCAGGACGGCCTTTCCCATCTTCTTGCCTGGTTGCGGATAAATCGCGTGCGAACTACAAACTTTGATATTGAATTCCGTCGACATAAGACGCCCTCACAAGTTGGATTGATAACGACCACGGTGAACGCGAAAAGGGTGGTCAAGCGAAAACGTTCAGCGGTCGTCAGAACGACGCTCGGTGCAGACGGTGCCGATGAACATGTGCTTGAAGTATTCCTGCCATTCATGCCCCCCAAATCGGACCGCCCAACCATAGACTCGGCCGCAGTTTGCCGCAAGACATTCGGTGGACGCCGGTGTCAGGGCAGCAGGATGCAGCTGGTTGCCGACCGGCAAAGCGAGACAATCAGGAGGCTTCGCGTGTCAGACAATCAGTGTCGTGAGGCGGGTGGATATCTCAGCCTCGAACGTTCGGGCGATGCCCGACATCGAGCCGGCAACTGCTACCGTACACCACGCATTTCAGTGCGCGCCTTCGCGGTGCCTTACAGGACTTGCATCAGATCATGGTGATTGTTGGACGTGGCGAACTTCCGTACATTCACTGTCGCGGCGGCGTCTGCTGCCCGGGCCGAAATGCCATTACGCCAGCGACTACCAATGCGCCCCATTGCACAAAAGTCATGATGCCGGACAGGACATTCAGTGCCGTCATCGGCATGCCGGCTAGTCCACCGCCGCCATGTTGGAGCAGAAAGACGAGCGTGCGGCTGAGAATTCCGGATATCAGCAGAATCGCAATCAGCGTAAACAGCGCGCGGTGGTGCGCCATGCGGTAGAACACGTAGCTGGCGCCCAGCGCGGCCAAACTGCCCAGAATGCCGAAGATGGCCCAAATGGAGCCCAGGAGCCCGTCGAGGCCCAGGCCACCGAAGTCACCCGCACATGCCGCCGGGGCGAGTGCGAATAGGCACAAGCCAAAGAGCGGTCGGGTGCCACGGATCAACGCGTGCGTGTTGGCGGCCATCGACATCGTCGGTCCTCAGGGTTGGTGCGCGTTCAAGCTGAGCGCGTCGTTGGGAACATGATCGGTCAGCCAAACGCCATTGGCTGATTGATAGAACACATGGCCACCTCGGAACAGTGTTCCGGCGGCCACCTGCAAAATCATTGGTTTGCCGTGACGGCTGCCGATTTGCGTGGCGGTGCCAACCTCTGCTGACAGATGAACATGCTGCCGGCTCTGCGACTTCAGGCCCTCGCGCAGAATGCTCGCAACGCTTGTGTCGGCCGTGCCATGGTAGAGGTACTCAGGCGGTTCGACCGGCGTGAGTCCGAGATCGACCGTGACCGAGTGGCCCTGGTTCGCGCGGATGCGGGTGCCGTCGGCGCTGAAACTGAAGCGCTGCTTGTTGTTTTCGGCGACGATCCATTCGAGACCGGCGCGGTCGATGGCCTTGCCGTGACGATCCAGCGCAGCGAGCAGATCGTCGACGCTGACATAGCCTTCCTGGTCGAGCGTGATGCCGATATGCCCAGGCTCATGGCGCAGCACGAGGCTCAAGAGGCGACCGACTTCTTTGAGATGTTTGGACATGTCGGCAGTGTACCGCCTTGTCCGGACGGTTGGATGGCGCGTCCGCGCGGATCACGGTGCAGACGAATTCAACACGCCAAGCGGGGCGCGCTTGCGGCAGAATCAGCGTTCAACTTGTTCCCATGCGCCATGGGCGCGTGGTCGACCCCTTCAGGAGTGCCGCATGCAATACCGTCGAATGGGCCAGACTGGCCTCAAGCTGTCCGCCCTGTCCTTTGGTACCTGGGCCACCTTTGGTGTTTCGGTGCCGCGTGGCACGGCCCGCGATCTGATTGCGGCGTCTTACGACCACGGCATCAACTTCTTTGATGCGGCCGAGACCTACGCGAACGGCGAGGCCGAACGCATGCTCGGTGACGTGCTGATCGACCTTCGGTTGCCACGCGATGCCCTGGTCATTTCGAGCAAGGTGTTTTTTGGCGCGGTGACTGACCCGCGTCCGACCCAGCATGGTCTCAGTCGTAAACATATTCGGGACGCCTGCGACCAGGCGTTGCAGCGCCTGAAGCTTGACTATATCGATCTGTATTTCTGCCATCGCCCAGACCTGGATGTGCCGATCAGCGAGATCGTCACGAGCATGAATCTCTTGATTCAGCAGGGCAAGATTCTGTACTGGGGTACCAGTGAATGGCCGGCGACGCTGATTCGGGAGGCGGCCGAGTTTGCATTGGCGCATGGGCTGGAAGGGCCGAAGGTGGAGCAGCCGCAATACAGTCTGCTCGCGCGGGAAAAGGTGGAGCAGGAGTTTTCGGAGCTCTATCCGCAATATGGCATCGGCACGACAGTTTGGTCGCCGTTGGCGTCCGGTCTGCTGACGGGCAAATACAACGATGGCATTCCGGCCGATTCGCGGCTGGCGCACGAGCAGTATCAATGGCTGCAAAAGCCCGTGTTGCAGAACAAGGCCAAGCGGATTGCGGCGGTGAAGGGGCTTTCGGACGAAGCGGCAAAGCTTGGGGCCACGGCGGCGCAACTCGCACTGGCCTGGTGTCTCGGGAATCCGAATGTCAGCACGGTAATTCTCGGCGCCACGCGGATCGGCCAGCTTGAGGAAAACCTGAAGGCGCTGGCGCTGCTTGAAAAGGTGGACGCTGGCACGCGTGCACGCATTGAGGCTTTGTTTGCATGAAGTGGTTCCGGCTGTTGGCACTGGTGCTCTTGCTGGTCGGTCTCGACTGGAGCAGCGCGCGTGCGGGCGAGGCCGAAAAAACCAGAGCCGGTCTATCTCGTTTGGGGCCCGTGCTGCAGGCGGCCGGACGGCAGGCGGGAAACCCGTTGTACCTTCGGATCTTCAAGCAGGAAGCTGAGCTCGAGGTGTGGATACGCGATCCGCAGGGGAACACGTTCGCGAAACTGAAGACCTACCCGATTTGCAGCTTCTCAGGCGGCCTTGGGCCCAAGACGCGGGAAGGCGACGGGCAAGCGCCAGAAGGGTTCTACACGGTTAGCGCGAGCCAAATGAATCCCGGCAGCAGCTACCACCTGGCGTTCAACCTGGGCTATCCCAATGCTTATGAGCGCGCGAAAGGCTGGACAGGCAGTTATCTGATGGTGCACGGCAACTGCGTGTCGATTGGTTGCTATGCGATGACCAACCCAGGGATCGAAGAAATCTATACGCTCGTCAAGGAAGCGCAGCGGGCTGGGCAGTCCGCCGTGCCCGTCCATGCGTTTCCGTTTCGATTCACGGCGACAAACGTGCGCCAGTACCAAGGCGATCCGAATTGGGCATTCTGGTCCGAACTGCAGCCGGCCTATGACCAGTTCGAGCAGCGCCGGGAATTGCCGGTGGTGTCGGTGCGACAGGGGAAGCATGTCGTCGGGCAGTGATTCCGAGCAGATGGCTCTGCGCCGTTGCTCCTGATCGATTGCGAAGAATCGCTGACGTTCGAGGCAAGTAGCCCCCTCGCCGACCCTCCCCCGGCACCGCGGGAGCACTCCCTCTCCCACGCGAGTGGGAGAGGGCTGGGGAGAGGGCTACTTGCCACAATGCTCCGTTGTGAGAATCGCGAATCGTCGCTGATCGTCTGACGCGCGAACAAACGCACCTTCGGCGCGACTGGCGCTCCCACGTACACGCACGGCAGACACGCACTCCCAGGGCAGACATAGGGGTCTGCCCCTACGGACAAATGGGTCTCGGCATTAGAACGTATCGTTCTATCGCGATGAAGAGATTGATTTCCTCGAAAAGCGTGCGTATAGTGCGCCTACCCATCCAGACCGGCCGAGGGACAAGCCCAAAGACGCCGGGGCAACCCAGACCTGCATTGCAGGACTGAAGGTGCCAACTCTTGCGAGGGTCAGCGCTGATCTCAGCGGCTCGACCTTTGAAAGATGGGATCGCGAATCCCATCGCGATCACCCTCCTTCACGCAAGCGGATGGCTTGAATCTGCGAAGGAGAGCGACATGAGTCTGGTAAGCCGAAATGACGAACTGCTGCGTGAGCCGAGCGAAGCGCTCGACACGCGTCCTGACCTGCCCTATGCCCGGCGCGTGCGCTTTGAGGCGGAGCTGGATCTGGTGCACGCAGGGCGCATGCGCCTGCCGATTCAAGCGGAAGTGCTCGGTGCCCCTGACGCACCTGCGATCGTCGTGCTCGGCGGCATTTCAGCCAGCAAGCACCTGTGTGCCAACACACTCGATCAGAACCCCGGTTGGTGGGAATCCCAAGTCGGCCTTGGCCGGAGTCTGGACCCGAAGCAGCTCCAACTGATCGGTATCGACTGGCTTGGTGCCACGGGTGAGTTCGATCACCCGCTCGATACGGCTGATCAAGCGCAATTGCTTGCCAAGGCGCTCGACTTTCTCGGTATCGGCAAGGTTCAGGCCATCATTGGCGCATCGTACGGTGCCATGGTCGCGCTGCAGTTTGCGGCGTTGTTTCCGAAACGCCTCGGCCATCTGCTGGTCATCAGCGGTGCGCATCGCAGTCATCCGTTTGCGAGCGCCTGGCGCGGCCTGCAGCGTCGCATCGTGAAGAGCGGCATCGCCGATCCCGATACGGCGCTGTCCCTGGCCCGGCAACTCGCCATGCTGAGCTATCGCACCCCCGAGGAATTTGCGGAGCGATTTGCGGACGCACCCGTATTTGTTGACGAGAGCCTCGTCACACCGGCCGATTCGTACCTCGAAGCGTGCGGTCAGCGTTACGTGCGCAACTGGTCGAAGACCGCGTTTTTGCGCCTGAACGAATCGATCGACGCGCATCGCGTCGACCCGAAGCAAATCCGCGTGCCAACGAGCATTCTCGCGATCGCCGAGGACCGTCTCGTCCCGATTGGCGACCTGTACGCGCTAGCCGAAGGCCTCGGCGCGACATCGAAGCTGCACCACGTGCGTTCGCGCTTTGGCCACGACGCCTTTCTGACCGAACACGTGGCTGTGGCCCGTGTGCTCCGCGAATTCATTCAAGACGCAAAGGACTGTTGAACATGACTGCAACTGCCCCGAAGACTCAGGCCGCGACGCAAGCCGTCCGCGCAGGCATCGATCGCGATACGGCGTTTGGTGCAGTCGTGCCGCCGATCGTGCTGTCGAGCAATTTCTCGTTTGCCGGCTTCAACCAAAAGCGCGCGTACGACTACACGCGGAGCGGCAACCCTACCCGCGACCTGCTCGCCGAGGCGCTGAGTGAGCTCGAAGGGGGTGCCGGTGCGGTGATCACGGCAACCGGGATGGCCGCGATCACACTACTGTTGCAGGCCTATCTGCAGCCTGGTGATTTGCTGGTGGTGCCGCATGATTGCTACGGTGGCAGTTGGCGCCTGTTCGACGCGCTGGCCAAGAAGCAGCAGTTTCGGCTGCGATCGATTGACTTCACAGAGACCGATGCGTGGCAGACCACACTGGCGGAACAACCCAAACTCGTTTGGCTCGAAACACCGTCGAACCCGCTGCTGCGGTTGACCAATCTGGCCGAAGTCGTCCCCGCCGCCAAGGCGGCAGGCGCGCTGGTCGTGGTCGACAATACGTTTCTCTCGCCAGCGCTCCAAACGCCGATTCGATTTGGTGCCGACTTTGTCGTGCACTCCACGACCAAGTACATCAACGGGCACAGCGACGTGGTTGGTGGCGCCGTCATTGCGGCCGAAGCGGCGCGGCACCAGGAGTTGGTCTGGTGGGCCAATGCGCTCGGTCTGACCGGTAGTCCGTTCGACAGTTTTCTGACCTTGCGCGGTCTTCGCACGCTCGATGCGCGCCTGCGGGTCCATCAGGACAACGCGAGCGAGATCGCCGCCCGCCTCGCCCGGCACTCGGCCATTTCGCGCGTGTACTTTCCGGGCCTGATCGATCATCCCGGTCACGCCATTGCTGCGCGTCAGCAGTTTGGGTTCGGCGCAATGCTGAGCTTCGAATTGCGCGGTGGCGTCGACGCGGTCAAGGCACTGGTCGAAGGCCTGCACTACATCACGCTTGCCGAGTCGCTCGGTGGTGTCGAAAGTCTGATCGCCCATCCCGCCACCATGACCCATGCGTCGATGAGCGCCGAAGCGCGCGCTCGTGCCGGCATTGGCGACGGGCTGGTGCGGCTGTCTGTCGGCATCGAAGCGTTCGAAGATCTGTGGCGCGATCTGAGTGCCGGGCTCGAACGCGCGCAGCGCCTGAGTGCGCCGTTGGAAACGAATCTGGCTTTAGTTTGACCACAGCCGTTTTCACGCGAGCGGGGCCACCCCGGGTCCGCTCGCGTGGTTTTTAGGTCGATGACACCGCCGTTGCCGTCGGGCGCATCACCGCCGCCACCAGCAACGCGAGCAGGCTGAGTCCGCCCGCCACGGCAAACATCACGGGAGCGCCAAAACGCTGCCACACCCAGCCAGCGAGCACACTCGCAGCAATCGCGCTCAACCCACTGAGCAAGTGGAACACACCAAATGCGGTACCGCGCAATGCCTTGGGCGCGACATCGGCGAGCATCGCCGACAAAACGCCTTGGCTGAAGCCAAGATGGGCGCCCCAAAGTGCGATCCCGAGACCAAAGACATACAGATTGGGTGCCAGCGCGAGTGCGACATCGGCCGCCAGCAGCATCAGTACCGAGAGCATCAGCAGGCGCATCCGCGGCCAACGATCCGCCAGCAGGCCGACCGGATATGCGAGCAGCGTAAACACCAGGCTCATCAACACGAGCGTCAGCGGGGCAAACCGATCACCGAGTCCCACGTCCCGGCCTTGAATCACCAGAAATCCTTCGCCGAAGCGCGCCAGCCCGAGAATCGTGCAGAGTGCGAGCACTTGCCACAACGGCTTGCCAAGCTGGCGCCAGTCGCGCAACGAAAACCGCTTGCCAGCAGGCGCCCCGATCTGTTCGGGCTCGCGGACAAACACAACCAGCACCATGACGGCGAGCAGGCCGGGAATGGCCGCAAACCACAGCGCATGCTGGACCACGCCGAGCCAGAACATCAGGCCAAGTGCCGCGACCGGTCCGATGACCGCGCCAACCGTATCGAGGCTT
This sequence comes from Ahniella affigens, assembly GCF_003015185.1. Lineage (GTDB taxonomy): Bacteria > Pseudomonadota > Gammaproteobacteria > Xanthomonadales > Ahniellaceae > Ahniella > Ahniella affigens. The sequence continues at coordinate 5,592,727 of NZ_CP027860.1, forward strand.
TGCCTGAGGCCATAAGCCGCACCGCGCTGTGCTTCGGGTGTGACATCGGCAATCAGCGCATCGCGCGGCGCGCCACGAATGCCTTTGCCGAAGCGATCGAACAGTCGCGCCGTCAGCACCGACGCCGCGGAACCGGCGAGCGGAAACACCAGTTTGGTCAGCGCCGACAAGCCATAGCCGACCACAATGAGCGGTTTGCGGCGGCGGAACCGATCCGAAATCGCCCCGGCAAACAGTTTGACGATGGACGCCGTGCCTTCCGACAAGCCCTCGATCAGACCAAGCATCAGCATGCTGACGCCGAGGCTCCCGACGAGGAGCAATGGCAGCAGCGCATGCACCAACTCAGACGACACATCCGTCAGCAGGCTAACCATGCCCAATGCCCAGACCTGGGCCGGCAGGGCCTGGCGGATGGATTTGCTCGCAGCTTCGGGCGACTGGCTCAAGACTTGTGTCCCTCGCTCAAGTAGGCGGTGGATTGCATTTCGATCAGGCGACTGACGGTGCGTTGGAATTCATGTTGATGCTTGTCGCCGCGATACAGGTCGAGCGGCAAAGCCACCGCCGACAGCACCACATTGACCCGTCGATCATAGAACTCATCAATCAGGTGAATGAAACGCTTGGCAGCGTCCTCATCGTGTTGGCGATTCGCAAACTGCGGGACGTCGCTGATCAACACGGTGTTGAAGCTCTTGGCCAGCTCAATGTAATCAGACACTGCTCTTGGCCCCAGGCACAGCGCCGAAAAGTCGAACCACGCGACCCCGTCGCCGCGCCGTTTGATCGGAATCGGGCGATCATTGACCTGCATGTTCGGCTCCAACCGTTCCGGACCTGGGTTGACGCGCAGAAACGTCTCGCCCAATCTTCGTTCCGTGTCCGCATTCGCCGGGCACAGATACACCTTCTCCTGCGTCAGCGCACGCAGGCGGTAGTCGGTGGCGCTGACCAGTTCGTGGACGTGGCAGTGGCGCTCGATCAACGCGATCGCAGGCCGGAAGCGATCGCGCTGCAAGCCATGCTCATAGAGCCGGTGGGGCGGCAGATTCGACGTCGTCACCAGGGTTGTGCCAGCCTCAAACAACGCCTTCAGAAACTCGCCCAGAATCATCGCGTCGCCAATATCCGTGACGACGAACTCGTCCAGGCACAGCAGGTCGATGTCCTGCGCATACTGTTTGGCGATGGCAATCAAGGGGTCGCGCTCGCCGGCGCGATCGCGCAGCGCAGCTTGCACCTTGCCCATGAAGCGATGAAAGTGCAGGCGCAGTTTGCGTGACCCTGGCAGGCTGTCATGCAGCAGATCGATCAGGAATGTCTTGCCGCGACCGACCCCGCCGTACAGGTACAAACCGCGAATCGCGCTCGGGCCGCGGAAGCTGTTCCACAGTCGCGTCAGGGTGCCTTCATGCTGCCGCGTCAGCAACGCGTCATGCAGCCGATCCAATTGGACCAACACGGCGCGTTGTGCCGGGTCGTCCGACCATTGGCCGCTGTCGACGCCTTGCTGATACCGACTACTCGGATTCATGCCAGCCAGCCAGCCGCATCAATCTCCGCATGCAATGCGGTTCGCAAATCAGTGAGCTTGCTATGGAAAAAGTGCGACGTCTCCGGGAATCGATGCAATGTCGGCTTCGGGTCGAGCGTTTCGACCCAAGCATAGACCGCTGCCGGCGACACCACCTCGTCCGCATCCGGCTGCAACACAGACCAGTGGCAGCGCGGATGCTCAAAGCGCGAAAAATCCCAGCGCCCGACGGGCGGTGCGATCGTGATCAAGTGCCTGGGTTGGACCTGGATCGCCACATGAGCCGCGACGAACGCCCCGAACGAAAAGCCAGCCAACAACAAGGGGAGGCCCGGATAAAGCGCTCGCAGATGCGCGACTGCGGTCGCGGCATCGTCCTGTTCGCCGATGCCATGGTCGTGCCCGCCAGCACTCTTGCCCACCCCGCGGAAATTGAAGCGCAGCGTGGCCATGCCGAGCTCTTGGCACGCGCGCTCGGTGCTGGTCACGACTTTGTTGGTCATCGTGCCACCAGCCAATGGATGCGGATGGCAGATCACGGCAATCGCACGTGCGCCCGGTTGATCATGCACCGCGATCTCGAGATCGCCGGCAGGCCCGGCAATGACCTGGGTGCTCATGGACTCACCTGGCGGACCACGCTGTGTTGTTCCGGGACTGGCCAGTTTTCACGCAACGCCACTTCGGCGATTTTCTTGTTGCCGTCGAAGTAGACCTGCCAATAGTGCTCATTCGCACAGGACGGGCGAACCGCGAGCAAGGTGCCGTTGACATTGAAGCTCAGAATCTCGACAACCGGCTTTGGCTCGGTCACCACATTCGGCACGGCGGTGATCGCCGCGCGCAGGGCCTCCATGGCGCGCGCCACGTCGACGCCATGGGCAAGCTGACAACTCAAGTCGACCCGCCGCGTCGGGTTGACGCTGTAGTTGAAGATGCTATCGCTGAAGATCTTGTTGTTGCCGACCGTGACACGAACACCGTCGCCGGTTTCAATCGTGCAGCCAAACAGGCCAATTTCCTTGACGATGCCCGACACCCCGGCCGCCATCACCGCATCGCCCACTTTAAACGGCCGCAAAATGACCAGAAACACGCCGGCCGCGAAGTTGGCAAGCAGGCCCGCCCACGCGGCACCAATGGCAACACCCGCGGCCGCCAACAAGGCCGCAAAGCTGGTGGTCTCGACACCCAACACGCCAAGCATCGCGAGCAGCAGGCCAATACGAAGTGCGACCCTTAGGAACGAATCCAGGTAGCGGATCATCGTTGGATCGACGGCCTTGGCCGCCATCGCCCGATTGACCCCGGCGATCACGCCCCGGATCACAAAGCCGCCGGCGACCCAAATCGCCGCGGCGGCCATCAGCTTCAGTCCGAACGGAATCAGGTAGGTATCAACAATCAGATCGATTTTGCTCAGGTCGACGGTCATGACGGGCTTCTGGCGGGCAAGTTGAGGATTTTAGCGAATTGGGCGCGGGGCAGGCGTTCGTCGGACCATCCTCGGTCGCGAACGCCCCAATCGCGGAGGGAGCGCTCCCGCTTCCACGCGAGTGGGAGAGGGCTGGGGAGAGGGCGACTTGCCACACTCCGGCGTCGTAAAAATCGCGCATCGCCGCCGACAGTTTGAGGCGCGAATCAGCGCACCAACGGGGCGGCTGGAATCCCAAGCGAGTGGGAGCGGGTCGGGGAAGAGGGCTGCTTGCGATCAAGATGACTGTCGCGTGTCCGCAGCGGTGCCGTTGGCGTCGCGACAGCCAATGACATGAGCCGGTGCCAACAACAGTGTCGGTCGCTCACCCTCTCGGAAACAGCACGGGGATCGCCGACTTCAGTCGTTCCGCCGCGCGTTCAATGGATTCGCCATAGGCGACTTCGCCAAGCAGCGGTGCATCCAGCTCCTCGCGCAGCGAGGCAATCACCCGGTCTGGCACCAGACACTGTGGGTCCACCCGATTGGCGATCCAACCTTTGAGTTCGAAGCCATCGGCGACGATCGACCGTTCACTGAGGATGGCGTGGTTGATGCATCCGAGCCGGATTCCGACGACGAGCACCACGGGCAGGCGCAGCGATCGCACCAGATCAGCCTGCATCAAATGGTCGGAGAGCGGCACGCTCCAGCCCCCAACGCCTTCGACCAACACCGCCGTGGCACCAAACCGTAGCGCCTCATAAGCCGCCCTGATCGGCGCCAGCTCGATCGTCCGGCCCATGTCTTCGGCGGCCAGGTGCGGCGCAATCGGTGCTTCGAAGCACAGGGGATTGACCAGCGCATAGTCCGCCTTGGGGGTGGTGGACCATTCCCGCAATTGCTCCGCATCGTCGTTGCGCCATTCGCCTTCGCCATTGCGCGTGGCCCCGCTCGCGACGGGCTTCATGCCGAAGGGTCGCAACAGCGCCTTGCGCGCGGCGTACAGCAAGGCGCAGGAGACAAACGTCTTGCCGACCCCGGTGTCGGTTCCGGTCACGAAAACGGCGGGAATGTCGGTCATCGTGAGGGCTCCTGAGCCAGAAACGTCTTAACAGTGGCCCCAACCTCCGTGTCCCGCCAGACCTCGCCGAGCACCGCGATGGCATCGGCCCCCGCGTCATAAACCTCGCGCGCCCGATCAGTAGTGATGCCTCCGATCGCGACCACAGGCAGCCCAAACTGCCGGGCTTCCCGAAGCACACTGAGAGGACAATGCCGGGCGAGAGGCTTGGTGGCCGACGCAAACACCGCGCCGAAGGCCAGGTACGAGGCGCCATTCGCCGCGGCCGCGCGGGCGCGGTCCAGATCGTTGTAACAGGAGGCCCCCAGGATGGCGTTTGGCCCGAGCCGGTCACGGGCGTCCCGTAGGCCGCCGTCATGCTCACCAAGGTGGACCCCGGCCGCCTGCACCGCCAGCGCCAGGTCGACATCGTCATTGATGATCAGCCCGGCACCCCAATACCGGCAACGGGCGGCGAGCGCCTCAGCCTGACGCAGGCGTTTCCCCACATCCCTTGATTTGTCGCGGTATTGCAGCCATTTAACACCGGCGGCCAGGGCGGCTTCGGTGACCACGCCAAGGCGCGCGTCGTCGGCGCCGTCCTCAGTCAGCAGATACAAACCTTTCACAATTGGCACAAACATCGATTTCCGGCTTAACACAGTCGATGCCAGAATATCGGTCTTGCCCCGCTTCAGGAACCATGCCCGTGTCGAATCAGAATCCTTTCCGAACCTTCGTCTGTGTCGTTTGCGGATTCGTCTATGACGAAGCCAAAGGACTGCCCGAAGACGGGATCGCCCCCGGCACGCGCTTTGAAGACATTCCGGACACCTGGTCGTGCCCAGATTGCGGCGTCAGCAAGGCGGATTTCGAACTGGTCGCTGCATGAGCGAATTCATCGGCCCGAATGATCAGCCGGCCAGACTGTTCGTCCGCTCCGAACAGCGCGGCCGATTTCGATTGCCGATCTGGTTCTGGCTGTTGGTTGCGGTGGGCCTGTTGGTGGCCACTTGGTATTTCTCGGCCAATAACGCAGCACCCCAGCTGGCGGCGCTGCAGAAAGAGCTGAGCGACGCCAAGAAGACCATCCGTAAACTGAACACCCGGCTGGAAAAGACCGAGCAGCAGCTATCGATCTCGCAGCGCGGCGATCAGGTGTCTTCGGCCGCCAACGACACGTTGAAGGACACCCTTCGCGAACGCGAGGAAGAGGTCGCCGCATTGCAGGCCGACCTCGCCTTCTTTCAGCGTCTCGTCGGCGGGCGCCAGCCCAAGCAAGGTCTGCGTGTCCAAAGCCTGGTGCTGCGGCCGATCGAGCACTCCCGCGGCTTTGCGTTTCGGTCGACCCTGACGCAAACCCTACGCCGTGGCGAAACCACCCGCGGCCATATGACACTCAAGATCGAGGGCGTGTCGGACAACAAGGTGGTGAACTTCGAGCTCGCCCAGCTGCCGGCGCACAGCCCAGAAGGCGAAACCTTGCCGTTTACGTTCAAGTATTTCGAAACGATCGATGGCAGCGTCGTGCTGCCCGATGGTTTCAGTCCCAGTCGCGTCTTTGTGAGCGCCCAGTCCGAACAGGGCGAACGCTCGGAAGAATCCTACAGTTGGCAACAAGCCCTGGCCGCCGGAGAGCCCGAACATGTTTGGCAGTGACAAGAAGTCGTCCCCGTTGTTGGCACCTGGCACCGTCACCCTGATCTCGAAGCAGACGAGCTTTACCGGCGACCTGCATTTTGACCCGGGCTGCGTGCAGATCTCGATTGAAGGCAGCGTGACCGGCACGATCCGCGCCGAGCCGGAATGCAAGACCGAATTGACCATCATGGGCGCCGCGATCATCAGGGGCGAGGTGCGTGCACCCAAGATCAGCATTGACGCCGTCGTCGAGGGCGATGTCATTTGCAGCGAACATCTGCGGCTCTACTCCAAGGCGCGGGTCAACGGCAACGTCTACTACAAGATTCTGGAGATGGCCGCCGGCGCGCAGATCAATGGCCAGATTCGCCGAATCGATGAAGGTGGCGCCATCATTGACGCCAAGCCGATCAGCTCGACCGTACAATCGGCGCCGCCGGTGATCGCCAAGGACGCCGTCAGCATTGGCCATGACACGACGGGCGAATCGAAGCTCACGGCGAAAGTGGAACCGGGCAAGGAGTCCAATGTCGAAGCTGTTCTGACGTTGACACCGACCCCTGCCAAAGAGCATCGGCACAAGCGCGAGAAATGAGCGTTCTGAAGCTTGCCCGTCTGTAATACGAGAGAGGTACGACCATGAGCACCGAAACCATTGCTCCCAGCTATCAGGATCAGGACGCCGCGCTGAATTTCACGTCCGCGGCCGCGAAGAAAGTCCGTGAGTTGATCGAAGAGGAGAAAAACCCGGCGCTCAAGCTTCGGGTCTACATCCAAGGCGGCGGTTGCTCCGGATTTCAATACGGCTTCGCGTTTGAAGAGGATCAGGCGGAGGATGACTTGAGCGTGGTCACCGATGGCGTGGTGCTACTGGTCGATCCGCTCAGCCTGCAATACCTGATGGGTGCCGATATCGACTACACCGAAAACCTCAGCGGGGCGCAGTTCGTCATAAGAAATCCGAACGCCAAGACCACGTGTGGTTGCGGCTCGTCCTTCTCGGCCTGAGTCACGCATGAGTCGCTACGCCTTTGCCGAATTCGAACTGGATCGGGCCGCACATTGGCGTCAGGACGCCAGCGGGCTCATGGGTCTATTCGAGTCTCGCGAAGCGCGCAGTGTGCTGTTGACCGAGAATGGCCGCGTGTTGATCGCGAAGCAGGAGCCGCGCTTGCTGGCGCTGCCGCTGTCTTTGCTGCGCGATCACTTTGCGTTCGAGCAATTTAGTTTTCTGGGTCTGGATCGTGAGCAGGCGCCCTGGTTCGCGCTGCAACTGAGTGCCGATCTGGAGCTGCTTTGGCAGTCGCAGCTGGAGGCCGAAGCCGCCGACTTGCGCGCTGCGGCGGCGCTGCTGCCCGCACCTCAGGCTGGCACAGCGGCCTATGCCCGCGCGCTGTTGCATTGGCAGAAGCACACCCGCTTTTGCGCACGCTGCGGCGCCAAGACGCTGCTCAGCGGATCTGGCCACCGCGCCCTGTGCACCGACCCATCCTGCGCCGCCGAATGGTTTCCGCGCACCGATGCGGCCATCATCACCATCGTGCACGATGGCAGCCGATGTCTGTTGGGGCGTCAGCCCAGCTGGCCCGAAAAGCGGTTCTCGACGTTGGCCGGGTTTCTGGAACCGGGCGAATCGCTAGAGCAAGCCGTCGCCCGCGAAGTGTTTGAGGAAGTGGGCGTGGTGGTGGATCGAAGCCACTATTTCGCGTCCCAGCCCTGGCCGTTTCCGGCATCGATCATGGTGGGCTTCATCGCCGAAGCGAGTCATCAACCGATCCGACTGTCCGATGAAATCGTCGAAGCTGGCTGGTTCAGCGCTGAAGAACTCGAGCAACACGTTGCGGCGGGCACGATGCTGCTGTCGCCGAAACTGTCCATTTCGCGTGCGCTGATAGAGCATTGGTGCGCCGAGCAGCTCGGCCGGCCGGCGCGCCTGTCAGCGCCTTAACGCAAGCCGCGGCGCGCCCGATGCGGCCGTGCTGGCGTCAAATACCCAGGCTGCTCTTGATGTCGGCGAGTGCGGCTTCCAGCGTCGCGACGCGTTCCTTCAGCGCGGCCACCTCGTCCCGGAGTGACGTACCACCGCCAGAGTTCGCGCCAACAAATTCTTGATCCGGATCCGACGGCGCACTCAGCACGTCCACCGAACCCGACAACAGATGCGCGTAGCGGTCTTCCCGCTGACCATTGCCGCGGCCAATGTTCTGCACCAATGACGGCTCGTGTTCGGCAAGACGGTCCAGGGTGTGTCGGACATCTTCGGGTCCAGCGAAATCAGACAAGCGGTCTGAGCGTGTGAAGAGCTCATTCAAGGTCTGCGGGCCGCGCAGCATCAGGAGCGCGAGCAAGGCCTGCTGGCGCAGGGTGACCTTGTAGGCCTTGTCGAAGCGATGCTCAAAGCGTTCGACCCGCCCGCCAAATGCGCGCGCGACCAGCTCACGGTGCTCCAGGTCCCTGAGGCAGTGCAGCACCGCGCCGGGTTCCAGATTCATGATGGGTTCCCGGCTCGTCTTCTGATTGCAGGCCAGCACCAGAGAATTGACCGTCAGCGGGTACTGGTCGGGGGTGGCGGCCTGCTTTTCAATGAGGCAACCGAGCACGCGGGCGTCGATGGCGGACAAGCTGGCAATTTCAGTGGACATGGCAGGGGTTCCAGTTTTCGAAGTATTTCAGCGACTTGCGGCGCAAACTGCAACGCAAACACCTTGATTGACGCAAAACCGCCGCCATTTCAAACCACACTTGAGCCCAAATGCACCGCGATTGCAATCCCTTCACCCGATCGCCCCGCATCATCGGCGCGTCCAACCCGCACTGCTACACTGCCACCATGACCGAAGCCACCTATCTGACCAATCATTTTCTGATCGCCATGCCCGCCTTGGACGATCCGAACTTCGCGCGCTCGGTCACGCTGATCTGTCAGCACAACGACGAAGGTGCAATGGGCATCACGTTGTCGCGCAAGGCCAATCTGACGATGGGCGACATTCTCGATCAGATGAAAGTGCAGGGTGGCACCGACCAAGTGCGCGCGGTCGAAGTGCTGTTGGGCGGCCCGGTGCAGACCGAACGTGGCTTTGTGCTGCACTCCGGTGGACACAGTTATGAGTCCACGTTCAAGGTGTCCGACGACATTGCGATCACCACGTCCCGCGACATTCTGAAAGACCTGAGCGAAGGCCAAGGTCCCGATGCGATCGCGGTCGCGCTCGGCTATGCCGGCTGGGGCAAGGGTCAGTTGGAGCAGGAAGTCCGCGACAACGCCTGGTTTGCGGTTCCGGCGGAGCACATGGCCGGCACGATCGTCTTCGATACGCCGGTCGACTTGCGTTGGCAGGAGGCCGCGCGCCTTGGCGGCATCAATCTGAGCAAGCTCTCCGGCCTCGTGGGTCGGGCCTGATTCACGATGACGCTGAACGGCGTGGCGTTTGGTTTTGACTACGGCGGCCGCCGTATTGGTGTGGCCGTGGGGCAATCGATCACCGGCACCGCATCCGCGCTCGCGGTGATCAGTAACAGTCCGCAAGGCCCAAACTGGGCCGAACTCGACAAACTCGTCCGCGAATGGCGGCCGGCCGCCTTGGTGATCGGTTTGCCCGTGACGGTGGACGGCTATGACCAAGCTGTAACCACCGCGAGCCGCGCATTTGCCGACACCCTTGCCGCGCGCTACCAGCTACCGATTCACCTCCAGGACGAGCGCTATTCATCCCGCGAGTCGGAGGCCCAGTTCAAACAACTCCGGCAGGGTGGGTTGGCTCGGAAAAAAGACGCTGCGATGCTCGATGCGGCCGCCGCAAAGCGGATTCTGGAGCGGTGGTTGCAGGGCGTCTGAGTCACTGGGTCGCCCGTCTCAGGTTTTGACGAACCGGGCCGATATGCTCGCCCCGCCGGTCTGTCTCAGGTTTTGAGACGCGCCCATCCGAGCCTCCGAGGTCTACACCCGGAGGCCTCCCATGGCAGTTCTGCACCCGATTCGCACCCTGTCTGCCAAGCGCTTGCAGCCGTTGACGGCGGAAGCGCCGCCGGATTTATCGGCGGCCATCGCGCGGCTGAAGCGCCGTGCCGGCGATCGGATCGCTGCGCATTGGCAGATTCCGGCGGTGCCGGCGCGGTATGCGGCAATGCCGGGCTTGCACCCGGGATTGGTCGGGGCATTGAAACAGCGCGGCATCGACGAACTCTATTCGCACCAGCGCGAGGCGTTTGATGCGGTCAAGGCTGGCGAGCACGTCGTGGTGCTGACGCCAACCGCCTCGGGCAAGACGCTGTGCTACAACCTGCCCGTCATTGATGCGGTGCTGAATCGCCGGTGCAAGGCGCTGTATCTGTTTCCGACCAAGGCACTGGCGCAGGATCAGGTGTCGGAACTCCTGGAGCTCAACAAAGCGGGCGATCTGAAGGTCAAAGCGTTCACGTTTGATGGCGACACGCCGTCGGATGCGCGGAAGGCGGTGCGTACGGAGGCCGACATCGTCGTCAGCAACCCGGACATGCTGCACCAGGCGATCCTGCCGCATCACACGAAGTGGGCGCAGTTCTTCGAGAACCTGCAATACATCGTGATCGACGAGGTGCACACGTATCGCGGCGTGTTCGGTGCGCATGTCGCGAACCTGCTCCGGCGCTTGCAGCGTGTGCTCGCGTTCTATGGCGCCAAGCCGCAATTCATTCTGTGCTCGGCCACGATTGCGAATCCAAAGCAGCATGCCGAGGCGTTGATTGGCGCGCCGGTGCAAGCCATTACCGAGTCCGGCGCGCCACGAGGCGCGCGCCAAGTGCTGTTCTGGAACCCGCCGGTCATCAATCCGGATCTCGGGATTCGCGCGCCCGCACAGTCCGAATCACAGACCATCGCGAAGCAGCTGATCGAGTCCGGCTTCAAAACGCTGGTGTTCGCGAACTCGCGTCTGCTTGTTGAAGTCATCACCAAATACCTGAAAGACGAGTTCGATCACGATCCGCGCCGCAAGCCACGCATCCGCGCTTATCGCGGCGGGTATCTGCCCACCGAACGGCGGGAGATCGAACGGGCGATGCGGGCGGGCGAGATCGACGGTTTGGTGTCGACGTCAGCGCTGGAACTCGGTGTCGATATCGGGGCGCTGGACGCTACGGTGTTGAATGCCTACCCGGGCTCGATCGCCGCAAGTTGGCAGCGTATTGGCCGCGCCGGTCGCCGACAGCAGGAATCGTTGGCAGTGCTGGTTGCGGGCAGCGAGGCGTTGGATCAGTATCTGATGCGCAAGCCCGAGTACTTTCAAAACGCGAGCCCCGAGCAAGCGCGCATCGCGCCGAACCAAGCCTTGATCCTGCTCGATCATATTCGTTGTGCGGCATTCGAGCTGCCGTTTCAGCAGGGCGATCGATTCGGTGATCAGGACACCGGGCCCTATTTGCAGGTGTTGTCTGAATGCGGGGTGCTGCATCAGGAGGGCCAGCAGTATCACTGGATCAACGAAGACTATCCCGCCCAGGCGGTCAACCTGCGTGCGGTGGCCGACGGCAATTTCGTCGTCGTGGACATCACCGACGGTCGGCAATTGATCATTGCCGAAGTGGATTTCACTGGCGCCGCGATGACCTTGTATGAAGGCGCAATCTACATGGTGCAGTCGGAGCCGTTTCAAGTCGAGCGCCTGGATTGGGCGGGGCGCAAGGCGTTCGTCCGGCGCACGACCGTCGATTACTACACGGATGCAATCGACTACAGCAAGCTCAAAGTGCTGGATGTGTTTGCCGACAAAGCCGCGGGGCAAGGTCGCTGCGCGCAGGGCGAGGTGCACGTGATCCGCCGCGTGACCGGCTACAAGAAGATCCGTTACTACACGCACGAAAACATCGGCTACGGGCCCATCAATCTGCCCGACCAGGAGATGCACACCTCCGCCGTGTGGTGGCGTTTGCCCGCCGCCTTGCTGCAGTCGGTGTTCCGCTCGCGCGAGCAAGCCCTGGATGGTTTTCTAAGTGCGGCGTTTGCGGCCCGGATTGTCGCGACGTTTCGCCTGATGGCCGAATCGCGCGACTTGGCCCGGGCCGTTGGCCACAAGGATGGTGCCTCGGCGTCGGGACTGCATTTGAAGCTCGACGCGAACGACGAGCAGTTCGCACCGACGCTGTACCTGTACGACAACTACGTAGGTGGTATTGGTCTGACTGAGCCGCTCTACGATCTCGCGGCCAGCGTGATTCAGGAAACGCGTTCGATGATTCAGGCATGCGCCTGCCCGAGTGGCTGCCCGGCGTGTGTCGGTCCAGTAGCGAGCGTCAGCGAGCAGCAGACGCCGACCCGCAAGGATCTTGCGCTGACGGTCTTGCGGCTGTTGCAGGACGCGGCATGAGTGCGGTCGATGTGCTGCTCAGGCTCCGTGCGCAAGCAGGTGCGCGGACATTGGGTACGCCTGTTCCGCGCGCACGCGAACCAGACTACGTGGCGCCGACACACGGCGATGCCGCTCGCGAAGCCGAAGCCCTGGTCGAACGTCTGCGTGCAGCGTTGGCGCGCCGCGCCTATCATCGCGACATGGAGCAATTGCCAGGCATGCAATCCACGGCCGTACCCGATTTCGATCTGGGCGAGCGCATTGCGCCCGGCTTAAGGCTGTTGCAGATCGACTATCCGGATCCGCAAGCGACCAGCATTGATCTGCCTTGGCTCGAACAGACCGGCGTGGCGCGCGCCGACCTTGCCGCCTTCGACATCGAAACCACCGGTATGAATGCAGGGGTTGGTGTGCGGGCGTTTCTGGTTGGCATTGCCGATTGGTGTGACGACCGGCTCCGCGTGCGGCAGTTGTTGCTGGAGTCGCCGGCAGGCGAACCGCATCAGCTGGCATTACTGCGCGAATGGCTGCTCAGCAAACGGGTCCTGCTGAGCTACAACGGCAAAAGCTTTGACGTGCCGATGATGAACGGCCGCTATCCCTTGTTCGGCCAAGCTGCGCCATTCGCCGATCTCGCCCACCTGGACTTGCTGACAATCGTGCGTCGCCAGCTGAAGGACCGCCTCAGCAACTGCAAGCTCGGCACAGTCGAGCGCGAATGGCTCGGATTGATCCGCCAACACGATCTGCCCAGTGCCGAAGTCCCCGGGGCGTGGCGCGATTGGATTCGCCTGGGTCGGGACGACCGCTTGAAACGCGCGATCGCGCATCATCGGCAAGACGTGATCAGCCTGTGGCAAATCTTGAACCGTTTGCTGGCCGTTTGAGTGCCGAACTGCTGAGCCCTACCGCAAGCCGATAAGATCGCAGCATGCGATCGACTCTGCGTACCTCGTCATGAGCCAACCCATCTCGGATCTGGCCACCCTGCTTGCCAGCATGCAACCTGAGTTGCGTCCGGGCGTGTTTGTCTACGTTCGCGGGGCTCCTGGCGCGGTAGCGCCCGAGGCTGCGATCGAAGCGATGGTTGAGGAGCCAGAAGGGCCGACTTGGGTCATTGCCGAAGCTGACGCCGAACGGCTAGGGCTGCCAGTGTTGTTCCGCGCGGCGTGGATCACGCTGACCGTGCATTCTGACTTGGCTGCCTGCGGCCTGACCGCAGCGTTCTCGAAGGCGCTGGCCGACGCCGGCATCAGTTGCAACGTGCTGGCGGGGGCCGTTCATGATCACTTGCTGGTTCCGATCGAACAGGCGCAGGCGGCCATGCATTGCCTGCAGCAGTTGTCCGCCCAACAGCCTGTAAGTCCTCTGACGGAATCAGCATGCGCGAACTGCGGCGCCACCATGAGCGGCGCATTCTGTGCAGCATGTGGTCAGGCGCGCTTTGTCGAGGCCGATCGTCGACTCTCACATCTCTTGAAGCAGGCGTTCGACAACCTGACGGATTTCGATAGTCGTCTTTGGCGTAGCCTGCTCAACCTATGGTTCCGGCCCGGCCGATTGACGCGCGACTATCTCAATGGTCGTCGGCAATTCTGGATGCCGCCCATCTCGTTATTCCTGCTGGCCAATGTGCTGTACTTTTTTGCGCCCGCGATCACCGATTTCGAGTTGCCGTTTGTTGATCAAGTGCCCGGTCCGCTGATGCTGGAAGTGCTGCAAGCTGAGCGGACAATCCCGCCAGATGAGGCCGCCAGAATGGCCGAAAACAGCGGACAGATGCACAGCCGCTGGACGGCGAAATGGGTCAAAGAGCGTGTGGCGGCAAGGGATGCCGGGGCGAAAGCGGCCGACCCATCGGGTCACTACACCATGGCGGACTATGCCCGTGCGTACGATGCCCGATCGCCCGACATCAGCAAACTCTTGATCATCGTGCACGTGCCGATCATGGCGTTGGTACTCAGCCTGCTGCTGTTGCCGTTGCGCCGCTATTTTGCCGAACACATGGTCATCGCATTCCATGTGTTCACGTTCATTCTCTTCGATGTCGTGCTGCTGGTGCAGGGCATGGCCTGGTTGGCCGAGCGCTGGGGCTGGCCGCTGTACTACCCGATCCTCGGGGCGCTTAGTTTGCTACCGATTTGGTACGGTGCCGAGACGCTGCGGAAGAGTCTTGATCTGTCCGCGATCGTTGCGTATCCGGTCGCGTTCGCGTTGATGCTGGGGTTGGTTCTCGGCAATATCTCGATCTACCGGTTCGTGCAATTCGCGCTGATCTTTGCGTTGACGTGACGGGTTGCAGAGTCTAAGGCCACGGCCCGCGACGAAGTACTCTTAGGAGCGCCTTCAGCCGCGAACCAGACTGATCGCAAGGTTGCTCGGGCCTGAAGGCCCCGCCTACGAGGGCCCTCAGGTTTGCGATCAAAGGCAGTGCGCTATTTACTGGAGCAATCAGATTGTCCGTGTCGCCACTGCCGGCGGCACCTTCGCGGCGCGCAATGCTGGGCCAAGCACTGCGAGCAAGCCCAACACCCACATGATCGCCATCCCAATGCCGACGTACGACAACGGCAGTCGCGGGATCTCCATTTGGCGGACCAGAACCTGGTTCAGGCTCAGTGCCAGGACTAGGCCAAACAACGCGCCACCGGTGGTGATCAGCACATTTTCGACGAGAAAGTAGCGGATCACATCGATCTTGCGGGCACCGAGCGCGCGGCGCACGCCGATCTGCTTGCGGCGCTGATTCACCCAGAGGCTCGCCAAGCCAACGATGCCACTCGCGGTAATCAGCAGCAGGAACAACGTCACCGCAATCAGCAGGCCAGCCATCAGCATTTCATTCGCATAGCGGCTTTCGCGAATCTCGGCAAACGTGCGTTGTGAATTCAGCACGCGATCCGACCGCAGTTTTGACAGTGCCTCGGAAGCAGCCTTCAACACCGGCTCAAGCTGACCGGGTTCCGAGCGGATCGCGTACTGAAACGCTCCGGTCAGGTAGCGGATCGGCAGGATGTAGGACTGCTCGCCTTCGGCGCCGGCATTGGCCCAAGGTGTTTGCAGACGCTCAATGACGCCAATGATCTGCGCGGGCTCTTCCGCAACGCCATACATCGGTTTGCCCAGCAGTTCGTTGTAGTTGGTGATGCCGGGTTGCAGCGCGTCCGCCAGGGCCTTCGTGATGATCACGAATTTCGGCGCGGCGTTGCCGCTGTCCGGGTCGTGATCGAACACGTCGTCTTGGGTGAAGTCGCGGCCAGCGATGAGTTTCAGTCCATACGCGTCGATGAGCGACCCCGGGGAAAAGTAATGGGCGCCACTGAGACTCGCGTTCTCATTGTCCTCTTTCAGGCTGAGGCCGCCCGAGTTCCAGCCAGACTGGCCGAGCGGGATCTGATTCGCCCAGGTCGCCGAAACGACGCCTGGAATCGCACGCAGGGTCTGCAGATCGACTTCCTGAATCGACTTCGGGTCAGCCATGTCGCCAATTGGCGACAATTCGATCCGCGCGATGTTGGCCTCATCGGCGCCGCTTGGACGGGCGGCAGCGGCCAGCCGTTCCTGGATGATGTACAGCGCATTCGCAACGATGGCGAGCGTCAGCGCGACCTGCGCGGCAATCAGCAGCGGCGCAGTCTTGTTGCGGAACAGGGTAGAGAGAATCGGTCGGACTTCCATGTGACCTCCTTATTGCGATTTGAGTTGGGCGGCCGGCAGCACCTGGCATGCACGCCAAGTCGGCAGCAGACCAGCGGCGAGCGCGGCAATCAGCGAGATCGCGACGGTGACCATGAGCATCATCCAGTCCATGTTGGTCAGCAGCGCGATGTCGCGGGCGTAGTGACGGACATAGGCAAGTGCACCGAGCGTCATGGCAATGCCAAGACCCGCGCCGACCAGCCCAATCACGCCGGCTTCGGTCAGGAATTGCGCGAAGATTTCGGTACGCGACGCGCCAAGAGCACGGCGCACGCCAATCTCACCCGGACGCGCACTGAACTTGGCCAGCAGCAGCCCGATGGTGTTGACGAGGCAAACACCGAGGAAGGCAAATGCGAGCCACGTCGCGACGATCGTGTCATTGTCGACCACACCCTGGCGGTCCATCCACTCCATGACGTTGCGCAGGCGATTGTTGACCTTGCGCGGCAGTCGATCGAGCTTCTGCTGTTCCAGAACGTAGGCATTCAGGTAGTCGAAATAGCCATCGCGGTCGCTTGCGGCATTAAGTTCGACCCAGTACTGGATCCATGTGCAATCGGACTTCAGGAAGCCGGCAAAGCCGGGCTCGGGGCGACCGCTGCAATTGACCTGACCCTGAATATCTTCCAGTTTCTCCGTCACGACCGGAATCGGGACGAAGAACTCCTCGTGATCGCCGTAACGATTCGAGCCCACGAGTCGATAGAACTTCGGCAGTGGATTCCAGGTATCCAGCACGCCGACAATCGTCAGTTGATGCTTGGACAAGATCAGGCGTTTGCCGATAGCGTCGGCGTTTTCGCCAAACAAGCGATCTCGCAGCGCCTTGCTGATGACCACTACATCGGCGGCGGTCTGATCCTGCTCCCCGGTCCAAGGTTGGCCTTGCACCATCGGCACATTGAACATCTTGAAGAAGTCCGAGCCGACACCGAGGCCCGAAACAAAGAACGGGGACAAATCTTTGCGGTCGGGTGACACCGTACCTGAGGTGCCGATCAGCGGGGTCTGCATCGGCGCTTTTTTCGCGCGCCACAGGTTCATCGCATCCGTGTATGCCATTTGCGAGTCGGGCTCGCCGTTGTCGGATTCACGTCCCACCGGGCCGGTATCGATCTGTACGTAGAACAGGCGATCGCTCTTTTGGGGAATCGGATCGCCAGACATGGCGCGCAGAATGGTCAACGTGGTCATGGCTGCCGAGACGCCGACAGCAAGCGTAATGATCATCAGAATGGTGATGATCGGGTTGCGTTTCAGATTGACGGCACCAAGTTTGAGGTAATAGAAAAACATGGTTTAGTCCTCAGGCCACAGCAACCAGGGTGGGCGATTCGCGGCGGACAAAGTCAGTGACCAGGCCGTCGACGATATGGACATTGCGCGCCGCGCGCGCCGCCAATTCCGGATCGTGGGTCACCATCAAGATGGTCGTGCCCTTGTGATTGATCTCTTCCAAGAGCTCCATGACCCCACGCGCCATCTGCGTATCCAGGTTGCCAGTGGGTTCGTCGGCGAGCAGCACTTTCGGGCTGCCAGCCAACGCGCGCGCGATCGCCACGCGCTGTTGCTGACCGCCCGAGAGCTCGGCCGGGAAGTGCTTCATGCGTGAGGACAGACCAACCTGCCCTAGTGCCTCTTCAATACGGCGCTTGCGTTCGCTGGCCGGAAAACCGCGATAGCGCAGCGGGACATCGACATTGTCGAACAGATTCAGATCTGGGATCAGATTGAAACCCTGGAAGATGAAGCCCAGCTTCTCGTTGCGCAGCCGCGAGCGTTGGCTGTCGTTGAGTCCGGTCACATTCACATCATCAAGAAAGTAGTCGCCGCCCGTGTGTTCTTCGAGCAACCCGGCGATGTTCAGAAACGTGGTCTTGCCCGAACCCGAAGGGCCGGTGACCGCGACAAACTCGCCTTCCTTGACTTCGATCTCGATGCCACGCAGGGCGTGCGTTTCGATCATGTGGGTGCGATACACCTTGCTCAGCGACTTCATCCTGATCATGTCTTGCTCCTTGGCTCTTGGCTTGCTGATGGGGTAGGGCTTGCTGGGTTAATCATTGATGCGAACGCGCTCAGCGTTCTCGAAATTTTCCGAGCCGGCGATGACGACTTCATCGCCAGGAATGAGCCCCTCGGTCACTTCGATGGCGCTGACACTGGTTGCGCCGACTTGAATGGGTTGGCGACTCGCCACACCGTCTTTGATGCGATAGACGTAGCGGCCGCCGTGCGCTTCGAGGAACGGACCGCGAGCGAGGGTCAACACGTTGTCTTTCTGGCTCAGGAGCACGCGGCCGCGTACGCGCTGGTTCTGGCGCAGACCTTCCGGCTGGCTGCCCGCAAAGCGCACACGCACCAGGACTTGGTTGTTGACGACCTCTGGCGCGATGGACACCACGCTGCCTTTCGCTTCGCTATTGCCGAGGTTGATGTCGGCCGCCATGCCGATGCCAATGTCTTCGGCATAGACTTCGGCCACGCCGAGCTCGACTTCAAGGTGACTCAGATCGACCACCGTGATCAGAGGCGCATTGATCGCAGCCTGGGCGCGGTCGACAATACTGACGGATCCGACCAGTCCGTCAATCGGGGCACGCAGATTCAGGGACTCCACCCGACGACGCAACTCCGCCACGACGACACGCTGGCGCTGCAGCGTCTTGGTGTTCGACGCCAAGTCGAACGCGACGTTCTGGCCTTCGAGATCGGCGTCGGCCCGCGCATGGGTGCCGCGAATCTCGGCCGCCCGGAGATCATCGGTGATCTTCATGCATTCCACGCGCGTCAGCGCGCCCACATCGCATGCCTTCTTAGTGCGTTCCGCTTCACGCTTGGCTGATGACAAGGCGAGATCGGCCTCATCAGCGGTTTTCGCCGCGAGCAGCTTTTGCTTTTCGGCTTGAATCTTGCCCTTGGCCACGAGCGCTTCTTGTTGTTCGAGCGCCGCGACTTCACGATCGAGTTCGGACTTGAGCTCAGGAGAATCCAGGGTCGCGAGCAAGTCGCCGGTCTTGACGGCTTGACCGGGTTGCGTTTGCAGGCTGACGGTGCCGGCGGCCGGGGCATACAGCGTGCGGCTGACGGCGGCGACGATACGGCCATCGACGGCGATATCGCTGATCAAAGTGCCACGCTGCACCTTGGCGACGCGAATACGGTCGAGATCCACCGAGCGCTCGGCCAAACCCCAGGCATAGAGTCCAGACAGCAGCAAGCCGACAACGGCCACGCCGCTCGCAATGCCAATCCATTGGGCGCGACTCAGCAAGTTGCGGTGCGCGGGCTGGATCTGACGATCCTGGCCTGAGGTGTCCTTGATCATGCTTGACTCCGTGTCGATAGCGGCGGGAACAACGCCGGGAAACGTCCCGGACAGATGTATCAGTGCAATCGACGTGCCAAAGGCAAGTCTTTGAAATATCGTGCGATATGCCCGGGTTATAGTGTCCGCGGACACTCAAAGTGTCCGCTCGACAAGGCCGCCTGCCAAACGCTCAACGCTCGCGCAGGGCTTCCAGTGCCGATAGCCGGACCGCCTGTCGCGCCGGCCACCAGGCGGACGCCAGCGCGACCAGCAGCAATAGTGTCGGAACACCGACATATGCCAAGAGCGGGAAGGCCTGCAGCCAACCAATCGGCTTGACCAGCAACAACGACACGCCAAGGCAAGCCACTAGGCCAAGGACAAAGCCTGCACGAATTTGCCGGAGCGACTGTCGCAGGACTTGGCGCAACACTGTCTGGGGCGTGGCGCCAAGCGCGATTCGGATCCCAAACTCGCGCCAGCGCGCCCGCACCTGAAAGCGCATCACGCCAAACAATCCAAGTGCGGAGATCAGCAACGAGATGAAGCCGAGTCCAGCGGCCAGATGGCTGCAGACGATCAGCGGTAGTCGATACACCGACACCATATCGCTGAGGCGCCAAGGTTGGCAGATCTGCGGATTGGGTCCGGCCACGCACGCATCGGCCAACGTATTGAGCATGGCATCGGTCGCACCAGCGTCGATCCGAACCAACACATCGCGCATCGCGGGCTGACCAAGAGCGCCCGGGCGATAGAGCATCGTGCCGTCGATTCCGGCCAGAGGCAGACCGCTGACGACGCTCGGTACGACGCCGATCACGGTGACGGATTGCGCGGTTTCCAAACCGTCGGCATCGGTGTCGATCACCGTGATGCGCTGGTTCAGCGGGCTTTGTCCGGGCCAAAGCGCAGCAGCCGTCGACGCGCTGATCATCGCCAACGGGCTTTGCTGGCTGGCTTCGGCCTCAGTGAAATTGCGTCCGAGCACGATGGGCAGTGACAGCGCCTGGAAGTAGTCGGCAGCAATCGTCTGCGTGCCGAGCGCAAGACTCCGATCGCCGACTCGAACCTGCTGTCTTGGCACGACGCCATAAAGCGGTGCATTGGCCGTGCTGGTCACCGCACGCACACCTGGTAAAGCGATGAGTCTGGCGCGCAATGCGGCGTCAGGCGATGGATGGCGCAAGTCCACGAGCGTTTCGGTCGGATAGCCAATGTCGATTTCGCGGGACTTGTGGCTCAGGCTGATGATCATGGCCGCCAGCACCAACAGCACCAGGCTAATGGCGACCTGGGTGCTCATCAGCCAGCCGCGGAGGCGCGCCGCGGGAACTCGGCCTTGCCACAGCCGGCCATCGCGCCTTGCGGCCTGCGCCAGGTCACCACTGGTGAGGCTCAGCGCCGGCAACAGGCCGAAACCAAAGCAGGCGACCAAAGCTTGGAGCAGCATCCAGGGCAGTAGCGACCAGTTGATGTGCATGGGCAACGGTTCGATGCCCATCGCGACCAGCATGGACATCGCATATCGATGCAGCGGGTCCAGGGCGAGGCTCGTCAACATCATGCCGAAGGCGCCTGCGAGCAGCGCGAGCAGCAGACTTTCGAGCATCAGGAGCCGGATCAACTGCCAGCGCGAGGCACCGAGACTCGCGCGAACGGCGAGTTCCTGTTGGCGCAGGCTGACACGCGCGAGCATCAGATTGCCCACGTTCGCGCATGCAGCGATCAGCAGCAGCAACGTCAGGCTGATGAGCGGTGCCAGCATCACATCGGCATCCCGCGACTCGGCCGCACTGAGCTGCGATCGGCGCGCCAGTACGTGCGCATCGCCCACGCGCTCGTCGGCAATCGCGTTGCGTGGCAAGGTCTGGAACCAGTTCAACAGCCGACCGCGCAGCGTCTCGGCGGATAACCCTGCCGGAACGAGCAGTGCCGTATTGAATCGCGAATCAATCGGGTTCCCCTGCTGTTGCAGCAGTCTGGACTCGAAGCGGTCGGTCAAAAAGAACTGCGGCGGAAACGGCTCCAGACCCGCGAAGCCGTCAGTCAATACACCAATGATCTGCACCGTCTGCCCGCCGAGCTTGAGGGTTCCGGGCAGCCGTCGTTCCGCCGGCGGCAACCGGTTCCAAAGGCGTTCACCGACGACCACGACCGGTGCCGCGCTCGCAAAATCGGCGGCCACAAAACTGCGCCCCGCCAAGATCTGGTGTTTGAGTGTCGGGAAGTACGCCGCGTTGACGCTGGCGCCGTAAGTCATCCGCGGTGGGGTCAGCCCAAGCACCTGATTGCTCTGACGAGAAGCGATTACCGACACGTTCGCGGATGCAAGGTCGCGGGTCAGCCACTGAATCTCGTCGGCAGTCAGCGGCGCCACAAACTGCGCCTGATTGCCACGAAGCTCCAGATCGTAGAGCAATCCTGCGACGCTGGTTGCGGGTGGGTTTGCGAGGTAGTTCTGCCATAAGCCTTGCAGGATCAGATTCACCCCAATGGCCAGGCCGAGCACCAGCGCCGAGGTGATCACAAACACCGGGCTCGCCATCAGCCCACGTGCGGCGCGAACGAGATCGCCCCACCAGCGATCGAGCCAGAGCAGACCGTGCGCGGCACGTACGGCGTCACGATGCAACTCGACCATGCCGAGCTCCAGGCGCGCACGGCGCAGAGCCTCGGCTTGCGCGACGCCCTGACGCACCAACGCGTCGACCCGACATTGCAAATGAAAGGCCAATTCGTCGGCGAGGTCACGCTCATAGCGTTTGCGATGCCAAGCGCGCTTCAAGGTTTGCAGCAGACGCATGATCATGTCAGCGCCCCTAGGCTCGGCGTGTTCAACACTTGCTCAAGTGCCCCGGCAAAGCGGCGCCAGTCCTGCGTGTCGCTTTTCAGGCGCGCCTTGCCATCGCGGGTCAGCTCATAGAATTTGGCACGCCGGTTATTCTCGGAGACGCCCCATTCGGCGCTGATCAGGCCTTGGGCTTCGAGGCGCGCGAGTGCGGGATAAAGCGCGCCCTGTTCAACCTGAAGCACGTCCTGAGACGCGCGCTGGATTCGCAGCAGGATGCCGTATCCGTGCTCACGGCCGAGCGACAGCGACTTCAGCACCAGGAGATCGAGCGTGCCTGGCATGACCGAACTGAAATTCATGGCTTCACCTAAATGGATTAGGTGAGCAGCCTATTCCCCTAAGACGTTATAGAGAGCGTGCTAAAAGTCACAGCAGCTCATGCGCAGCGCCAAAAACACAAAACCCCAGCCGAAGCTGGGGTTTTGGGCGTGCTGAACAGCGGGAATCAGAAGCTCAGACGTGGGCCGAGGAAGATGGTGTGACCATCGTCGTTGGCTTCGACTTCGCCGGTAATGCCCCAGGTATCGTTGAACTTGTACTGACCACTGACGTACACCGACGTGCTGTTGCTGCCGTCAAAGTTAGTGTACTTGAGCCCGGCTGCGCCTTCGAAATGCGCATTGAACGCGTTGCGAACACCGACGCGCACACCGTAACCGTCTTCACCCGTGCTACCGGTGAAAATGCCGTCGTTGTAGTCAACCTCAGCGCGCTCGTAGCTCACACCGGCAACCAAGTCCATGTTGTCGGTCAGGCCAACGTTATAGCCGAGGCCGATGTTCCACTGATCGACATCCACGGCACCGACGCCGTCGCCAAACTCGTAGGTCTGGAAACTGCCGAATACGTGCCAATTGTCGTGAAAAGCGCCCGACGCCTCTGCGCCATAGCCGTTCTCACCCGAGAAGCCATTCGGATCAGCGTAGGTGGCACCCAGGCCCAGGTACGAATAACTCAGATCTTCGCTGGCCATTGCGGACAGCGGGAGGGCCAGCAAAGCGCCCAGAATAACGCGTTTCATGTTCTGCTCCATTGTTGGTTGAACGAACGTTGTATCAACGATCGCTGCCGGCAAATTCCAGTTGCCGCCAGGCTTCGTACGCCACCACCGCGACGGCGTTCGATAAGTTCAGACTGCGGTTATTGGGCCGCATGGGCAAACGCAAGGTTTGCTCAGGCGGCAGGCGGTCCAGAAGGTCTTGCGGCAAGCCGCGTGTTTCTGGGCCGAACACCAACGCATCGCCAGGCTGATAGCGCGGGGCATCGTAACGAGTGCGTGCACGTGTCGACAATGCAAACAGCCGTGGGGGATTTACGGTTCGTTCAAACTCCGCCAGTGATTCATACACTTGCAATTCAGCAAACTCATGATAATCGAGCCCGGCGCGCCGCATCTTGGCGTGGTCAATCGCAAAGCCCAATGGCTTGATCAGATGCAGGCTGAAGCCGGTGTTCGCTGCCAACCGAATGATGTTGCCCGTATTCGGTGGGATCTCGGGTTGATACAGCACGATATGCAACATCAGGATTGCCCGCCTTCAATGACGCGCCGGACAAACGGTACCGTCAGGCGTCGTTGTGCCGCCATGCTGGCCACATCGAGTTGGTCGATCAGCTGAATCAGTGCGCCGAGATTGCGGGGATAGCGGCGCAGCAGAAAATCCAGCACCTCGCCGCTGAGTGACAGGCCGCGGTCGCGCGCACGATCGACAAGCACGGTGCGAATCTCGAACTCCGGCAAGGGCCGCAGACGATGCTGCGCGAGACTCGCGAGCCGGGACAACAGATCCGGCAAGTGAATCGGCAGACGGTTCGGCAATTCGCTGCTGGTCACCAAGAGCCGTGCCCGCGCGGCTTTCAGCCGATTGAACAGATCGAACATGGCAATTTCCTCGAGCCTGCGCCCGGCCAGGGCATCGATGTCGTCGATGACAACCAGGCCTTGCTCGGGTGCGGTCTCGATTGCCAGCAAAGCCTTGTCGCCCAGGCTTCGGAGGGGCAGAAAGCGAACTTCGGCGGCGGTTTGCACGAGGGCGGACGCGAGATGCGTTTTGCCGGAGCCTTCGGGGCCGGCGAGCAGAATGCCGACGAAATCTTCGGTCTCGTGAGCGAGCGCCTCGACGGCCGCGACCACGGGCGCATTATCGCCGGCGAGGAAATGCTGAAAGCGGGTGCGGGCCGCGAAACGAAAGCTCAGCGGGAGTTGCGGTGTGGTCACGACAATTGCGATTCATTGGAGGCTGGGGCCGACGGTGCGCTGGTGTCGGTGTTTCTGTCAGTCCCCGCAGCGGTCGCGAGGTCGGCGGTCGATGCGTTCGGCGTGGCGCCGTAGAGGTCGCTCTGCAAATAGCGCTCGTGGGCATGCTTCAAGACGACCAGAATGACCGCAGCGACAGGCAGCGCAAGCAGGACACCAAAGAAGCCGAACAATGCCCCGCCTGCCATCACTGCAAAAATCACCGCCACGGGGTGCAGGCCGATTTTGTCACCAACCAGCCGCGGCGTCAGAACGAAGCTCTCAATCATTTGCCCAGATCCAAAGACGATCGCGACCAGCAGCAGATTGATCCAAGGATCCCCCGGGCTGGCCAATGCGGCGAGTGCGCCCGCAACGATGCCCAGTGCGGGCCCGAGGTAGGGCACAAAACTGAGCATGCCTGCAGCAAACCCGATCAGCAGGCCAAAGCGGATGCCGCAGATCGACAACCCGAGTCCATACAGCAGGCCAAGCGCCAGCATCACCGAAACCTGGCCGCGCAGAAATGCGCCGAGGACCTCATCGGATTCGCGCACGAGTTTCGCTGCGGTGGGTGCGATCGGTCGGGGCAGCAACTCATAGACCCGATTGACCAGGACGTCCCAGTCGCGCAACAAGTAGAACGTGAGCACGGGGATCAAGACCAGATTCGCGGCCCAAGTCAGCAGGAATGCGCTGCCTTTGCCAACGCTTGCGAAAATCGTCTTCGCAATCTTGCCGATGTCCTGCAAATGCGCCTTGGCGCTCTCGAAAATCTGACCGGGCGACAACGCGTCGATATTGAGTCCGAATTCGTTGCGCAGATAGGGCAATGCCGTGCCGTTCAACCAACCTTCGAGGAAATGGAAGAGCTCGGGAAGATCCTGCGCCTGATGGAACAGCGTTGGAATCACGATCGCGAGCAAGGAAGCGGCCAGCAACAGCAACCCGGCAAACACGATCACGACCGAGGTGGTGCGCGAAAAGCGCCGCTCCAGCCGGTCGACCAATGGGTCGCTCAAGTAGGCGAGCAGGGCCGAAACGGCAAACGGCGTCAACACTGGCGCCAGGAGATACAGCAACACGGCCATCAGTACGGCCGACGCCAACCACAGCCAGGTTCGTTGATCGACAAACATGTTCAGGTCTCCAGGTTGGGCCAGTGTCGCACCAACAGTTGTAATAGCTAGATTATTGTCCGGGCTTCCCGCGCCGACGCGGCCATTCCTGGCGCGCCCGCTCGGCAAAGCGAAGCACATAATCGGCGCTGCTCGCGAGTGCCAGGCTCGCACTGATCCATGACATCCAAAGCAACGATCGGTCAGCGACCGGGGTCAGGCCAAGGTCCACGAGCACAAAGGCAAGGTAGGACAGCAACGCGAAGACCGCACTGCGCCCCAGGACACTCGGTTCAGGCTTCAGTTGACCAACCAGCGCCACGTACGCGAGCGTGCCGAGCGCCAGCAGCAGATCGCGCCCAAGGGCAACCGCCAAGAACCACAACGGCACCGCGCCCGCCTGCCAAAGGCTCAGCAACACCGACAAACTCAGCAACTTGTCGGCGGCCGGATCCAGCCAGGCGCCTAGTGCGCTCTGCCACTCAAAGCGCTTCGCCAAAAACCCGTCGAGCAAATCGCTTGTGCCGGCAATCGCCAACACCACCAACGCCAGACCAAAACGCTGTGTACTGATCAGCAACGCGATTGGCAGCGCCGAGATGAGTCTCAGCCCGCTCAGCAGATTGGGCAGATGCCGGAGCATGTTCAGCAGATCGGTCAGTGTTGCAACTCAAGCGCATACAGAGCCGGCTTGCCCGCTTCGACCGGCAGCTCCAGCAGGCTGAGTTGTTGATCAAATTTGAGCAGCTGTTTGAACCGCTTCGGACCGGCCTGTACCGTCATGGCGAGCCAAGCGCGGTCACCATCGGCGCCCAGCACTTGCAGGTCGCGGATCACCTCAAGTTTCCGCAGATATCCGAGTGCGCGGGCGTAGTCAGCGCCCGATCGAACCTCGGTCAGCCACAGGCTGGTCAGGCCCATTGCCGGCTCGGAGCTGTCAAACGCGTAGCGCCGCGCGAGGCGGTCGGCAGCGCCATCCATGCCATAACTGAGCAGCGGGCCCGAACTCGCGTCGACCGCACTCCATTCCTCATATTGCGAGCCCTGGATCAGTGCATACTGCGCCGACCACTGCTCGCCAGTCCGGCGTAGGCGGACCAGCAGACTCGTTTGGATCCCGTATCGACCGCTGGCGCCCACCACGGTTTTCAGCGGGGCATCCCACAGTGTGACCGGGTCGACCCGACCTTGATCCACGCTGTCCATATTGGGCAACTGCACGATCAGGCCACGCTCTTCGGCGCGACCCGTCAGCGCACCCAAAGCCTGAACTTGTGACGCCGATGCAATCTGTTTGCGGGTCCCATCGTCGACCACGAGCCAGACCATCATCGCCGGACGATTCTCGGGCCAGATCGGACGCCCCAGGTTGGTCAGAACCCGGCGCACTGCCTCGGGATCAAACCGGACCCGCAACACATTGCGGACTTCAGGCTGACCAAGCGCATTGGTGACGACCTGCTGGCGCGGCTCGGACGACACGGTCCATTGTTCCAGCTGCGACAGCAACGGCTCGACCTCGGCTGCACTGGCAATCGACACATCGCCGGATGCTTTGACCAGCATGCGTCGAAACGCTGAGCGAATGCCCTGGTCGCGATCGCGAGCGTCCTCGCTCAGCACAGGCGCGTCCGCTTCGTAAATCGCGACGACTTCGGCGCGCAGCGGCAGAGACAGCATCAGCAGAGCAAGCAGGGGCGAAATCAGACGTCGCAGCATGCGGGATTCCAACGATCGGGAGTCACCATGATACCCGCAGCCAGCGTGAGGCGGGCTTGCGAGCCAGGCAAAAACGCGGATTGGCGCGACGCGGCGGCGGCAACTGGCTCCAAACTGAAGGTTGTGGCAACGGAATCAACTACTTGCGTGATCGCGAATGGCTCCAGTCGCACCGTCGAAGTCTGGCAATCCAAGGGCGTCCGTGCGCGTTACCGCGGGCCTTGGGCCGCACTGATAAACTGTGCGCTTTCGTTTCGGGCCCTGATCATGACGCAAGGTTTGACCTATCGAGATGCAGGTGTCGACATCGACGCTGGCGAGGCAGTCGTTGATCGCATCAAGCCGTTGGTGGCCCGCACGTTTCGCAAGGAGGTCCTGTCCGGCCTCGGCGGATTCGGCGCCCTGTTCGAACTTGCCGGTCGTTATCGCGACCCGGTGCTCGTATCGGGCACCGATGGCGTCGGCACCAAGCTGAAGCTCGCGCAGCAACTGAATCGGCATGACAGCATCGGCATCGACCTGGTCGCAATGTGCGTCAACGACGTGCTGGTGCAAGGTGCTGAGCCGCTGTTCTTCCTCGACTACTTCGCAACGGGCAAGCTGCAGGTCGATACGGCCGTCAGCGTGATCGCAGGCATCGCCAAGGGCTGTGAGCTGTCTGGCTGCGCCCTGATTGGCGGCGAAACGGCGGAAATGCCCGACATGTACCCGCCGGGCGAATACGACCTTGCTGGCTTCTGTGTGGGTGCGGTCGAAAAGGCCAATCTGCTGACCGGCGATCGCGTGCAGGCGGGCGACGTGATTTTGGGAATCGAATCGAGCGGCCCCCATTCGAATGGGTATTCGTTGATTCGCCGCATCATCAAACACGTCGACGCCGATCTGGCCATGCCATTTGGCAGCGGGTCCCTGGCGGATGCACTGATGCAGCCGACAACCATCTATGTGAAGCCCATCCTTGCATTGATGCAGGAGCGTCCGGCGCATGCGCTGGCGCATATCACCGGCGGTGGTCTGAAAGAGAACATTATCCGTGTCGTACCGGACGGGCTTGGCCTCGATATCGATGCGGCGAGCCTCAAATTGCCGCCGGTGTTTCAGTGGTTGCAGGAAGCGGGTGCCGTGGCCGATGCCGAGATGTGGCGCACGTTCAATTGCGGAATCGGCTTTACGTTGCTGTTGGATGCAAACGATGTGACGTCGACGCAAGCCTGGTTGCAGGCGCGCGGCCTCGCGTCACGCGTCATCGGCGAGGTCGTCGCTCGCGACGGCACCGATGACGAACGCGTCCGCATTGACTGAGCCCGAAGCGTGTTTCGCGTTGTAGTTTTGGCATCGGGTCGCGGCAGCAATCTCGAAGCGTTGATTCGCGCCCGGGCAGCGGGCTTGCTGCCGATCAACCTGGTGGCAGTGTTTTCGGATCGAGCCAAAGCCGGTGCACTGGAAATCGCGCGAGCAGCGGGCATTACTGCACAGTTCGTCAATCCACGTGATTTCGACAGCCGTGAGGCCTTCGATCAGGCCATGTTTGCGGCGGTCGACGGCCACGCGCCGGATTTGATCGTGCTGGCCGGATTCATGCGCATACTGAGTCCATCGGTGGTGGCGTTGCGGGCCGGGCGCATGATCAACATTCATCCGTCCTTGCTACCGAAATACCCGGGCCTGCATACACATCAGCGGGCCTTGGACGCTGGCGACGTTGAACACGGCGCCAGCGTGCACTACGTCATTCCCGATCTGGATGCCGGCCCGATCCTCGCGCAGACGCGTATCCCCATTGTGCCGGGCGATTCGCCCGAGTCACTTGCGGCCCGATTGTTGCCCAAAGAGCATGCATTGCTCGTGTCGGTTGTGGCCGATTTGGCCGCACAGGCCGCCCGGACCTAGGGTCGTGTTTCCGAAATAAATCGAAGTCTATTTGGAAGCATGTCGAGCCCAGGCCATGCGCAAGGCGGAGACGTCGTCGCAACTCAGGCGGCGACGCACCAAGCGGCGAGGGTTCGGTTGGCGACAAACCTGCTCGCGCGAATTGCCGAACACGACACTGGTGTCTGCGTCATTGCAATACACGCCGCAGGCGGGGCTCTCCCGCCTGAGCATTGGTGGAGCTGGCCATCCTGATCGGCTTACTGCGTGGCTTCGGTCACCGTGAAACCGCCATTCAGTCCATTACCGGTGATGCGGTTGCCCGTCAAACTGATGATTTGGCCCAGATTGGTCGTGACCAGCCCAGAGCCATTCTGTGAAATGGTGCTATTGCCGACCCGGACACTGGAGTTGGTACCGGCAACGGACAAGCCCGACCCTGGAAAATCGACAATGTGGACGTTTTCGATAGCGCCGGTAATGACATCTGTGGACTCAATCAGCACGACGCCATTGAAATCGCCCCCATTGATGACGCTGTTTCGCAGATCGAACTTGGCCGGGCCCTTCATGCGAAGTCCCGACTTCGACGCGATCAAGTTGCTGCCGTCGACCAGCAGATATACCGACGCTGGAGATGTGGGTTGAACCCGGATCAGGGCCTCGGTCGACAAATTGCCAGCGCGGCGCAGTACCGAATTGAGCACGAACACTTTGCTGGCAGAGACGGTTGGCGCGATATCGATTGCAAAATCCACAAAGTCGTTGATCACGCAATGATCAACCGTCAGGCTCCCGGCGCTCAGCAACCGGATGCCACTCAGGCCCGTGCCAATGCCATCAAACTTCAGATTGCGCAACACCACGTTGTCGGTGGCAGCCGCATTGATGACGACGCCGTTGGTCCCCGACACGAGAATGCCCGCAACACCGCCATCCGCCTCAATGGTGATGGACTTGGTAATCGTCACCGCGCCGAAACCACCCGGGTCCAGCGTATTGATCACGCCGCCTGCTGCGGTCTTGGAGATCGCGCCAGCGAACGTTTTGCAGGGGGCGGTACGGGAGCAAGGGTTGGCGTCGTCGCCGACTCCGGACACCCAGGTTCTGGTGGCCTGCGCAGAAGCTGACACCGCGAAAGCGGTCAGCAAAAGGAATAGCGCCGAGCGAAACAAAGTAGACATGGCATTCTCCCGAAGTGAGCCTCCAGCTTGCCACAAGTGCCCCAAAATGTGAACTAATTCGCACTTTCGATGCCGGCACTGGTACGTGCTACCGATTTGCTCGCCGTGCCACGACACCAACAGTCGGCGACCTTGCGACCGTGGGGCCCTTACCGGACACCAATACGCCCGGGTCGACAAATCCTTGATCCGCCTCGCACCGGAATCGGTCATGATGGCACCGACATTCAGGCGCCAGCCCCAATCAGGCGCCAGGCTGGCACCGTCCCGCTAAGGAGACCAGGCATGGACAACAGACCAAAGCGAACTGCGCGTGAGGCGATGACGGCCCTGCCCTCTGTGCTGACGCAGGCCACCTTCACCAACATTGCCACCGAGGCGATTCAGGCCGAGCGGTCGCTGGGTCAGGTCCTGCTTGATGTCTGTCGGCGGCGTGCCGACCAAGTCGCACTTTCCAGTCTGGGTCGGGACTTCAGCTATGGCGAACTCGCGGACCAAAGTGCGTGTCTGGCCGCCTATCTTCGGCACCACTTGAAACTTCCAGTTGGTTCGCGAGTCGCGTTGATGCTGCCGAACCTGCTCAATTTCCCGATCACCATGCTGGCGGTGATCCGCGCCGACTTGGTTCTTGTGCCGGTCAATCCGTTGTACACCGCCCGCGAGCTTGCGCATCAGTTGAAGGACGCTGGCGCCGAAGTCTTGATCGTTCTGGAGCAGTTTGCAGAAGTCGTTGCCGCGGCCTTGCCGGGCACAGCGGTCACGCAGGTGATTGTGTGCGCGGTCGGCGACCTGATGCCCTGGCCGAAATCGATGCTCATGAATCTGGTCGTGCGTCATGTCAAGAAACAGGTGCCTCCCTATCGTTTACCGAATGCCGTTCGCTGGGCCGAGGCCATCCGGATCGGACGGTCGCTCCCCGTTCCCGACAGTCACGCCAAAGCCTGCGACACCATGCAGTTGCAATACACCGGTGGCACCACCGGGCTCAGCAAAGGCGCCACGCTCAGCCACAACGCCTTGCTCGCCAATGCCGCCGGACTTGAGCAATGGATGGGGCCGCTGTTGCAAGCGGGTCGGGTGAGTCTGATCGCGTTGCCGGTCTATCACATTGCTGCGTATTCGAATCTATTGATCATTCTGTTGCACGGCGTTCGCGGTGTGCTACTGCCGAATGCGCGCGATCTTCCCGCTTTGGTCGCCGCGTACGCGCGCTATCGGCCTGATGTGTTCGCTGGGGTTAACACGCTGTTCGATGCCATCTTGAACAATGCCCAGTTTCAACAATGCGATCACTCAAATCTGAAGCTCAGCATTCAAGGGGGCACGGCGCTGCGGCGCGCGACCGCCGAGCGTTGGCGGGCGTTGACGGGTTGTCGGATCTCCGAGATGTATGGCCTCAGCGAAACCAGTGCTGGCATTACCGGCAACCGGTGGGATGCCGATAATCCAACGGGTTCGATTGGCTTAACGCTGCCTGGTATCGAGGCGAGCATCCGGAACGAAGCGGGCGAGGTGTTGCCGGTGGGCGAGGTCGGCGAGCTGTGCGTGCGGGGCGCCGCGCTATTTACCGACTATTGGCAGCATCCGGACGAGACCGCCAAAGCGCATTTTGACGACGGCTGGTTTCGGACGGGCGACATTGGGCGCCAAGACGCTGCGGGCTATCTGTA
Source organism: Ahniella affigens (assembly GCF_003015185.1). Classification (GTDB taxonomy): domain Bacteria; phylum Pseudomonadota; class Gammaproteobacteria; order Xanthomonadales; family Ahniellaceae; genus Ahniella; species Ahniella affigens. The sequence continues at coordinate 5,624,373 of NZ_CP027860.1, forward strand.
CATCCTGGATCGTCGCAAGGACATGATCCTGGTGTCTGGCTTCAATGTCTTTCCGAACGAGATTGAAGATGTTGTGGCGTTGCATCCCGGTGTGCTGGAGGCGGCCGCTGTCGCTGTGCCCGACGACAAGACCGGCGAGGCCATCAAGCTGGTCGTAGTGCGGCGTGATCCGGCGTTGGACGAGGACAGCATCCGTGCCCATTGCCGCGCGCAACTGACCGGTTATAAGCAACCCAAGTCGATCGAGTTTCGGGACAGCCTGCCGAAATCGGCGGTCGGTAAAGTCTTGCGCCGCGAGTTACGGGCGTGAGCCAGTGCAGGCCAGACCGCACGAGATCGTCGCTGACAGATTGGCTTTTGCAACGCGCCGCGAATGTGCGGGCGCGTTCAAGCACCTTTGCTCTGTTGCTGCAGGAAGTCATACAGCGCGTTCTTGCTGAAACCGCTGATCTCAGACGCCAGACGCGCAGCGCGACTCGCTGGTAACTCCTTGGCGAGCGCGGTCGCGAGTTGCTCGGCACGCTGGCGCGCATCCGACTCTTGCTCCGCTCTTGGTCGGCCGGCAAAGAGCACGACGAATTCGCCCAATTGCTGCTCATGGTCGGTCGCCAGGCGGGCGCGAACCGTCGAAATCGGGCCACGAAGGAACGTTTCGTGGCGTTTGGTCAGTTCGCGCGCGAGTACTGTCTGACGATCGCCCAGGGTTAACTCCGCGTCGGCGAGCAGTTCCTCGATACGGTGTTTCGCCTCGAACAGCACCAGCGTATGGTCCAGACTCCTGAGCGCATCCAGTTCGCGTCGACGTTCGCCCGATTTGGCCGACAGAAACCCGACAAACGTGAAGCGATCCGTCGGCAGGCCGGCTGCGGACAAGGCGGCCATGATCGCGCTGGCGCCGGGAATTGGCACCACCGGAATCCCGCGGGCGACAGCCGCTTGTACGAGTCGAAACCCGGGGTCGCTGAGCAGCGGCGTTCCGGCATCACTGATGAGCGCAACGGATTCGCCTGCGGCAATCCGGTCGAGCACGCGCGTCGCCACCTCGGCCTCGTTGTGTTCGTGCACGGCGATCAGGCGCGCCGAGCTCCCGACTTCCGCCAGCAGCGGCGCACTGTGCCGCGTGTCCTCGCAGGCCACGGTGGAAACCTCACGCAGCACGCGCCGGGCGCGCTCGCTCAGGTCTTCGCGGTTTCCGATTGGCGTGGCGACAATAAAAAGACTGGCCTGCATCTTGGCTGGCTCCGCTAAACTCCAAACCTCCACAATAGCGGGAAATTGCCTGTGCCGACGTCTTTGACCCGAATGCCGCGATCGCTCCTGTTGGCAGGCATGCTGCTGGCCCTCGCTGGATGTGGGTCGACGCCCACGCGCCCGGAACCACCGCCCGCGGTCGACCCAGTGGCCGAACAGATCGCCGCCGGCGACTTGCGCGCTGCCGCGATGGCTTACGAGGAACTGGCCCGGAAAGAGCGCAAGCAGCGCATCCATTATCAACTGCTTGCCGCGCGCACGTGGCGTGACGAAGGCGACTTCGTCGAGCTGAAACGCATTCTGGGCGAAATCAAGCTGAAGAAGCTGGTGCCCGCCCAGCGACTCGAGTTCGATTTGCTCAGCGCCGAGTATCTGGTGCACGAACAGGCTTTCGAGCAGGCGCTCGCGTTATTGATCATGCCGGACCTGCCGGCGACCGAACGCGCGCGTCAACTGGAGCTGCAGGCTCGCGCCGAGAGCGGCCTGAACCGTCCGATGGAAGCGGCGCGCACCCGGCTGGCGCTGTCGGCGCTGCTCGATCCCAAAGATCGATCGGGCAACATCGATGAGCTGATGTCGGAGCTCGGCAAGCTGCCCGCCGCGAGTTTGTCGGCCGAGTTGCGGCAGTTGCCGGGTGACGCGCCGATGCGGCCCTACATCGAGGTGATGCTGCAGCGACAAAAACTGATTCCGCCGCGGGCGGCACTGCCGGTCACCGCCGCCATATCGTCCGACCCAAGCAGCGCGGGGGCAGCCTACCGGCCTGTTCAGAAGCTCGCGTTGCTCGTGCCGACGCGAGGCGAGTTTGCCGCCGCCGGCGAGGTGATTCGCGATGGCTTTCTGGCCACGCACTTTGCGCGGAAAGACATCTCCAAGGTGCAAGTGTTTGACACCGGCGCCACGCGAAAATCTGCCCTTGATGCATTTCAGAAAGCGATCGATGCTGGCTTCTCGCACTTTGTCGGTCCGCTTGAGCGTGACCAAGTGGATGCCGTGTTGGCTGCGCGGAAGCCGGGCCAGGCGTTTTTGCTGCTGAATCAGCCGGAGCCGGGGCAGTTGCTCGGGGTCGACACTGACCGCTTTGCGCTGGCCCCCGAGAACGATGGCGCCTCTGCTGCCGAATCGTTGATCGGCAGTGAGCGCCGCCGTTTTGTCGTGATTGGCACCGAGGAGGACTGGTCGCTCCGCGCCGTTGAGGCGTTCCGCGCCCAGGCCGAAGCCATGGGCGCGTCGGTGCTGGCCGCAACGCGAATCAAATCCGGAGCCATAGACTTTGGCAATGAGTTGAAGGCCATTCAGGCCGTATGGGTCCCACCGCCGCCACAAACGCCGACGCCTGCGGCTGATCCGAATGCTGCGTCCGCGCCCGCGGCCGAACCGACCGCACCGCACGATTACGGCATCGACGCGGTCTTCATGGCGGTGCGCGCGCCGGACGCGCGTCTGCTTGTCCCGCAGCTCAAGGTACGCGGGCTCGATGTGCTGCCGCTCGTTGCCGCGCCGCAGATTTTTTCCGGGGCGAATCCAGCGTCCGATGCTGATCTGAACGGCGTCTCGTTCCTGGATGCGCCTTGGGCCCATAACCAGGGCGTGGCCTTGCCGCCGCGCGTCGAACTCGCTGAGCACCTACCCTCCGCACTGCAAAGCCCGCGGTTGTTTGCGTTCGGGATGGATGCCTATGTGTTGTTCAGTTTTCGCGAGTACTTGCGCATGCATCAGGGCAGCTACCTGGATGGCGCCAATGGGCGCCTGCAACTCGATCCACAAGGCCGCGTCCGGCGCGGGCTCAGCTGGTATCGGTTTGTTGAGGGCCAGCCCGAGAGTCAGGAGCTCGCGCCAGCGCGCCCATGATCTCGGCGAAGCGGGCATTTGGCGATCAGGTTGAGGCCGCTGCCGCGGTCATGCTCGGCAAGGCTGGACATCGGATTCTGGCGCGCCAGGCCAATAGTCGATACGGCGAGATCGATCTGATCACGCAGGACGGTGAGGTCATCGTATTCGTGGAGGTGCGCTATCGCGCCGATGATCGCTTTGGCGGTGGCTTGCAGTCGGTCGACCGGCACAAACAGGCGCGTCTGATCAAGGCCGCGCAGGCGTGGGTCGTTCAGCATCCACGCGTGGCGCTGTCGCCGATGCGGTTCGATGTGATCGCGGCACATGGCCCGCTGGCTGCCTTGCAATTCGAGTGGGTCAAAGATGCCTTCCGAACCTGAGTCGCATCTGTCGGCTGATTTTCGCGCCGCACTCTTGCAACTGTTTCCGGGTGATCAGTGCCATGTCGATTTGCCGACGCGCCACGTTTACGGCTACGACAACTCGCGGCGCCTGCAATTGCCCGATGCGGTGTTGATCCCGCGCGAGCAAGGCCATCTTCCCGATCTGGTCCGGTTGTGTCGCCAATATGGCGTGGCGATCGTGCCGCGTGGTCGCGGGACGAATACCACCGGAGCGACGATCCCGATCCAAGGTGGCGTGGTGCTGAGTTTCGAGCGATTGAATCGAATCATCGAAATCAATCCGGATGACCGCCTGGCGGTCGTCGAGCCGGGCGTCCTGAACGGCGATTTGCAATCCGCGCTGAAGCCGCATGGCCTGTTTTGGGCGCCGGATCCGACCAGCGCACCGTTCGCCACGATCGGTGGCAATCTGGCCTGCAACGCGGGTGGCCCGCGCGCCGTGAAGTACGGCGCTTGCCGTGACAATGTGTTGGGCCTTGGTGCCATCGATGGCCACGGACGGGCGCTTCGGCTGGGCACGCGAACGACAAAAGGCGCGACGGGCTATGACTTGATGCGGTTGCTGATCGGCGCCGAGGGCACGCTTGGTCTGATCACCGACGCCACGCTCAAACTACTGCCCCTGCCCAAAGCGTCCGCGCTGTTGCGTGCGCTCTATGCCGATGTCGAGACGGCGGCCGAGGCGGTTACTCGCATCATGCGCGGCAACGTGGTGCCGAGCGCGCTGGAGTTTATGGACGCGACTGCCATCCGTCTGGCCCGCGACATCGGTGGCGCCGCGATTTCGGAATCCGGGGCGATGTTGATGATCGAGTGCGACGGCGAACCCGAGTCCGTGCCCTGGCAACTGGCACGACTGCAAGAGGCGGCGTCGGGACGGGGCCTGCTTGAACTGGTTCAGGCGGATACCGCGTCCGCCACCGATGCTTTGTGGAAGGCTCGCAAAGCGCTGTCGCCGGCACTCAGAACACTGGCGCCGAAAAAGATCAACGAGGACGTGGTCGTGCCGGTGTCGTGTCTGCCGACGTTGGTGCGGGCGACCGAACAATGGTCGGCATCGGCCGGGTTTCCCATCGTGTGCTTTGGTCACGCGGGCAACGGCAACCTCCATGTCAATTTGCTGATCGACCCGGCCAACGCCCGCCATGCCGAAGCGGCCCGCTCGGTGCTCGCCGAGTTGTTCAAAACCGTCATCGCGCTGGGTGGCACCTTGTCCGGCGAACATGGGATTGGGCTGGACAAGCGCGACTTCGTGCCCAGTGCATTCAATGCCGCGACCTTGGAAATGATGTACGACCTGAAGCAGTGGTTGGACCCGGATGGCATCATGAATCCCGGGAAGCTGCTTCCGCCTGCGGACGCGCGGCGACGACGCGCCGATTGACCCGGGAAACCGGCATCTGAAAAGATGCAGGGCCACGCCCTTGATGTCGCCATGCCAACTGACCTGCCCGTCCGACCAAAACCGAAGATCGATCGAATGCGTCGTGGCTGCGTCGGCGTGGTGGTGGTCGGCGGTGTGCTGACGTTGATCGTGCTGGCCATTGTCGCCAGCGTCATCTGGCAGGATGGCGGCGTGTTCTTCAAACGCACCGAGTCGGCCATCCAGGATGGCCGGTCGTTCGGTCAGGAGCGCCTGGATCAGGCTTGTCTCGATGAAACCAAGGCGCGATTGAAGAAAACAACCGGGTTCGCTGATGGCATGCCGCTGCTTGGCTTCTTTCGGGGCTGCACGATGGTGGCAAAGCCCACCGGGCCGTTCTGCGAAGGCGTGCCAATGCCGCTCGAACTGTTTGACTCGGCGGCGTATCAGCAGCAGCAATGCGATGCGCTGGAATTGGGCAAACATCCGGCTTGCAAGCCAGTTTTCAACGAAGTGCAGCAACTCTGTTACCGGCGCTGGCTGGAACAGGAATTCAAGGAATAAGCCTATGGAACCGTGGTTGATCGATACCGATCCGGGCGTCGATGATGCGTTGGCGATTCTCGCCGCGCACCGGCTGCCAAATGTCCGCGTGCTGGCGATGACCATCGCCGCTGGCAATGTCGGGATTGAGCACACGGTCCAGAATGCGCTCAAATTGACGGAAGTCATGGGCGTTGAAACACCCGTCTATGTGGGTGCACCCAAACCGCTGGTGCGGCCAGCCGATGACGCCGCGTTTGTCCACGGTCTGGATGGTTTTGGGGATATTGGCTACCGCCCGTCCAAGCATCTGGCCGAAGCTGAGCACGCGGTGGCAGCGATGATCCGACTCGCGCGGCAGCATGCGGGCAAGCTGAACATGATCATGCTCGGGCCGCTGACCAACTTGGCCCTGGCCCTGTCGCTGGAGCCGGAGCTCCCGAATCTCGTCAAACGGTTGGTGATCATGGGTGGCGCGGTGACGGGCCGTGGCAACACCGAGCGATTGCCGGCGGAGTTCAACACGGGATTCGATGCCGAGGCGGCCCATATTGTGTTTTCGCACTGGCCCAGCTTTGATCTGGTGGACTGGGAAGCGACCATGGCGCACGGCCTGCCGATCGCCGAACTCGACCAGTATCTCGCCGCCGATCACGACTACGCGCGTTTTTACCGCGCCATTTCGAGAAAGACCCGGACCTGGATGAGCAAAGAGCGTCATCCGACGCATTGGTTTGCCGCCGATGCATTGGCGATGGCAGCGGCACTCTGGCCCGAGCACGTGCAGGAGTGGCAGACGCGTGGCTTGAAGGTCGAGCTCGAAGGTCGTCTGAGTCGCGGCGCGACCCTCGTTGACTGGACGGGGCGGATGGGCTGGCCGAAGAACGCGCGCATCATGATGCGCTATTCGCTGCCCGACTTCGGTCGATTCGTGGGGACTGCCCTGGGCGCTTAGCTAAACCGGTGGTCTTGCTGATTGGCGCAGGAGTCGCTTCCAGATTTGCGCTTTGGCAAAGCAGTATTCCTGGCCGTCGCGCATCTTCCGGATATTGCTTCGGTGCGTGAAAACGAGAAAGGCAGCGATGACTGCCGCAGCGATCAGCCAACGCGCGTCGTGATCGGTACGGAAGAACCAAGCCGTGGGAATCAGCGCGATCCCGGCTAGCATCGTCGACAGCCCGACAAAACCGGTCAGGCTCAGGCTGAGCAGCCAGACCAGTAGCACCGGTACGAGCGCAAACGGCCACAGCACCAGCAGCGCGCCAATCATCGTGCCCGCGCCTTTGCCGCCACGAAAGCCGTGAAACGCCGGCCACACGTGACCCAGGATCGCTGCTGCCGAAGCAAGCAACGCCGGGCTCAGTCCGCCCGCATCATCAGCAATGGGCAGACCACCCAGCCACGCTGCCAGCGCACCCTTGCCCACATCGACTAAGACCGTGGCGAGCGCAAACCCAAGCCCCTGAGTCCGGAAGGCATTGGTGCCGCCGGCATTGCCACTGCCTTGGGTGCGGATATCCACACCGCGAAGCCGCCCGACCATCAGCGATCCGGAGACGGAGCCGAGCAGATAGGCGAGCAGAATCTTGCCGAGCCAAAGCGCGCTCATCGCGCCACCGGCGCCTGGTATTCCTGCACGCCAATGACGATCGAACCAGGACCGGTATGGGCGCCAATGCCGGCGCCCGCATCCATCACCCAAGTCCGCTCAATCGGTAAACCCTTGGCAAGCAGCCGGCGGCGAACGAGCTCGGCCTCGTCCTGAACATCGCAATGGCCGATCAAGACGCGCCATTGCTTGGTCGGACAAAGCTTGCGGGCAATGAAATCGGCAAAGCGTTCTGGCAGGCGGCTTTTGCCCCAGAGCCCGGTTTTCAGCCCGACTTTGCCGTCCTTGCGGCCATGGCCGATCGGCGTCACGCGCAACAGTTGCGTCAACGGCAGCGCGTAGGCCGGAGCCCGGCCGCCGCGAACCCCGTAACGCACATCGCGGATCATCGCGTAATAGGTGGTTTTGGCCCGAAGCTCCGTCAACCCGGCGACGATCTCATCGGCACGCCAGCCGGCTTTCGCCGCCTCCGCGGCCCAGATCACCATCAGGCCCTGGCCGCAACTACCCGAGAATGTGTCGACGATCTGGATCCGACTCGGGTCGGTCCGCTGGGCGGCGCTTTCGGCCGACTGCAATGTTCCAGACAACGCGCGCGACAGGCCGACGTAGACCAATTGCTGGTGGTGCGACAACAAGAACTCGAACAAGCGTCGGAAGTCGCCCGGCGGCGGCTGGGAAGTGCGCGGCGGGACGGGGCTCTCACGCACCTCCTGATAGAACTGCTTTGGTGACAGCGAAATTCGATCGAGGTAGTCGCGACCGCCAATGGAAATGCGCACCGGTACGAGGTGGATCTCCAGTTCTTCGAGCGCCTCGGGCGGGACATCTGCGGCCGAATCCGCGACGATCGCAACCTGCTCGCGACTGCTGTGTGCGCTAGCCGCTTGCTGACGCATGTCGTCGGCCTTCTGCGCGCTGACGCGACCGAACTTTTCGGCGGCCTCGAACAACAGGCACGGGTCATCGATGTGCGCATGAATGCGCACCTTCTCGCGCGTGCCAGCGATCACCAGGCTGGAGATCGGCAGCGCCAGCAGCGCCGATTTCAGGGCGCCACGACTGACGTCCTCGCCGCTCAGCACGCATTCGCAGCAGAAGCGGTGCATGTCGGCGCTGTAGGCGCCTGGCGTCGCTTCGACCCCACTGTCACCCAACTGCTCGGTGTCGACCGGCACAATGGCTTTGCGGCCATGTTCGATGAACTCAGCGACGCCCTCCAGCAAATCGACAAAGCCCTTGGCGCCCGCATCGACGACGCCAGCCTGTTTCAGGACCGCCAACTGTTCAGGCGTCCGGCGCAACGCGTCGCGGGCCGATTCCAGTGCCCGGACAAACCCGCCGCGGAAATCGCGGGCCCCGGTCTCGGATTGCTCGCGAAGCCCGACTGCGAATGCCTGTATCACCGACAGAATCGTGCCCTCGCGCGGTTCCGCCATGGCCTCGCGCGCCAGATTGGAGCCTTGTGTCATGGCCCGGGCCAGCGCCTCCAGGCTGATCCGCTTGCTTGGTCCGAGCGATTCCGACATCCCCTGAAAAAACTGCGCCATGATGGCTCCGGAGTTGCCCCGGGCACCATCGATGGCCTCGGCCGCCGCCCGCCGCATGACTTCACCGGCACTGGCCAGCCGGCTGGCTTTGACTCCCTGCAGCACGGCCGCCAGCGTGAACGCCATGTTGGTCCCGGTGTCGCCATCAGGCACGGGGAACACATTGATCCGGTTGGTGTCGTCACGGCGCGCGATGACGCGATGAATGCCGGCGATCAGCGCCCGCCTGGTGCCGTAACCGGAAACTCGCTGAAATGAAAAGGATGCCGCCATGGACCACCGAGCAATGAGCCTCGGAGTGTATGCAGCCCGGACCGGAATCTCTTGTTGCTATGCACAATGGAAAAATCGATACATATGCCATTTGTCACTTGAACCTGAATACCAGCCTGTCAGGATCGCAGGACCTGTCTCTTTTCTCGGGTGTGTCATGAGTCGGCGCTCCTCACTGCTGTTGGCCACTGTCCTGCTGGCGTGTTCGTCGCTCGCAGCGGCGCGTACGACTGTGGTGTCGAATACGCAGGAAAACTGCCCGGGCGCCAATGCTGAGGCCGAAGCCGGCAGCATTGGGATGGAGGCGGCCGGTCTGGATGTGCAGCCTGCCGAAAAGCCGGCACCGGCCCGGCAAAAGGCTTCTGCCAAGCCCGGGCACGGCCTGGGCCGCAGCGCGAAGTCCCGCTGGCGCGCGCTGCTGCCTGGCACGATGCGCTGATCACCGCATCGGATGACCCAATCATCGTTGGCAACGGTGACCGCGCAGTGCCTGTGCGGTGCGGTGAATATTCGTTGCACGTTGCCGAGCCAATGGGTGGCGCACTGCCATTGCAGTCTTTGCCAGCGTGCGCATGGCGCTGGCGTGGTCACGTGGGTCGGGTTTTTGGCAGCGCAAGTCGAGTGGCGCCAGATCGACAGTCTCCGCTGGTATGCGTCCTCGCCGGGCGCCGAGCGTGGTTTTTGTGGGCACTGCGGCAGCCCGATGCTGTTCCGATCCGAACGCTGGCCGGGCGAAGTCCACGTGGCCCGGGCCTTGATTCAAGGCGAACTCGGGCTCGAGCCTCAGGTTCATGTGTTTGTCGAAACCCAAGTGCCTTGGCTCCATCTGGCGGATGATCTGCCCCGCAAGACGCCCGCCTGACGCTGTTGGCGCCGAGGCAGCCCCTATCCAATGTCAGTCGCGTCGGCGCTCCGTCTCTGCTGAAATTGGCGCCGAGGGAATTGCCCCAATCGGTACGCAATCGAGTTGCCATGATCGAGTCTGACACCAGCCTGCGTTTTCGCCCCGCGCACTACGACGATATTCCTGCCATCGTGGCGCTCGTCGAGTCCGCCTATCGGGGCGATGCGTCCCGCATCGGCTGGACCACCGAGGCCGAGTTCCTGGAAGGTCAGCGCACCGATGCGGAGGGCGTGCGCGAGATTCTGGAGCAACCGGATTCGGTCATTCTGTTGGCCGAGCGCGGCAGTGACTTGCTGGCCTGCATCAATGTCCAGCGGCTCCCGACCGCCGGCTACTTCGGGATGTTCTCGGTGCGGCCCAATCTTCAGGGGCAAGGTATTGGCGATGCGTTGCTGAAAGCCGCCGAGGCCATGGCGCGGGACGAGTGGCACCACCAGCGGATGACCATGTCAGTGTTCTCGATCCGCCCGGAGCTGATCGCGTATTACGAACGCCGCGGGTATCGCCGTACCGGCGAAACGAAACCGTTTCCGTATGGTGATGCGCGCTTTGGTCTGCCAAAGCGCGACGATCTGGTGTTCGAGGTATTCGCCAAGGCCCTTTGAGCGCGCACCAACGCTTTATGTTGTGCCCGGCTTGGCCAATCACCCGAGCCGGGTCAGAAGACAACGCGGTCCTGGGCATAATGGCGCCATCACTCGCCACAGCCAGGTCCGACTCATGTTCCGATTGTTTCGTCTCGTTCCATTGTTGCTCCTGCCGCTGTTGGCGCACGCTAAGTCCGATACTGAAGCCGCAGCGACGCTCTTTCAGCATGATCAAACCCTGGGGCAGCAGAATCTGAGTCCTGAGGCAGCCATGGATGCGTTGTTGGCCGATGCGGTCATGGTGCCACTCAGGCGTGCCGGTAGCTTTGCCAAGTCCAAATCTGAAGCCATGCAGGCGCTCATGGCGGGACCGTTGGCAGAGGGGCGATCGATACGCTGGCAACCCGTACGCGTCGGTGTATCGGCTGACGGCAAGCGTGGATTCACGGCCGGATACCAGACCATCACCAAGTCGGACGGAACGGATGCGCGGGGCAAATACTTGGCCTACTGGCAGCGCCAGAAAGACGGCTGGGCGGCTTTTGCGTATCGAATGATTCCGGCGCCCGCCGACGCGCCTTTATTGCAGCGCCTCCCCGACTTCAGCGCGCCGGCCGTTGCTCTGGACGGAGCATCGGCGAGCCTACGCCTTGCGAGTTTGCGTGCCGCCGAACAAGCATTCTCGGACCGCGCCCAAGTGGTTGGTCTAGGTCCCGCGTTTACCGAATTTGGTCGCGATGACGCGTTGAATCTGGGCGGGCCGGCGAATGTTGAGATCGTGGTGGGCGCCAAAGCCATTGGCACCTTGGTTGGAGGCGGTGAACCGGCCACTGGCAGTAGCGTGTACTGGGCGGCTGATGCGGCAGTCGACGTTGCCGATTCCGGCGATCTTGGGGTGACATTTGGCTTTATCCGAATTCATCCGGGTGCAGAGGGCGATGTCAGCAAAATCCCGCCGCCGATTCCGTTCTTTACGGTCTGGGCGCGCACCGATGCCGCGCAAGGTTGGCGTTACATTGCCGAATAGGTTCGGCCGCTGAATCAATCGCAACGGTTCGTTTCGTTGGATGCGTGAATGGCTCCCGCCGTTCACGTGTCCATGACTAAAGGCATACACTCCGTTCAGGCCTCAGTCCGAGGCTTTCACGGGGAAGACGATGCAAACGTTATTGAAGCGATTCACAATGATCGCGGCACTGGCCTTGGGCGGGCTGGGGTTGGCTGCCATGCCAATCAGCGAAGCCGAAGCGCGCGTCACGAAACGAACCATACACAAACCAAAGCGCGGCAAGATCGCCCGGCAACCGCCGCGTGGCGCCAAGCGCGCGCAAGGGTGGAATTTGCGCAAGGGCCTGCGCTGGAAGACCGACCCGAAGTCCCGCACGGCCTTTGCGATCGGCCCCGGCCGGCAGGTGTGGTTTATGGACCCGGACACGGGCTGGGCCTACACCATCGACAAATACGGCTGGGTTTATACCGCCGACCCTTGGTCTGGTGCGGTCTATGCACTGGGCGACTTGAATCATTGGCTGGGTGACTTGCTGTATTTCTTCTCGGCCTGGGATTACAACGACGGCTACTTTTCGGTTCCGAACAACGATTACTACTACGACGTCTACGTCGACAACCGCTACGACGCCTACGATGTCGGACGGGCCTACAACCAGGTCTGGCAGTATCAGGACTACTTCTATTCGCCTACTTTCGTGCAGCAGTACGAGACCTACACGACCGAGTATTACGAGGTCGTGTATCAGGAAACGTATGAAGTCGTAACGTACGAGCAGTACGTGCGGTCTGAGACTTACCAGACCACCTACTCGGAGGAGTATTTCGAAGAAGTCAACGAGGAATACACGGAGGACTTCGAGGAATACTACGACGACAGTTACGTCGCTGACGCCAAGTATCTGGAAACGTATGCCGCAGACCCGGACGACGTTCCGGATTCCTACGCCACGGCCGAGGACGAAGGCGAGGGCGTTTACGCTGAGGAATACGTCGAGGAATCCTCAGAGGAAACCAGCTACGAGGAAGAGACGGTCGTAGAAGACGCGGAGGCCGATGCGGAAGAAGCCGAAGCCGATGCTGCTGCCGCTGAAGCCGACGCTGCTGCCGCCGAAGCCGAAGCCGCTGCGGAAGAAGAAGCTGCCGCCGAAGCTGAAGCTGCTGCGGAAGAAGAAGCGGCTGCCGAAGCCGAAGCCGCTGCGGAAGAAGAAGCTGCCGCCGAAGCCGAAGCCGCTGCGGAAGAAGAAGCAGCTGCTGAAGCGGAAGCTGCCGCCGAAGCTGAAGCCGCTGCGGAAGAAGAAGCTGCCGCCGAAGCTGAAGCTGCTGCGGAAGAAGAAGCTGCCGCCGAAGCTGAAGCTGCTGCGGAAGAAGAAGCGGCTGCCGAAGCCGAAGCCGCTGCGGAAGAAGAAGCAGCTGCTGAAGCGGAAGCTGCCGCCGAAGCTGAAGCCGCTGCGGAAGAAGAAGCGGCTGCCGAAGCCGAAGCCGCTGCGGAAGAAGAAGCTGCCGCCGAAGCCGAAGCCGCTGCCGAAGCCGAAGCTGCTGCCGAAGCCGAAGCTGCTGCCGAAGCCGAAGCTGCTGCCGAAGCCGAAGCTGCTGCCGAAGCCGAAGCTGCTGCCGAAGCCGAAGCTGCTGCGGAAGAAGAAGCGGCTGCCGAAGCGGAAGCCGCCGCCGAAGCCGAAGCTGCGGCTGAGGAAGAAGCGTCGTATGAAGAAGAGGCGGCCTACGACGAGCCCGCCGAGGAAGAATCATACGAGGAGCCGGCTGAGGAAGAATCGTATGAGGAGCCGGCCGAGGAAGAATCGTACGACGAGGAATCGGCGTAGCAACCCATGTTCGGGGTGGCGCAGCACAGGTACCGGCCTGTGCTGCGCGTCGCATCACGGTCGTGAGTTAGGGGCTATCGCTCGCGACCGGCCCGCAGACCTGGTTGGCGCGTCCATCAAGACGCCTGCCGATCGACGTCACGTCAGTGCTTGCCGGACGGCACCAATGGCGTCGTGCTCGCGTTGATTGACGGTGCAGTTGTCGGTGCGGGGCCGGACAGGCCCAGTTCCGCACGCGCAGCGGTCACATCCAGACGTTCCAGATAGCGAATCATGTTGCGCCAGATCGCGTGGTAGTTGTATCCACCTTCGCGCATCTCTGTGATGGCGGCATCGGCTGACCAGCCTTGCACCACCATGCGATAGCTCGCCATTACGGTCCCGGTTCGATCGGCGCCATGTCGGCAATGCAATAGCACGGGCTGGTTGTCCGGATCGATCAGGGACTTCAGTGCCAACATGATTTCATCGTGGTCCACGTCCCAACTTTCGATCGGCGCATGGATGCGTTGCACATTCGGAAGGAGCGCTGGATCGTCTTCCGAATAGCGAAGACTGATCACGCTGCGGACGCCGAGCGCCGACAGTGATGCCTGCGCGCCCGCTTCAGGCTGCGCACTTCGGTAGATGCCGGTGTCGACTTGATGCAGATTCGGCAAGCCAGGCATCGCAATGGGTGTTGCCCATTCGGCCGGGCGCTCGGGAGCCTGCTGCAGCACCAGCGCCAGAATCAATCCGGAAATCATGCTCATGGGCCGAACCTCGACATGGCCGCGGCCACCGCATCGGCGATCAGTTTCAGGAACAGCGTCCCAATGCCGGGATGAAAGCGGTTCTGATCCTTGCTGCCGATAGCCAGAAAACCAAGGTCCTCGATCGGCAACAACGCGGCCGAAAGAGCGCGCTCGGACAAGGCGCCAAACAGGAACTCCAATTTATCTTCATTCAAGCGCCCGCACAGTGGCTCGGCTTGACTCAGGAACTCCGAGAACATACTGAGTCGCGGATCCTGTCGGTCGATCACGTTCAACCACTCGGATTGAAAGCCCGGGTCCCGGTACAGCACCACGCGCACCAGATCGGTGTGAAAGTCTTCCGTCAACGTGGCGACTACCGTAGACAACGTATCGGTCGGTGTATGTGCACGCATCAAACTCAGTGTGAAACTGTGGACGCGCGCGACCAGCTGTTCATTGTCCTGGGCGATTCCCACCAGTTCTTGGAGGCGTCGACTGAGCGCTCGGTTCTTGTCGCGCAACACGTCGAGTTGATAGCTGGCAAGCGACGTGCTGGCGCCCTGATGGCGCGGCAGGCGCAGCGTCAGCGCAAGGTCTGGGAACTCACTGAGGAAGTCCGGATTGCGGCGCAGAAAGCCGGCGACATCCAGTACATCGAGTTCACGGCGCGTAGCAAAATCAGTCATGGTTCCAGATTCCATCAAACACAAATTGTGCGGGTCCACTCATCAGCAAGGTCGATCCAGGTCCGGCCCAGCTGATGTCGAGGTGGCCACCCGGCAGGTCAACGCCAACGGTGGCATCCACCACATCGCGCTGCCTGAGGATAGCGACCGCGGCCGACGCACCGCTGCCGCAAGCTAGAGTTTCGCCTACGCCGCGCTCGAACACCCTGAGTCGAATCGCGGCGCGACTCACCACCTCGGCGAAGCCGACGTTGACCCGATCCGGAAATCGCGGATGGCGCTCAAGCAATGCGCCGAGTGTCGCAACGGGCGCCTGATCGACCGACGGAACGACCACCAGGCAATGGGGATTGCCCATCGACACGGCCCCGATATCGATCGAGCCGTCCGCCAATTCCAACAGATAGTGGGCGGCCGGCTCGTCAGCCATGAACGGAATCTGTGCTGGCGCAAACATCGGCTCGCCGATCGCTGCCCGAATGCGGCCGTCAGCGAGACGTTCGCAGACCATGCGCCCGGCATCGCCATCGATAAGCAGGGGATTGGGTAAGGCCGGATTGTCCCGCCACAGCCACGCCGCTACACAGCGCAGTCCGTTGCCGCATTGACCCGCGACGCTGCCGTCCTGATTCAGAATCCGATAGCGCGCGGCGGCGCCGTCCGTGCCAGCGTGAATGGTAATCAGTTGATCGCAGCCAACGCCAAAGTGCCGATCGGCAATCTGCTCAGCGAGTTCGGCCGACCAATCGACCGGCTGGCTTCGGGCATCGATGATCACGAAATCGTTGCCGATTCCATGCATCTTGGTAAAGCGAATGCTCATTCCGTCGCCGCAGGGTTGTTCTCTGGCGCCGGCGCATCCGGGTGGCGAAGTTCGCCGGACTGCCCGCACGCCGACAGCACCAGGCAAAGTACCAGCAAGCTCGTGAGCCGACGCCCTTGGCGGCGGATCTTGGTCATCAAGATCTGATTCAAGCCATCACTCCTTAATTGAAATGCAAGACCAATGCCGAGCCGAGTCGGCGCTTGCGTCAGCCAACAGAAAGACTATACCGAAAATACCGGAAGGACTTGTCGGGTTGTCCGTCCGAAATCGGGCAGGTGCCGGCGCCGCCTTTGGACGTCGGCAACGGCGGCGATTCAGCGCGGCATTCTTGCTGACCGGCGCTCAGGGCGCGTCCGGGCTGGTCTTGTACACCAGGAAGGCGCCATCGATACTGCGCTTAGGCCAGTCCACGTGCCGCTTGCTGGTGATGTGCACCTTGATGCCGACCTGGTCGAAGATGTACGCATAGTTCAAGGCCACATCCTTCAGGCGCTGGTAGCGCCCGGAGTTGCCCACGTGGCCGGAGAACATGTTGGTCATCAAAAGAATCCTGCTGTCGCCCTGATTCATGCGCCGCAATTTGGTCACCCACTTCGCTGGTCCCCAATACGGAACCTGCGTATCGAACAGGCCCGTTGTCACCATCATATTGGGATACGCCTGTGCGGTGACATTGTCATAGGGCGAGTAGCGGAGCATGTACGCGTAGTCTTCAGCCAGCATGGGGTTCCCCCATTCGCCGTACTCATTGGCAGTCAGCGGCAGATTCGCGTCAAGCATGCTGGTCACCACATCGACAAACGGCACGTTGGCAATGATGGCGCGATAGCGATTGGGTGCCATGTTCGCGACACCCGCAACCAGCAAGCCGCCGGCGCTACCTCCCTGGGCCACGATCCGTTTGGGGTCCGATCGGCCTTCGCGAACGAGCCAGTCGGTCACATCAAGAAAGTCGTAGAACGAGTTCAACTTATTCAGATGCCGACCATCCTGATACCACTCCCGACCCATTTCCTGGCCACCGCGGACATGCGCGATGACAAACAGCATGCCGCGATCGACGAGACTCAGACGGTTGCCGTTGAATACCGGATCAGTCGAGGTGCCGTACGCGCCATAACCGGTGATCAACGTAGCGGCCTGCCGCGCGCCGGCACGCTTTCGATACAACAGCGAAACGGGAATCTGCCTGCCATCGCGGGCTGGCACCATATGGAGTTCCGAGACGTAGTTCCCGGGTTTGAAGCGCTTGTCCGGCACTGGCTCCCGCTTCAGCAGCTTGAGCTTTTGGGTCTTCAGGTCGTATTCGAAAATCGAGCTGGGCGTGTTCAACGCCGAATACACCAGACGAAACTTTTGGCTAGCCTGCTCTGGGTTGTTACTGGGCAACGCCGCGTAACTCTGGTCCGGAAACTGGATCAAATGCTCGGCGCCGTCGGCGAAATATTTGACCCGCAATCGCTTCAGGCCGGCGCTGCGCTCGCTGATGACTGCCGCATCCTGCATGACTGCCATGGTCTCGAAGAGGCGCGTCGTGTCGCCTGCCAGCCACTCCTGCCACTGTGAACGATCTGATGCCGCGTCGATGGGAGCCCGAAAAATCGAAAAATTGTCGGCACGCCAGTTGCTGAGCAGTAGCCATTCCTTACCGTGGTCCTCGACGTCGTACTCGTGTCCATTCTCGCGGGGATAGATCACTTGAAAGGCGAGTTCTGGATCGCTCGCCCGGGCAAACCGCCACTCTGTGAACGCCGTTGATGACGAACCGATCAGCATGAAGCGATCGCTGCGGGTGCGCTTGACCGTCAGGAATGCCGTCGGATCGGACTCCGTATATAAGCGTCGATCGCCAGCAGCCGACTGCCCCGGCACGTGCAGCAATACTTGATTGCCGAGTAGCGTCCGCGAATCCTTTCGGATGTACAGCACGCCGTTGTCGGCAAATGTGATCGTCGGCTCAACATCGGCGATGGGTTCGCTGATCTCGCGGCCGGTCGCCAGCTCGCGGATGCGCAGCAGGTAGCGTCGCTGACCGACCCGATCCTCGGTCCACGCCAGGTAGCGACCATCAGGACTGACCACAAAGCTGCCCACCGAAAAGAACCGGTGTCCGGCTGCCAGCTCATTGAGGTCAAGCAAGCTCTCGGGCTTTCGGGAATCGGCACGACGACTGTACAGATGTACTGGGTACGCAAGCCCAGCGCGTGTGCACGTCTGGAACCAAAGGCCACGTTTCGTATAGGGCACATTGCAGTCGGCTTCGGCGGTACGGCCGCGCAGTTCGACGTACAACTGGCCCATGCTCGGCCTGAGATGATCAAGGCTTGCCCGGGCATAGCGATTCTCTTCGGTGAGCAACGCAATCGCGGCATCACTTTGGCGGCCATCGTCGCGAAGCCAGTAATACGGGTCGTCGCGCGTTCCAAATGGCGCGACCACCGCATGCGGCGTCGCGACGGCAATCGGCGCGCTCGGGGTAGTGGGTGGTGCTGCGCCGAGTGGTGTGGACGCCGCCCAGAGCAGCGTCATCGCAATCGCGAAGTGCGCGCGTTGGATCGGTGAATGGACTGGACTGAGCATGTCTTGCCTCCTTGCGATGTCGGTGACGAACGGGCTGCGAGCGTGCTCGCGGCGTCCACTTGGATACGGATTCTGCTGCATTCTGGGGTGACGTTGGCGTTCGGGCCGTGCAAATGGCCTGAGTGCGCCGATGAATCGGCGGTGCGCAGCGCGTGCCGCTCATCGGCGCACACCGAGCGCAAGAATCGCTGTCGAAAGTGGTTGCGCGAGCGTCGATCGCGGTCCGATGTGCGTCGGGTGAGTGGCATGCAAACCGGTCAACGCATGGCTTCGAAGATTGTCGCTGCGCTTCGACTACGACGTGGATCGTCAATACTGGCGCGGTTTGCAGGCGATCATTGTGGCCGCGATACAGCCATATGTGCAGCACAAGCGATGCCACGCATCGAGCACGCGTGCACCGGTTGGTGGTGGTGTGTGATGCTCGTGCTTGGTCGAAAATCAGTCGACGCGGCGCACACAAGTTGTGTGATCGATGCAACGCAATTGCATTTCTTTGAGTCCCAGAACACGAAACGTGTTGACAGTCAAGCGCACAACGATTAGTTTTGCGCCCGCGTGACAAGCATGCTTCAACAATGAATTTCAATACGTCGGACAGCACATCGATCGAAAACCACACATCGCGCTCCTCGCGATTGATCGTCGTCCGCTCTCGCGCCGCACGCTGCGCGTCGATCACCTCCCCCTTTTCTGTGGGTGCCCCGGCAGTCGGCATCCACGTTTGAGTTTTACCGGGCAATCTGCCAACCAAGAGGAGTTATAACCATGAAAGCAGCAACGACGAAGAAAGTAGTGAAGAAAGCAACGACCGCGAAAGCGGCTGCAAAGAAGCCGGCGGCCAAGAAGGCTGCTGCGAAGAAGCCAGCGGCGAAGAAGGCTGCTGCGAAGAAGCCAGCGGCCAAGAAGGCTGCTGCGAAGAAGCCGGCTGCAAAGAAGGCTGCCGCCAAGAAGCCAGCTGCCAAGAAGGCCGCTGCGAAGAAGGCTGCTCCGAAGAAAGCCTAAGCTGTTCGCTTAGTTTCACCTCTGTAAAAGTAGGGTCAGACCATCGCACGACGCCCGGCGTGCGATGGTCAATTTATTTGGGCGACCGAAAAAGCGCCCGCGCCAATTGATCGTCCCGCGCTAAGCTTGAAGCCATCCAGGACGGATGGACGGCAGCACATGCGGGCAGCACCATTTCTCGGCGCAATCGAAACCCGGCGACAGGCAGGACACTTTCAGTTCGCCCTGATGCAGGCCACCGTTCCGGCGCATGCGGTTGCCGAACATGGCCACGCCGATCCACACTGGGTCTTTGCTTGGGATGGTGATTACCAGTCTCGGGCGCGTGCGCTGGACACCGCCGCCGCCGCTACGTTGGTGTTGAATCCACCGGATACGGAGCACCGCGATTGCTTTGGCGAGCGATTGGGTAAGTTCATGGCGGTGTCCTGGTCGCGCGAAGACTGGCAGCATCTCAGCGAGGTCTTGCCGTTACCCAAGGTACCGATCCAGATTCCCGTTGCGCTCGGCCTCGCACAGACGCTGGCCACGGGCTTGAGTCGATCGCTGCAGGACCTTGAGTTGGAATCCTTGAGCCTGCGTCTGCTGGACCGATCGCTCTCCGAGCAGCGTCCGCTACCAGGGGCGGCATGGCTGGCACGCGCCGAGGCGTATCTCGATGCGCATCCCGATTGCCCGGATGTTCGGACGTTGGCGGGCGCGGTGGGTGTGCACCCCGTGAGCCTCGCCCGACTCCTGCGTCAGCGATGCGGCGTCACGCCAGCGCAGTATTTGTTTCGCCATCGTTTGCAGCGTGCCTGCGGTTGGCTGCGCCTCAGCGCGCGCAGTGTGACCGACATTGCGCTTGATCTGGGGTTCGCCGATGCGGCCCACTTCAGCCACCGCTTCCGCCGAGCATACGGTGTGAACCCGCGGGCATTTCGGCAAGACCGGCGCTGACATCCAGCGTCGTAAGCGGTGTCCGGTTTCATGGAGACAAGTATTTCGGAATCAGCACCGGCATGATCCCGTCACCGCCCGACATCCTGGTGATGTCATGGGCGATTCACTCAGCCAAGGACTCAGTAATGCGAACAGGAATCGCGAAATGGTGGACAACATGGGGTGTGGCCGTCAGCCTGATGGTGCCGGCACTCGTTGGCGCGGCGACCAAAGACGCCAAACCCGACTGGATCGAAGCCAGCCCAAAGGCACTACATCTTGATCCCGATGCACTGGCTGCACTCGATCAGCAGATCCAGAACGGCGCGTACCAGAAGATTACGTCGATCCTCATCGCCCGGCATGGGCAACTCGGATTCGAGCGGTACTACGACGAGGGTGGCGCCGCAGCACTTCGAAATACCCGTTCGGTTACCAAGACCGTCACCAGCATGTTGACCGGCATTGCGATCGATCAGGGTCACATTCGCGATGTCGATGCCCGCCTGTTGCCGCTGTTGGCACGCCCGTCGCCGCCCGCCAACCCGGACCCGCGCAAGGACGCCATGCGCATCGAGGACGTGCTCACCATGAGCGGGCCGCTCGAGTGCGATGACTGGAGCGAGCATTCGCGCGGCAACGAAGAGCGGATGTACCTGATCGAGGACTGGGTGGGATTTTTTGTCGATCTGCCCATTCAAGGGTATCCGGCCTGGATTCCGAAACCCGCGGACTCGCCGTATGGCCGCAGTTTTCGCTATTGCACAGCGGGCGTCACGACCCTCGGCCAAGCGGTGCAGAACGCCGTCGGCATGCCGCTCCCGGAATTTGCGGCGCGGCATCTGTTCGAGCCGCTCGGCATTCAATCGGTGAGTTGGCAATACTCGCCGCTCGGTTTGGCGCAAGGCGGTGGGGGCCTGTCGCTCCGCAGCCGAGACTTGTTGAAGCTTGCGCAGCTGTATCTGGACGACGGGATGTATCGCCACACAGAAGTCGTGTCAGCCGACTGGGTGAAGGCATCAAGCACGGCACACGCACAAGTCGAGGCAGCACCCAAGATCGACTATGGCTACCTGTGGTGGTTGCTCGATCTGCCGCTTGCCAATGGCGAGACCATCCATTTGGTTGCGATGAACGGGACCGGCGGCAACACCGTGTTGTATGTGCCAAGCCTGGATGCGTCGATCGTGGTGACCACTGAAAACTACGATGTGCAAGGCGCACCCCGGTTGACGTTGAAGCTGCTGAGCGAATTGGTCATTCCGGCGATCGTGTCCGAGTCGCATTGACCTGGTGGAGCCGGGCCCTCCCCGCGCTCGTGGGGGAGGGAGCGCTCCCGCTCACACGCGAGTGGGAGCGGGCTGGGGAGCGGGCTACTTGCCACACCGCGCCGTCGTAAGAATCGCGCATCGTCGCTGACAGTTTGATGCACCCATGGCGCCAGATTGTTTCGGGGCTGAAGTGATCGTCAGCAGCTGGAGTCGGTGGGGTCTGGTTCCTTTGTAGGAGCGGCTTCAGCCGCGAATCAATCTTGCGATGATGCGGTCGTGACGCCTGATTGATTCGGGATTGAAGCCACTCTCACAAGTACTGCTAAGGTTGCTCGGCCAGCTTTTCATGCCCGTAGCTGATGACACGGGCGAGCTTCCAGCGCTTCCCGTCACGGCGCCAGATCTGCGCGAACGCGGCCTGTTCCACCAATGACTCGCTGCCGTCTTCATGCAATCGGAAGAAGCGGTGCGTGCCGATCTCCAACACGCCGAAATCGCCGATCGCATGCAACTGCACGCTGTCGCGATCGAGCTCACGGCGTGCGCGATAGTCCTCGCCGCTTGCCTCGCGTGCGCACTTCTTGCGGATCAGACCGATGAACTGATCGCCACTGGTCGCCATGCGCCCATGCCGGTCGTGATAGAACTCCATGTCGCGCGCGACCAGCGATTTCAGTTGCGTCCATTGGCAGTTGCCGAACACGATCGCAAAGACGTCCGCATCGGCTTGCAAGACCGCTTGCTGCACTTCGGGCGTCACAGCATCGGACGGTGGTTCGGCCACTGCGTCGTGGCTGGTGGCAAACACGAGCATCGCAAGAATCGCGGCCATAAGCCGCCCGGCTCCGGCAAAGCCGGAGGCTGTCCTGGTCATCATCATGGGGTCAGTCCTTTGTCAGGGTGTGTTGCGGGAAGCACTGCGCTAATTGGCGCACGTCCTTGGTCCGCAGGTTTCGGGTTTGGATTTGTAGACCGTCGCCGGGCTGAATCACGTCATAGGCTGCTTGCTGGTCCGATGGGCGATGTAGGCGTAGCCGAGATTCGCCAACCCCAAACCCAACGCCAGCGTCGCCAGTAGCCGGAGACTCGGCTCGCTGGGCCAAGGATCTGGCCAGAGCATGGCCGGCACGGCGAGCCCGATGATATTGAACGCCAGATGCAGGGCGCCAAGCCAGCGGCCCTCCCGCGCATCTCGGATCAGCAAACGCACCGCGTCATCACTGGCGCCGCTCTTTAGGGTCAGCACGCGCACGACGGCGTCGACCAGCAGGCGAAAGCCGTAGGTCACGCACAAGAACAACATAATGGGAACCAGCACACCTTTCATGATCACTCCTGGCGGCTCCGAGCCGTGTCATCTGTCTTGGGTTCAAGTGTGACGCTCCGGTGGGGGCGTCCGGTGCTACCGAATTCGTCCGTTCGCGGCGCACTTCGGTTTCAGTCCCAGCTTGGATACGTCGATGGCGCAGCCGGTTGCAAGTTGTGTTGCACGCCTTCTGATCGCCGTTGCTAACGGGTTTGCAACCGATTGGGCATGACCAGTATCCAAGCGTGCATCGACCTATCATGCTGCTCACCATGGCCCGCGCCGAGGACAATCCTGACGATGCCGAGTTGCTCGCGGCCTTGCGCGCGCGGCGGCCCGAGGCGTTTGCGACCTTAGTGAAGCGTGAGCAGGATGCGGTCTGGCGGTCGATGATGCGGCTCACGCAGGATGCAGCGATGGCTGAGGACCTGAGTCAGGAGGCGTTCCTGCGTGTCTACCAACGGCTCGACCAGTTTCGCGGTGACAGTCGGCTGTCGACTTGGGTGCTGCGGGTCGCGTTCAATATCGGGCTGCGCTATCTGGAACGGCAACGCACGAACGGCATGATGCTGATCGAGCCCGATACCCTTGCCGACGTGGAAGACGACTCGCCGACGGTACTGCAACAAATGCTCGACTTGGAACGCCAGACCTTTCTCACTGCGGCGCTTGCGCAGATGCCGGCGTTGCCCAGGGCATTGCTCGGCTTCTACTACGTCGAGGCGATGCCGCTTGGCGAGATCGCTGATAGCACCGGTCTACCGATTGGCACCATCAAAAGTCACTTGTTTCGCGCCCGGCAATGGTTGCGCGAACAAAGTGACCGACATTTTGGAGTGGCTCATGTCTCGTGAACCGTTTGACTTCGATTCCCAAACCAAGCGCTGGCACGAGGCTGGTCTCGAAGCGCCTTTGACCGACGCGTTGCGATCGTCGATCCCGCACAGCGCGCCGGGGCAACTGACGGCGAAAACGTTGGCAAGGCTGGCAACTTGGCGTTGGCAATCTGAGCAGCGCCAACGGCTGGCACTCCGCCTGCTCCTGATCACGTTTCTTGGCAGTTTCTTGCTCTGGCTCCTCGTCGTGGCCTGGGATGTGGGGCTCGGGCCCAGCCTGATCGCAGGTCTTGGCGGCATGCTGGTGGCGTCGTCGTATGCCTGGGATCGTTGGCGTGTTTGGCGTGCCCGGCAATGAGGCGAACGCGATCATCGACCTGACCACGCTGGCGATCGGCACCGGCGATCGGTACAGACAGGCTTCATTTTCAAAGCGTCACACTCCAGCCCGACTGTGATGGGACAGTCGGATTGCCATCTAGCGCGGGCAGACCTTCAACGGTGTGCGGATCGGTGCAGCGGACGGCAGCGACAACAGCAAATGACAACATGGAGCGTGACAATGCAAAAGCGGAGATTGATCGTGGGCGTCGCCCTGGCGTGGCTGATGGCGACGGGCGGCGTGCAGGCGGAGGCGCCGACAACCACAGCAGAGAGTCTGGCCATTCGAAAACTCCTGGGTAGCAGTGACGAAGCGCAATTGGAGCAAGCCATGACGCGCGCCGAGGCGCAAGCCGAGTCGCTGCCTGATTCCGCCGAAGCACACTATTGGCTGGGTGCAGCCTACGGACGCATGGCGCAAGAAGCGAACATGTTCTCGGCAGCGGGTTATGCCCGCAAGGTCAAGGCTGAATTCGAACGATCAGCCGAATTGGATCCCCGCTTGTTTGAGGCGCAATATGGTCTGATTCAATTTCATTTGCAGGCACCCGGCTTCATGGGTGGCGATGAAGATGAGGCGAAGCGCATTGCCGACGAACTCGCGACGTTGGACGCGGTGGCCGGACATCGCGCGCAGGCCACGCTGAAGTCGGCCGCAAAAGACCGGGCTGGTGCGAAGGCCGAAATGCTGGCCGCGCTCGCGATTCGGCCCGCCGACCCAGAAGTCTTGAGCGTCGTTGTCGGAATGTACGACCAGGACAAGCAGTACACCGAGATGGGCGCAGCCGTGCGCGCGGCGCTGGCAATCGACCCTGAGCACGTGGTGATCCGGTATCAGTTCGGCAAGTATGCCGCGTTGAGCGGTCAGGATCTCGAAGAGGGGTTGAAAACGCTGGACGCGTTGCTAGCGATCACGCCCGCGCCCGAAAAACTGAGCGCGGCTGGCATGCACTGGCGTCGCGGGCAGATCCTTGCGCACCTGAACCGATTGCCGGAAGCCATCATCGCGGTGCAGCAGGCGGCGAAGCTCGAGCCCAAGTCCAAAGAGATCGCGGTCAATCTCGCGCATCTGAAAAAGTCATAGTTGCCGATTGGACAGTGCCTTGTGGCGCGCAATCTGCCCGGCGGTCGCGATGATTGCGCCCACAAAAAAACCCGGCCAGGCCGGGTTTTTTTGCGGGTGGTTGCGACCGATCAGCGGATCGGCATGGCGGGATCACCGAGCAGGGTGGCCGACCACAGAATCGGATCAAATCCTTGCGCGGCGCGTTGCATCTTGGCCAGGCGGAGTGCATCACCGATGCGCGTGCCCGCCGCAAGTTCGCCATAGAGCAGTTCGCCGAGCGCCTGATGCGAGGCCAAGCTGGTCAGGCTCGTCACACCAATGACGGCTGCCGAGCCCTTGCCCGGCGTCAGCAGGAACGCATGCGCCATCGTGTTCGCCGTCGGTGACACGAAGTAGCTGTTCCAGCAACCCGACTGAACGACCAGATCGCTGGTTTGGCCGCTGCCCGACGTAATGTCGCTCGCCGTGAGCATCGGATCGAAGCTCCACTGCGTCGGCGCCGAGTGACCGACATAGCTCAGTACCGTCGGATTCGCTGCCATCGCGGCCAGCAGGTTGCTGCGTGCCGTCGCTGCACCGCCCTGGTCACCATAGGCCCGAGTCGTCGTCCACGCGCCCGGCAGCGCCGCCGCGAGATCGTCGTTGACGGCGTCGAAATCGCCTTCGCTATCAGAGACCGGCGCAGCCAACACCAGATTGCGCTGGGCCAGGGCGTTATTCCGGCCAATGATCTTGCTGATCACATTCGAGAGTTCGGTACTCGTACGCACTGGCAAGCGACCCAGACTGAACTCTGGAGCGCCGTCACGGTTGACGTCGGCATAGAGACCATCGAGCGGGGCGTAGCGGACGACGTCATCAGTCTGGCCGTACTGAGTCGGGATCAGCGAGACCGAGCCCGTACCGAGATAGTTCTTGTAGTCGTACGTATCGCCACCGACTAGCAGTACGTAGTTCACACCCATGCTCGGCACGACGGCATCCAGATAGTCCTGAATCGCCTTGCCTTCGGGCACATAGTGCGCGTACTGCGCGTAGACCTGGGTCACGTCCACCACTTTGACGGTCAGACCATTGTTCTGGTGATACTGGACCAACGGCTGGAGCGCGCTGATCAGGCTCGGGTGGGCGATGATCAAATAGTCTGCTTGACCCGACTGGATATCGGATTCCACCGCGACGCTCTCGATGCGTGGAACACCAATCGCCGCTACCGTCGAGACAAAATAACTCGAACCCGATTCAGACGGCAGCCGCATCGAGCCATCGGGTTCCACCGCTGCCTGGCTCAGCCAGCGCCAGCTATCGCCGCGACCGATGTAGGCCACAACATCGTTGCCGGACAGATTCTGGACGCGCAGACCGGCGATCACGGCCGACGCTTCAAAGCCAGAGCGATGCAGACGATCGGCGCCGGAGTCTTCGTCGGTATCCCACTCATCCGCACGCGTGAAGCTGCTTTGCAGCGCATCCACAAATAGGCGGTCCGAGATTGCCACCGGTTGGCGCGGATAGCGCAACGAGATGGACTCCAGGTAGTTCAGGTCGTGCGCGAACCCGGTATTGCCGGTCGCAGTGACACTGATGGCATGCGTGCCGTTGCCGAGCAACGGCTGCAAACTGCGAATTGTCTCGGTGCTTACCCCGTCAAAGCGCGCTTCGGCAACCATTTGGCCCGCAAGGGTCAACTGCACGTGGTGATCCTGGCCACCATCCGGCCAATTCGTCACACCGATCAACTTGGCGCTGAGTTCTGGATGGAAGTCCGGAGTGCTCATGACGGCATCCATGCTGAGGCTGGTATTCAAACTGGCTGGTTGATTGGGGTAGGCGAGCAACCGATCGGCGTACCAAGGGTCTTCGGTCGGCGATGCGAAGTTGTAGAAGCGGTTCGGTGCATACACCGATTCCGCCCAGTACCACGCTGGGGTGTCCACGGTGGCAACCGTCGCGTCGGCCGTAATGGCCAGATGCTGTTGGGCGTTCACCGACAGTTCGAACGGCATTTCGGAGGTGTAAAGGTTTTCGGTTGGTTCGGCAAAGAAGTCGAGGTAAGCCGAACCGCTGAACGAATTGCCAGCGGCGACCACGCGAACGGGTACGGGTTTGCCAAGGTACGTCACCGCCAGCTGATCGGCGGGCGCTGCGCTAAAATCAATGCCAGCCGATTGCAACGCGGCCGCGGTCACGCGATAAAAGCCCTTCTCCGCCACCCAGAGTGTGGCCTTGTTGGGCGCGGCGACGCGACTTTGACGCACGGCCGCCACCGCCTGGCAGGTGGTCGACCAGTTGATGCGCTCGACATTCGGCTGCTGACCTTGTGTCGTGCCAACCACAAACGGCCCGCGCACCGAGCTCTGACCGTAAATGTCGTGATCCATGATGTAGAACTGCCCGTTGGCCGGCAGGTTCACATCGGTGGCCGCATATTGGCTCACATCGGTGCTGTTGCTGAGCTTGCTCGGAATCAAATGCGCATGCAGGGGCTTGAAGCTGCCATCAGCTACACGCTCAACAATGCTGAAGCCGACGTTGTTCGTCTCGGTCGTCGTCGTGAAATTCACGCTCAGCTTTTGGCCTTGCTGGCTGGATTGCACATAGGCCAGCGTCACTGGCAGCGTGCCGGCGGGCAGGAAGACGTCTTCGACTTCGCCGTCGCGAACGAGGCCAGTCGACGCTGGCAACGTTGTATCGCTGAAGAAGAGTGGGTCGGACGTGAGTCGGGCGCGCACATAGGTGGCGCCGGTTGTGACGGGCGAGGTCAAGCCAGACCAAATCAGCGTGACGGTGCCACTGAAACCGGCAGGAATATTGCCAGTGGCAAACAGATTGTCACCCGCGCCGCCCGTGCCGCCTTGCAAGCGCGGAATGCTGCGCTCGTTCGCATCGGCGAAATCGCCGTCGCCGTTGGCGTCCAGCCAAGCGACCAGCTGCGCGGCTGTGGCCAGACTATTCGTGACATTGACCCGAACACAGAACTCACCGGCGGCGGTGACATAACTGCCGCACTGAAAGCCCGGCGAGGGCGCGCCGAGCTTGGTCGGCAGCGTCACGCCATCTTCGTCGGCGCCGTCGCCATTCGCAGCTGCACCTGGTAAGCCATCGGCGTCGCCATCGGGTGCGGTGCCCATGAACAAGTTGCGGTAAGACAGTGAGTGGCGCGCGCCGCTCGCAGCGAGCGTCGTGCCATAGCTCGTTGGGCCGTCACCAAAGTCGTACGCACAGAAGCCAAAGTCCGCGACCCCGACGAACTGAGATGCCGAGTTGGTCTGTGGTTCGTTACCTTGCGCATACTGAATAATCACGTACGACACGGGGCCAGAGAACGTGTAAGCGATATTGCCGAACGTTTCAGTAGCGGCCGACGCGATGTCGGGCTCCATCCAGTCGCCTGCATAGGCGTTCTGCGCATTGGCAGGGACGACCTGGGTCGAACGCGCCTCACCACTTGGTCCGACCGCCTCGACGCGCACATAGTCTTCCCAGGAGTTGTTCGTCCAGTCGACGTCGAGCAAGTTGAAGGTGAGACCGTGCACCGGCTCTGAGAAGTTCAAACGCGTGGTTTCAAGCGACGATTCGGTATCGGTATTCGTATTCATACGCAGCGTGTAGTAGCCCGTATGGTTACCGGTCACGGTCGTGCGTGTCCGGAAACTCGTTGACGCGGCGTCGTCCGTCGGCGCTTCGCCTGAGGTGGTGCCCTGTGAGAGCGTGACTCCGGAAACCGTCGTATTGGTGAACGCCACTTCCTCGCCCAGTGCGCCCCAGTCGAAACTGATGGTGTTGCCAGCGCTGCAGGCCGCCGGGAATGTCTCGGCGGAGCGCAGCACCAAGCGGGCACTGTTAAACGACCCAGCCGCGCCAGCACCATCGGTGTCGCAGATTCGGATCGTCCAGGTGCCATTGGCAGCGCCGGTGTAGTTCACGGCGTTGGTATTCGTGACTAGACGGCGATACAGCGCGAAGGTGCCGTTGGTGTCGGCGTCGCCATCGTCCGAGGTGTTGTCGGCCTCGTTATTGGTCGACAACATGATGTTGTAGTTGTTGTTCGTGTCGCCACCGTTGTTCAGCATTGTCACTTCGCCGGAGCCCGGCGGCGTCACGTAGACGCGCAGCTGCCCACGCGTGTCGTGGGTGATATCCAGTCCGAGCGCGACGTTGGCAACAGTGAACGTCTCAGTCACCGTAAACGTGCGGACCAGCGTGTTGACGGTCGCACAAGTCGTGGTGGTCTCCGGGATCGTGCCGGTCGTGGTGTTGTTGTAGGTGTAAATCACCTGCGCCGATGCCAGCGGTGCCAGAAAGAGGGCACATAAGCCGGCCATCCGTCCAAGCCAGGTCCTGTTCGATGCGGTCTGACGTTTCATTTTGCTGTCCATGGGCGCGTGGTAGTCGGTGCGGCAAAAGTAGGGAGGCAGCACGCAAAACTGTGCTGTGGTTCGCACTTCCCTGGTTGCGACGAAGTTTATCTGGTTGTTTCGCTCTCGTTGCGGCCCCTGTCGCAGTTTTCCGGCCTTGCACAGACGATGAGCGGTTTTGAGCAGGTGATGCCAACAAGTTTCACAATTCTACGGGCGACAATTGGGTCCAGGCCAGTGCCTTAGACCGATTTTCGCAGTTTGGATATGAAAAAAGTCGCCTAAACAATTGATTTGTGACGGCCCGCTCAGGTTGACCAGTCAATGGGCAGCTGTCCGTGTGCGACCAAGTAGGCATTGGTCTTCGAGAAGTGGCCGCAGCCGATAA
This sequence comes from Ahniella affigens, assembly GCF_003015185.1. Taxonomy (GTDB): domain Bacteria; phylum Pseudomonadota; class Gammaproteobacteria; order Xanthomonadales; family Ahniellaceae; genus Ahniella; species Ahniella affigens. The sequence continues at coordinate 5,653,882 of NZ_CP027860.1, forward strand.
ATCCGCGGTAGGCGGACAAGGGGCTCGGATGCGGGGCCTTCAGCACGAGATGCCGGCGCGTGTCGACGATCTTGCCCTTTGCCTGGGCATAGCTGCCCCACAGCAGAAACACGAGGTGTTCGCGCTCGTCGTTGAGACGCTGAATGACCGCGTCAGTAAACCGTTCCCAGCCCTTGCCTTGATGCGCGCCGGCCTTGTGTCGCTCCACCGTGAGCACCGCGTTCAGCAACAAAACGCCGCGCTCACTCCAGGCGCTGAGATCGCCCTGCCTGGGCCGAGCTAAACCGAGATCCCGCTCCAATTCGGCGTAGATATTTTGCAGCGACGGTGGGATGTCGACGCCCGGGCGCACCGAAAAGCACAGGCCATGGGCCTGCCCCGGCCCGTGGTACGGGTCCTGGCCCAGAATGACGACTTTGACCTGCTCGAACGGCGTGTGATCGAGCGCCGCAAAAATCTCGCGACCCGGCGGAAAGATCACCTTGCCCGCTTGTTTTTCCTGCTTGAGGAACTGGCGCAGACTGGCCATGTACGGCGCTTCGAATTCAGCCAACAGACGCGCCTTCCAGCTCGCTTCGAGCTGGATGCGGTCTTCGGTTGCGGGGTGATCGGACGCGTCTGGCATTGGCCGCTACCGGCTCAATGCGGCAGGCTGGCCTGGGTGCTGCGCAGGTTCTGGCCCACGCGCAGCTGGAACAGCAATTTGGTGACGAGGAGCCGCTCCTCGACTGGTTTATGCACCAGATCGTTGGCGCCGACCCGCAACAACGCAGCCTGATTCGCCGGGTTGTCATCGGCGGTCATGACCAGAATCGGCAACTGGCCGCGCGATAGTCCATACGGGCCGCGCACCGTTTCCAGCAATTCCTTGCCGGTCAGGCCGCCTTTCAAATACACGTCGGTCAGCACAATGTCGCAGCCCGTGCCCTGGCCCTGGGCCTTGGCCGTATCGATCATTGCCAGCGCGTCTTCGACGCTGGTCACGTGGGTGACGGTCAACCCGTACTTTTCCAGCATACGGCGGGTGGCGAGCGCCACGACCTTGCTGTCCTCGACATACAGCACGCGGCCCGAGGCGCGTTCCTGGGTCGTCACGTAGCCACGGATGAACGTGGCGAGCGCCGCAAAACCCAAGGATTTGTCGAAGTAGTCGGTCACGTCTTCCGACAAACCGCGGTTTTCCAGGCGCTCGGTGACGGCGCCGGACACGACGATAATGGGGATATAGGCCTGCGGCGCGTGTTCGCGCACATAGCGAGCCAGCTCCAGGCCGTCCATGTCAGGCAACGACAGCGACGTGGTGACCAGATCGACTACGCCTTCCAGATGCTGCTTCGCCTGCTCGCCCGTTTCGCAGCTCATGATCACGGCATTCGGCAACTCGGCCTTCAGCACCTGCTCGATCATCTTGCGGGCAACCTTGGAGCCGTCAACGACGAGCACGCGTGGTTCATCACTGGCAATGTGGGACGTGAGAACGGCACTCATTCGGAATCTTCGCGGGTTTGTCCAAGTTGTCCAAGGTCGATACTGGTGCACACAAAGGCACCCAGCCAGCCTAGCACGGTCGCCACGCCCAAGACTGTCAACAGCATTGCCGGAGCTGGCCCAAGTAGGACCAGGTTGCCGGCAAACTGCTGACTGAATTCGAGCAGCGCGCGGTGCGTGGCAGCAACCAGGCTGAGCACAAGGATAGCGGCGAGACCGGCACCGATGAAGCCCTGCAGCACGCCGCCATAAAGCAGGGGGCGGCGGATATAGGCGTCGCTGGCGCCGAGCCAGTAGGCCACGCTGATTTCGTCGCGATCGGCATTCACGGCCATGCGACTCAGGTGGATGCTGATCAGGAGCGCCCCGGTCAAGGCCAGCAGCCAGGCGATCCAGGCCGCCCGCGCGACAAAAACTTGCAGATGCTTCAGCTTTTGCTTGAGCAGGGCGTCGCTCTGAATGAAGTCGCTGCCGGGATCCCCCTTCAGCTGGTCCAGAATCTCAGGCAGGCTCGCCGAATCATCGACATCCAGGCTGATGACCACGGGCAGCGGGTTGTCGCCGACCAGACTGTCGATGCTGCGGAAACCGGGGAGCCCGCCCAGTTCCTTCAGCCCGTCGCTGCGACTGATGACCTGGGTCCGGAGATTCGGAAAATCCTGGCGCCAGCGCTGAGCCAGCGCCTCGGCCTGGGCTTCGTCCAAATCGACATTCAGAAAGACCTGGGCGCCGTGACTCGCCGCCAATGCATCGGTCATGGCGCCCAGATTGCGTTCCAGCCAATGCACCAACAAGGGCAGCAGCCACGCAAAGCCGATCAACAAAACGCCCATTGCCGCGCTGACGGGCGCGCGCCGGAGCCGTGTCCATGCGCGCTGCAAAGCGTCGCGATGCTGCTGCCCCAGGTTCTGCCAGAAGTCGCCAGCGCCGCGAATGCGCCGAGCGCCACCCTGTTCGGTATCGGCGCTCATGCGGCCTCCGGGCGGAAGTCGTCGATCAATCGCCCCTTGTCCAGCACCAGCACGCGTTTCTTCATGCGCTGAATGAGGTGCAGATCATGGGACGCCACGACGACTGTGATCCCGGCTTGCATCAGGGACACAAACAACTGCATGACGTCGGTCGCGAGCTTCGGGTCGAGGTTGCCGGTCGGTTCGTCTGCGATGATCAGACTGGGCCGGGGCGCCAGCGCGCGGGCGATGCCCACCCGTTGCTGCTCACCACCCGACAGCATCAGCGGAAAATCGGCGGTTCGGTTGCCCAGTCCGACCAGGTCGAGCACGGCGCGCACGCGCTTGTCGATTTCGGCCGGCTGCCAGCCGGCAATGCGCAGTGGCAGGGCCACATTGTCAAAGACGGGTTGTTGGTTCAGCAGGCGGTAGTCCTGAAACACCATGCCGAGCCGCCGCCGATGGGCTTGCGCGTCGGGCCTCCGAAGCTGATTCAAGTCTTTGCCATCAATGCGGACCTGGCCTCGGCTGGCGCGCTCCAGCAACCCAATCAACTTGATCAGGGTCGACTTGCCGGCACCGGAATGACCCGTCACAAACACCATCTCGCCGCGCTGAATGGCGAAGTTGAGATCAGCCAAACCGGTCAGGCCACCCTGATAGCGCTTGTACACCCCTTCAAACTCGATCATGGCCGGATCGCTCATTGGCTGATCAGCGTGTTGAGTTCGAAAATGGGCAGCAGGATCGCGAGCACGATCGCCAGCACGATCGCGCCGACAAACAGAATCAGGATCGGCGACAGAATGGCGTTGGTCACGGCCATGGCTTGGCGCACATCGCGGGCCAGATGATCGGCAGACGCGTCCAGCATTTCGGCCAGCCGACCGCTTTTTTCGCCGCTGGCCACGAGCCTCAGCGTGACCGCCGGAAAGACGCGTGCCTCCGTCAGCGCCCGCCCCAGGCTCGCACCTTCGCGGACCCGGGTGGCGGCTTTCCGCATTCCTTCGCGCAATGGCAGTCGACGCAGCGTGGGCACCGCCAGCTTGAGCGCATCCAAAACCGGAACGCCGCTGCCGATCAGTACCGCCAGTGTCCGTGCGGCCCGCGCCGTATCGGCGGCGCGCAACAGCCGGCCGATCAACGGCAGCCGCAGCAAGGTCGCGTCCAGGCGATTGCGCACACGTTCCTGACGTAGCAGCGCGACCGCCCCGACGATGACGATCACCAACCCAAGTAACAACCAGACGCCCTGATGCACCAGCAGATTCGAAAGGTGAATCAGCAATTTGGTGAGCCACGGCAACTCGGCCTTGACGTTGTCGAACACCGCAACGATCTTCGGCACCACCGACGTCATCAGGCCCGTGACGACGGCCAGCGCAACCGTCAGCAGCAGCATCGGGTAGGCCAACGCAGCAATCAGGTCGCGCTGCAGCGAGTCGCGGTTCTGCGTGTATTCGGCCAGACGGCTGAGCGCCTCGCCGAGCTTGCCGGTTTGCTCGCCGGCCGCCGTGGTGGCGGGGAACAACTCCGGAAAGCTGTCGGGGAACTCCCGGAACGCATCGGCGAGCGTGCGACCCTCCAGCACACGGGCACGGAGCGCGGCCACGACGCGCTTCAGACGCGCATCATCCGTCTCGTCCGATAGCGCCGACAATGCTTCATCAATCGGCAGGCCGGCATGAATCAACGTCGACAACTGCTCCGTCAACACGACCAGCTGCTTGCTGCCCAGACGATTGCGGCGCAGGCTGAAGTCGGCCGAGCCGCCGGGCTTGGTCTTGTCGTTGAGTTCATGCACCTCAAGCGCATTCAGGCCACGCTCGCGCAGCAACGTACGCGCCGACCGGGCGGTATCGGCTTCGATCACGCCGCGCGTGTTCTGGCCTTTGCCGTCAAGTGCGAGATATTCGAATGCTGCCAAGGGATGCGTCCGTTCGACTGATTCTCCGGATTGTGCCAAAGCTCGGCGTGAAAGTGTCGGACGGCGCGCACGCCGACGTGTGTTCGATTCAGGCCGATCGACTCAGCATTGGTCTGGCCAGACGCTGACGCGTCGCTTGTAGTGGGTGCTGATCCGCGTCGAACGTCAGGCGCCAGCTGCTATCCTTGGCGGATATTCCCCCAGAATGCCGACCGCTGTCGGTAACGCCGGCACCACACGGCGATCGCCCGGTCTTGACCGTGACACGAAGTGCCGCCCGGTGTCGTTCTGGTGGCTGCAGCCTTTCGAATGCTCTGGAAATACGATGAACGACGATGTGGCAGTGGAACCGCTGTTGAGTGAGTGGACCGCCCGGATTCAGGCCGGTCTTGGCGCCCGCGGCATCTTGCGACCGCGACTGGTCGGGATTCAGACGGGTGGCGTATTGCTGGCGGAACATCTCGCGCGCGCGCTTAGTCCGGATCAGCCGCTGGGCCGACTCGATATCTCGTTCTATCGCGATGATCACGGCCAGATTGGATTGCACCCGAAGGTGCTGCCTTCCCATCTACCCTGGTCGATCGAAGGTGAGCATGTGTTGCTGGTTGACGACGTGCTCTACACCGGCCGCACCATTCGCGCCGCGCTGAACGAGCTGTTTGACTGGGGTCGGCCCGCGTCGGTGCAACTGGCGGTATTGATCAGCCGCGACGGCCGCGAGTTGCCGATCCAGGCCGACTACGTGGGGCGTGACCTCACGATTGGCGCCGGTCGGCACATCAAGCTGCGAGCCGAGCCGGTGTTGCACCTCGAAACCATCCAGATTCCGGAGCGTTGATGCGTCACGTTCAATTTGCCGAAGATGGCCGGCTCCGCCATCTGATCACGCTGGACGGCGTCAGCCGCCAGGAGCTCGAAGCGTTGATCGAAACAGCTTTGGCGCTTCGGCAGACCGCGCTTCGGCCAGTCAACAAGTTGCCCACGCTGCGTGGTCGCACGGTCGTCAACCTGTTCTTCGAGCCCTCCACGCGGACACGTACCAGCTTCGAGTTGGCCGCGGTACGCCTGAGTGCCGATGTCGTCAATTTCGATGTGGCGCATTCGTCGACGAAAAAGGGCGAGACCCTGATCGACACCTTGCGCACGCTCGAGGCCATGCGCTGCGACCTGTTTGTGGTGCGGCACAAGGAAAACGGCACACCGGCACTGTTGGCCGAGCATGCGCAGCCGGGCGTGGCGATCGTCAATGGTGGCGATGGCAATCACGCGCATCCTACGCAAGGCCTGCTCGATATGCTGACCATTCGACGCCACAAGGGTGAGGACTTCAGCAAGCTCAGCGTCGCCGTCATTGGCGACATTCTGCATTCACGGGTAGCGCGCTCCGACATTCAAGCGCTGAAAACGCTGGGCGTGCAGGACTTGCGACTGGCTGCGCCAGCGGAGTTGCTGGCACCCGAACTGCGCGCCTTCGGTCAGGTGTTTGACCGCATTGATCACGCGATCGCAGGCGCCGACGTCATCATGATGCTGCGTCTGCAGAAAGAGCGCATGGATCAAGCGTTGATCGCATCGGATGCCGATTACTTCCGACAGTGGGGCTTGAGTCAGGAGCGTCTGGCGCTGGCCAAGCCCGATGCGATTGTCATGCATCCGGGCCCGATGAACCGCGAAGTCGAAATCGCCAGCAGTGTGGCGGATGGCCCGCAGTCGGTGATTCTGGAACAAGTCGGCAATGGCGTGCCCATGCGTATGGCCGTGATGTCTCGTTTGCTTGCTGGATAATTGGGAGAGCTGCATGTCGCGCTTGATCTGGATCTGTTTCGCCTGCTTGCTGAGTGGTTTCGCGCACGCCGATTTTGGTCTGCCGCCGGAAGTCAAATTGCCGGCCCAGGTTGGCGTGTCCGACGGTCAGGAGCTCTTGCACGAGGATCTGGCCGAAGCGAGCTTTCAGCAGGACGCGACGGGCGCCGAGAGCGTGGTCCGCCGTGGTGAGCACTTCAAGCGTTGGTTGCGCTACACGCCCGCCGCGGGCGAGCCCGCGCTGGGCTTTTACAACGGTTCTGAGGAACGCATATTCAATGCCGTTGCGGCGACCCTGAAACAAGCAGGATGGCAGCAGGTATACGTCGATGAGACCAAAGCATCGAGTGTGTTTCATTATCAGAAGCCTGGGCGCGAACTCTGGCTCCGCATGGATAACGATGCGCCGCAGGCCTATGTGGGACTGGAGCTCATTGTGCCGGCGTCGGTTGTGCAAACCTGGCAACACCCCGTGCCAAAGGCGACTGCGGAAGCGGTGGCGAGTGCTCAGAACTTCCCTTATTTGAACCCGATGCCGGGCTCCAGCGCGCCCGAAGGTGCGCGCGCGGACGGGCCGCTCGATGTGAGTCTGGCATTCGGCGCGAATGCGTCGACTGATCCGGTGTTGGTCGGTTCAGCCGTGCAGACGCGTAGCTACCAAGGACCAAAGACCTTGTCGACCCTGCAATTCATGACCGAGCAGCGCGCAGCGTTGAAACAGGCTGGGTGGCAACTGCTGTTTCCGAAGGACGATGCCGACCACGAAACCGGATTGCTGATCGCGCACTACCAGCAGCAAGGCCGCAACCTCTGGGTTCGGATGAGCATTGAATTCGGTGCCCGCTACGCCTATCAAGTCGTCGATCTGGGTGCCGAGGATTGGGCGGCCGCCCTCAAGAAGGATTGCTCATTGCCGATTTATGGCGTGCAGTTCGACACGAACCAGGCCACGCTGAAATCGGCTTCCGAAAGCGTGTTGCAGAAGGCGCTCGCCACCATTCAAGCGGTGCCAACCGGGGTCATCGAAGTCCAAGGTCATACCGATGCGGTAGGCGATGACGCCAGCAATCAGGCACTGTCAGATCGCCGCGCCAAGGCCGTGTTGACTTGGCTGACCAGCCATGGGGTGCCCCTGGCGCGTCTGCAGGCGAAGGGGTATGGAGAGACCCAGCCGATCGCCGACAACGATTCAGATACGGGTCGCGCGCGCAACCGTCGGGTTGCACTGCATCTGGCTGGATGTAGCAAACCCTGACGAAGCGCGGTTCGGGGCAGCGTCCCTACCGCAGTCCGGGATTCCGATCCGTTCCACGGTGGATGCCCGTAGCGCCTCTGCCTGCGTTCAACCCGACATTCACGCAAGCCCGCTACAATGGCGGGCCCCGTTCAGGCTTTTGTGCTCATGAGTCGTTACAGCCAGACCTCCGAACCGATTCGCTTCGAGCGCGACTGTGAAGTCGTCATGGTGCCATCGGGCGACGTGGTCAACTTGCCCGCCGGCCAGGTTGGGTATATCACCCAGGCATTGGGCGGCAGTTTCACCGTGTTTGTCGAGGGCAACCTGTTCCGGGTCAAGAATCAGGACGCCGATGCCCTTGGCAAGGAGCCGATGCCCCTGCCAGAAGTGCCAGAAAACGCCAGTGACGAGGAATTCGAAAAGGCCGTGTGGTCGCAGCTTCGAACCTGCTTCGATCCGGAGATTCCGGTCAATATCGTCGATCTCGGCCTGGTCTATACCTGCGATATCACGCGCCAGGACGACGGCCAGCGCAAAGTGGCTGTGCAGATGACATTGACCGCGCCTGGCTGTGGCATGGGGGATATTTTGGTCACCGATGTGCGCGACAAGATTGAACTGCTGCCCAAAGTGGCCGAGGCCGATGTCGAGCTCGTGTTTGACCCGCCCTGGAACCAGTCGATGATGTCGGACGTCGCGAAGCTTGAAACCGGCATGCTGTAGCGCTGAGATCGTCGAATCTGAATCAGTCTTGACTGCTATCATCACTGGCGTCAACGGGATACGCGGGGCCACGTTCTGTCGTGTATTCCACCCCGACTGAGGAGGTCTCAATGAAGACGAAGTTGTCTCTGATCCTGTCTGCAGCATTGCTGAGCCTTTGTGCCCTGAGTGTGCACGCCGATGATTCGCGCTACCTGGGCAGCACCAAGCTCGCGCACCACGAGAATGACCTGGACCTGATCAAGACGCGCTGCAAACCGCGCATCAATGCGATCAAGCTCAAGGCCAAGCATGGTCAGGTCGAAATCGAGAGTCTTTGGGTGCGCTTCCGCGATGGCAGCACCGATACGCTGCATGTTCGCGACCGCATCGCCCAAGGTGGCGAAACGCGCTGGATCGATCTCGAAGGCGGCAAACGCTGCGTCGTGCAGATCGGTGTGATCGGTGATACCGAGCTGTCGCTGGATCGCGCCCGGGTCGATGTCTACGGCCGCTACTAAGCCCTGTTGCAATGACTGATCGCGTCCAGGGAACGGACCCATCCTTGAAGCCGCAGGTGCTGATCATCGGCGGCGGCTTCGGCGGCTTGTGGGCCACGCGCGCGCTGGCGTCAGCGCCCGTCGATATCACGCTGATCGATCGCACCAATCACCATCTGTTTCAGCCATTGCTCTATCAAGTGGCGACGGCCGGCCTGTCGGCGCCGGATATCGCCGCGCCACTGCGACATATCCTACGCAGCCAGCGCAACGTTACCGTGCTGATGGGCGAGGTCACGGGCATCGATGTCAGCAAGCAGTTGGTGATGATCGGCAATGAGCCTTTGCGCTACGACTATTTGATTGTGGCTGCCGGCGCGACTCATGCGTATTTCGGGAACGACGCGTGGCAGCAACACGCCCCGGGTTTGAAAACGCTGGAAGACGCATTTGGTATACGCGCGCGAATGCTGGCGGCGTTTGAGGCTGCTGAGCGCACCGACGATCCAATTGCGCGCGCCCGGCACCTTCGTTTTGCCGTGATTGGTGGCGGTCCCACGGGTGTCGAGCTGGCGGGCACGTTGGCGGAAATCGCCCGGCATACGCTACCGAGAGAGTTTCGTCGCGCCGATCCACGTCGGGCCGAGATTCATCTGATCGAAGCTGGACCGCGTGTACTGGCAAGCATGCCGGAGTCACTGTCAGAGAGCGCGTGTCGGCAACTGACCAAGCTCGGCGTGCAAGTGCATACAGGGACTCCGGTCACTGTGATCGATGCGGATGGCCTGATGCTCGGTCCGAACCGCATCGAAGCCAGTACGGTGCTCTGGGCAGCGGGCGTTGCCGCGTCACCACTCGGTGCGTCGTTGCCAGCTGAGCGGGATCGGGCCGGACGCGTCAAGGTTGATCCCGATCTCAGTGTGCCAGGACATCCAAACGTGTTCGTCATTGGGGATCTGGCGTCAATCCAATGCGACGGCAAGCCCGTTCCCGGCGTGGCGCCAGCTGCCAAGCAAATGGGGCGCCATGTCGCGGCCCGAATCCGCCAAATGCTGGCGGGCAAATCAGACCGGCCGGCATTCCGGTACGTCGATTTTGGCAATCTGGCGACGATCGGTCGCCTGGCGGCGGTGGTTGATCTGCGCGGGGTTCGATTTGCCGGCGCAAGCGCGTGGCTGTTCTGGCTGTTCGCGCATCTCTTTTTTCTGATTGGATTCCGGAACCGATTGGTCGTGTTGATCAACTGGGCGATCAGCTATCTGACGTATCAGCGCGCCGCGCGCGTCATTATCGGCACGCCAAAACCTGACCCAATAAAAAACCCGGCCTGAAGAGCCGGGTTTTTGCTGTTCAGCGTAGCTGAACTCAGAGCGCGGCGAGGCGGGCCTTGACCTGCTCAGACAGCTTGCCAAGATCCGCACGGCCCGCCACTTTCGGGCGCAGCGCGCCGATCACCTTGCCCATGTCCTTCGGGCCGGTGGCGCCGATCTCGGCGATCGTCGCGTTCAGAATATCGAGCAGCTCCGCCTCGCTCAATTGCGCGGGCAGGTACGCCTGGATGATGACGAGTTCGGCGCGCTCGACCTCGGCGAGATCCTCGCGGCCCGCATTGCTGTACTGCTCGATCGAATCCTTGCGCTGCTTGGACATCTTTTCGAGCACGGCCAGCACCTGGCTGTCGTCGAGCGTGATGCGCTCATCGACTTCGCGCTGTTTGATCGCGGCATTGATCAAGCGGATCACGCCGAGCTTTTCCTTGAGGCCGCCCTTCATGGCGGTCTTCATGTCTTCGGTGAGTTGGGCCTTGAGGCTCATGGATTACTCCTTCTTCTTTCGGGTGCAGCAACGGCCGACTCGTCACTGCAGGGTGGGGTTTGGACCCCAGGAACGCCGTGGGATTCGTGTTGTTGCCAGTGGGCTTGGTGCCTTTGCTCAGATCAGATGGATCGGGCGGGGAGCTTTTGCGGACTGAGACAACACAAAAAGCCGACGGCACTCGCGTGGCGTCGGCTCTTGATGTGTTGCAACCGCAATCAATACATGCGTTTGCGCTTGGTCACATCGCGGGAGACGCGACGCGAGTTGCGCTTGACCGCGGCAGCGGCCTTGCGCTTGCGCTCTTGCGTCGGCTTTTCATAGAACTCGCGCTTGCGGGTCTCGGCAAGAATGCCGGCCTTTTCGCACGAGCGCTTGAAGCGGCGCAGGGCAAACTCGAATGGCTCGTTTTCGCGGACTTTGACGGATGGCATGAAGGCTCCAAAAAGCATAGGCCGCAGGAAATGCCTGCGGAAGGGGCGCGCATCATAATCAGGTCTGCGCCGGAATGCAAAATCTTCGTTAAAGAAATTTTGTGAATCCGTCAGAATCGTTCAGGCAGGCGGCCGCCAAAATGGCGACCGATCTGGTCGCGCGCGACAAAAAGTGCCAGATAATTCAAGACGTTGTGGGGATCAGGGCGACCAGCGCCGGTAGATGCGCGCGCCCGCGGCTTCACGGCGCCTCCGGTTCCGGTTTGAAACCGGCGGCCACGCCAACATCGGCCACCAGGTTGACCAGTTCGTAGCACAGGGTGATCGTGTGCTCGTCGCCGCTCCAGTACGCATTCGGGGTGCCGCATTCCCGACCCACCAGTCGGATCATTGCCTCGCCTTCCGGAAACCGGAACTGTTTCAGCATCGCGGCCAGTTCTTCCAGCACCTGCCATTCCTGCACCAGGCTGGCGGCTGCCTGATTGGCTTCCGACGCCGCCGGCTGGTATTTGACCGGGACCAGAAAGCCGTCCAACTGCATCGGCGCCCGCGCCGTGTTGCCACTCAGGTAGGCCCGCCAAGACTGGTCGTTCTGCTGGGCTTCTGGAATGCACGATTCGCGCCGGTCTTCCGGCAGGTGCGTGCGCCCGGCAAGCGGGCCCATCGTCTGCGGGTCCGTGCCATAGAGCAGGCAGATGATTTGATAGCCGCGCTGCTCGTCGATGCCATGCTCGTCCCACCAGGCCAGCTGTTCGCGGCTCAGCTCGCTGTGTTCACCCAGTGCCAGCCACCATTCGACCGCGGCGATCGCGTCGCCCCCGTCTTCGCTCTCGCTCGGGCCCATCCACCACGTGGCAAAGCGGTCGGCCGCATCTTCCTCGCGGCCAAGAACCGGAATGTCGTAGAGATCGACAAAGCCATGCCCGGCTTCATGCAGCAGCACAAAGCGCAACGTGCCGCGGACAAACTGTTGCAGATGAACGCTTTCGCGGAACATGGCCTGCGGCGGCGCGAGCCGGAAGGGTTCGGCGGCCAGCACCGAGAGGCTCAGACAACAGCTCAACAGGCCAACGAGAAGGCGATTCATTTTTTTGGGGCTCCAAGGGCGGTTTGGGCGTGCGCTGCTGTTTGATTTGGCAGTGCGAGCCGGTGCGGTCAAGTCAGCAATCGTCACGATCGCGTTGACCGGTGCGCGCGTGCGGGCGCCAGTTTGAGCCAAGTTGGCGACCTGTCAGCCCCCGAAACAGGGGGCTTCACCGCTGGTTCCGGTGGACGGACTGCCGTTTGCCATCGCGCCTGCCCGGCGCCGTCGGGTGCGCGCTCAGTAACGGACGCCGGCACCGCGTTGATAGGCGGCCAGCACTTCCCGGCAGGTCTGGCGCAGAACATCCGTCCGGACCTTTACGCCGCGCTGTTGCAACTCGCCAATCCAATCGGTTGGCAGCGGGCCCTCATCAAACTCGGTCAGCTCATGCACGTCGTCGGCACGCGCGCCAATGACCAATTCGTCGATACCGGCCCAGAAGCTCGCGCCATAGCACTGACAACAGGGCTGGGCGGACGTGTACAAGCTGAAATGGCCACCATCCTGATTGAGGCGGAACCGCTGCAGGCGCTGCTGCGCCGTCATGAACGCCATGATCTCGGCATGGGCCAGAGACGTCGATTGCGGCACGACCCGATTGACGCCGACCGACACGAGCTTGCCGTTCCCATCAAAGATCGCTGCCCCAAATGGGCCGCCGGTCTCCATTTCGACATTGCGGCGGGCCAACTGCGCGGCCAACGCCATGCGTTCGTCATCGCCGTGGTAGGGGCGATCAGTGTCGACTTCCTGAAACACCCAGGCCGGCAGGGTCAGATGTACTTGCGCATAAAGCATGATCAGGCCTCCAGAACAGCGGCAGGCGCAGAGGCGCCGGCAATGGTCATCTGCTCGATCAGCAGCGAACCACAGAGGATGTGAGAGCGGAGATCGACATCGCTGCCCACGCCAACGATGCCCGTCAGCATGTGCCGGAGATTGCCGGCAATCGTGATTTCATCGACGGGGTAGGCGATCTTGCCCCCTTCGACCCAGAATCCCGCGGCGCCGCGCGAGTAATCGCCGGTGACCAGATTCAGCCCCTGACCCATCAGCTCCGTGACCAGGAGGCCGCGACCCATCTGCGCCAGTAGTTGGTCGAATGTCTGGGTGTCTTTGGCCTGCACCAGCAGATTGTGAACACCACCCGCGTTACCGGTGCTCGAAAGCCCCAGCTTCCGTGCCGAATAGCTGCCGAGCACGTAGCGCTGCAACACGCCATCAGCGACCAGGGTATTGGGCGCTGTGGCGACGCCTTCAGCGTCAAACCAACTGGACGCAAAGCCCTTGTTTAGCCAAGGGTTCTCGTGAATGCTGACCCCGGCGGGCAAGACCTGGGTGCCCAACGAATCCAGCAAGAAACTGGCGCGGCGATACAGCGCGCCGCCACTGACGGCGCTGATCAAACTGCCAATCAGCCCGCGTGCCAACTCGGGCGCAAACAGGATTGGTGCGGTGGTGGTTTGGATCTTTTGTGGGCTGAGTCGCGCCAACGTTCGGGCTGCCGCGCGCTGACCAATGGCTTCAGCGGCCTCCAAATCAGCGGCAGACAGGGCGGTGCTGTACCAGTAGTCGCGTTGCATCCCCTGGTCGTCTTCGGCCAGCAGCGCCACGGAAATGCTGTGCCGCGTATCGCGACCACTGCCAACAAACCCGTGGCTGTTGGCGTAGACCGACAGGCTGGCGTTGCTCGAAACGGAAGCGCCGTCGGAATTGTTAATCCGGGCGTCCACATCGCGTCCGGCCTGCTCGCACCGGAGCCCAAGTGCGATCGCGGCATCCGCACTGAGCGCCCATGGGTGCCACTGGTCGAAATCTTTTGCCGCAACAGCCATCCGTGCCGGGTCAGCCAGGCCCGCGCACGGGTCGGCTTCGGTATAGCGGGCGATCGCAATGGCCTGCTCAACGGTTGTGCGGATGCTGTCCGGACGAATGTCGGCAGTACTGGCGGTGCCTTTGTGCTGGCCTAAGTAGACGGTCACGGCAACGCCGCGGTCGCGAGTGTGCTCGACCGTTTCGACCTCGCCCAGGCGCACATTGACGTTCAGGCCGGCATCAATATTGAGGCCGACCTCGGCCTGGCTGGCACCGAGCGACCGGGCCCTTTGCAGGACATCCTCGGCCACTTGGCTCAGTCGCGCGAGTTCCTCTTGGCTGTTTTCAATGTTCATCAGCGCCTGCTTGGTCGACAAAAAGAGTCTGGACTCGCCACAATGACGGCCATGCGTGACGATTTCAACCCCGACGAGTTCTATGGCGGCCCCAGCCGCAGCCAGCAGCGCCGCGAGGCGCTGGACGTATTGGCATTGGCCAAAACCCTGATGGAGCTGTCGGAAGGCGAGCTGGAGCAGGTGCCGATCAGCGCGGGCCTGCGCCAGCAGGTCGACTTTGCGCGGAGCATCACCGCCCATATCGCGCGGAAGCGCGAGATGCAGTTTTTGGCCAAGCACTTGCGCAAAGCCGAGGACGAACTCCCGGCGATCCGCAAAGCGGTGGCAGCCAACAAGCTGGATAAGCGTCGCCAATCGGCTGCGTTGCATCGGGCCGAGCAGTGGCGCGATCGCCTGCTGTTGGGCCAGGACGACGACGTGAATGCGGCTCTCGAAGCGTTCCCAAGCCTCGATCGCCAAACGCTCCGACAACTGCAGCGCCAGGCTCGGCAGGAGGCCGATCGAGGTCAGCCGCCCACGGCGGCGCGAAAAGTGTTCAAGCTACTCCGCGACGCTCAGGCCGCGCTGGGGAAGGACGCCGACGTCGACGCGGATGCAGACCTCACTAGCGACAGCCATCCCACTGACGACGACGGGCATCACCCCGAGGACTGAGTGCGCCGGATCAGCCTTCGTTATCGACCCAGGCAGCGAGCAGGTCGAGGTCGCGGGCGGCAATGTCGATGATGCGGAACCCCGCCCAGAACTGCCCCGTCTGCGCCACTTCGCTCCACTGTTCGTGACAGCCCATCTCAATGGCGACGGGAAGGCCGCGGCTGTCTTCGATATGAAAGCTGAGCTGGTAGAGCGCGTTGCTCTTGACGGGTTTGTTGGCGATCAGCATCAGGCCATCCACAGACAGATTGCCCACTTGCCCGAGTACCTGTCCGGTCATCGTGTTGATCACCGGAATCGCGTTTTCGACTGAACGTCGCTTTGAGCGGCGATGCTCCATCAGGCAGTGCCTCCCTGGCCGGCAAATTGTTTCAAGGTCTTGACGATGGCGCCGAACGCCCGGTCGAGCAGGGAGTCTGGCTTATCTTCGACGACGCTGATCCGACCGCGACTGATCTCGCGGACGAGTCGCTCGATATCCGTTTCATCGACTTTCGCACCGCGCTGGTTGACGAACAGACAGCGCCCTGTGAGCGGACTGAACCAGGACAGCTTGCGGCGCACCCGATCGCCGCCGGGTGATTTCAGTTCGAACCAGGTGCCGAACGGCAATGCCCGGACCTGCGCCAGCAATTGCTGTTCTTCGGCGTCGAGCGGCGGGTCAATCTTTGCGCGGTGCGGCAGATGGGTGTGGACGGAGTGATCGCCTTCCTCGCCGAGCTTGCTGCGCGACTTGAGGCGGGCGGCAACTTCCGTCAGCGTCGCGCCTTCCTCGGCACCCGATGCGGGCTCGTCGCCCGTGGCAAACAGGCGATCAACAACCGCCTGAACGTCTTCGTGATGGACGCCCACCTGGGCGAGGCCGGTTTCCACCTCCTGGCGCAGTTCGACACGGGTGCTGGCGTCCTGCAGCTCGTTGTCTTGTCCGGGTGTCCCGGCAGCTATCAGGCGATCGACCAGTTCCATCCGGCGTCGGAACGCATCGGAGTCCTCACCATGGCGAAGCACGGTCAGCGCGAGCACGTCTGTCCATGCCTGTTCCAAAAGCGTCTTGATCAGGGTCTTCAATTTGCGGCCGGCGAGCCGGTCCGCAATGGCCTTCTGGGCGACGACGCGCGCGTGGTCGAGCTTTTCCCGACCCTTCAGCGCATCGACCTGCCGCCGCTCCGCAACATCCGATTTCCGGACCACGGTCTGCATGTGCCGGGCCAGGTCGCCGAGCAAGTCGTCAAAGACGTCAACATTGTCCTGAAACTCGTGGACGACACGGTCGATCACCACTTGCATCTTGTCGAGCAGACTGCGGTCTTCGTCGGAGCCGTCGAGCCAGTACATTCCCGTTTCCGCCACCGCATTGAGGAACTGTCGGGCCGGGTGCGTCCGCTTGGTGAAGAAACTCTTGTCCCGCAACGCGACGCGCAGCAGCGGTACCTGCAAGCGACTCATCATGTTGCTCATTGGCGTCGTGGTCGTTCCTTCCTTCAGCAGGCTGTCGAACAGCAAGCCGACCAGATCGAACGTATCCGCGTCCTCACTCTGCAGGCTGGGGGCCTTGCCGCTTGGGGCGAGTTGCCGGAGCTGATTCAGCATGTCCTGCTTGATGTGGCTGACCGTCCGCGGCGTGACTTTGCCGCCGGTAAACATCGGGGTGACCGGACGACTTTGCAGGCCAGCCAGCACCGACTCAATATCGTCATGCCGGATCGGATAGATCGAGTCAGGTGCCAACGTCGGACTGAGCCCAAGTGCCTGGCGGCGACCGGCCAGCAGCTCGCGCATGTCATCGAACACCATTTGCCCAAACGCGTCATTGGCTGCATCGGTGGGCACTTTCTGGGCCACCCCGGGCCAGCCCGTCATGGGCCGGGAGAACCCTGGCAAATGCAGATCATCAAGGACTTCCTTGCCCAGATGCCCTGGCGTGCCGGGCCGTCGCGCCGGCTCGTTTGCCGCGCTGGTCGGTGCGATCGAAGCGGGACCCGATGGCAGCGGCTTCGGCATCGGCGGAATCGCCGCGCTCGGCGGCGGCGCCAGGTTGGACAGCGGATTCGGCGCTGAAGGATTGGGGATGCTGGAGTGGCCGGTTGGCGCGGGAGCAGGGTGCTCGGCCGGATTGCCACCGGCGCCAGCCGCCGCCGCGCGCGAGCGGGCCAGGCTTTGCATGAGTTCCGCCAGATTGGAGCGCGCACCGCCGCCACCAGACACAGCACTTTGGGCGGCGACTGGTTGCATAGGTGCGCTGGCTTGTGAATCCGAGATTGCCGGCGCTTCGGGCGCCAGCGCCGCCGCATTCGGATTCGGGGGTGTTTTGGGCGGCGCGCCAGACGGCATCGGCGCACCGGAATGCAATGGTTCCGGGGCGGGTGCCGAACTGCGGCTATCTACCGGCACGGCGCGCTCGGGCGCCCGCCCAGAGCTCGGAGTATGACCGGCACCGCTACCGACACCGTGACCCGCGCTGCCATTTGCGCCGTCCGATTCGGCGCGGCGGTGCCGGGGTAGCGACAAGATCAGGTTTGGCAGGATTCGGGCTTCAATCAAAGAGCGATTAATCTGTTCCAGCAGCTGTGCGTACTCGCCAAAGACGCAGCGATCAAAATGGCGGAAGAACATCACGCGGAACTCGGGCGCGACCTCGAGCGCATCGGCGGCCAGTCGAATGCACTCGCAGAGCTGGTGCGGGCCAACCGGCAATTCATCGGCCTCGAAGGCCGGGCCCTCGGCCAACACGCCAAAACGTTGACCCAGCGCAAACAGCGCCTGGGAGTTTCGAATTTCGGCTTTGCTCGCCGCTTCCATCAGCGCCAACGAGACATCCAGATCTTCCGCCGCAACGAGGCTCAACTCGCGTTGGCCGCCTTTGGACTTGCTGAACGCCGGAGCCCGGCGGTCCTCACCGACGCTTGCCAAAGCCGTTTCGAGATGCAGAAAAAAGCGCGGCCCAACATCCGCCCGGCCGCGCCGGACTTCGCGCAGGGCCTCAAAGCAGCGTTGCTGTTCCTGATTGCTGCGCGACTGCTCGGCAAGTTTGAACAAGGCTTGTTCGAGATCGTTGAGGCTGGTCCGGATCAGGCGCTCCAGTTCGGTGGCCAAAAGGCCCAGCACGCCCTCCAGCGCCGCACGCGGCCGCGCCGGGAGGTTGCGATCCCGAATTCCATGTTTGCGGTCACTCCCGCGCGACCCGCTGCCCGTCATTCCTTCCATGCCTGCTCCTGCGTCCGCCCGAACGGACACCTGATTGATTCCATCGCCTGCACGCCCAATTTCGCGTTCATGCACGATAGCAGGCAATAACGCCCGCGACCGGACATGCACCACACCACATTGCTGCGACCCGCTCTACCCTGCCGGTTCTGCCTGCGATGCATCGGCGATGCAATCAAGCATATTGATGGTCAGAACCTGAGGCCGCCGGTTATTGAAGCAAAGGCCCTGCCAAAATGTGCGCCAAGTCACATAAATTGGCGCCTGATTGGGAATTGGTCTGACCTGTTCGGTTGCTGCGGTCGCTCTGGCGGGGTTGTCTCAATACACGCCGAGCGGATCAGAACAGTTCGGCCAGCATGCGTCGACGTTCGGCTTCGATTTCCTGACGCATCGTGAGGATGCGGTCGGCATAGGCCTGCAGGTGTTTCTCGGTCTCGGTTTCTGGGACAAAGGCCGGCACCGCCACGGGTTGCCGCTCGGCGTCCACCGCGACGAACACCATCAGGCAGTGGGTAGTGCGCTCATACTTCTCTCCGGTGATATCACGAGCGTGCACATCCACGGCCACATGCATACTGGTGCTGCCGGTCTTCACGATACGCGCGCTCACCTCGACCAGCTGCCCGATCGAAATGGGTCGCTGAAACTGGATCCCGCCGACGTACACCGTAACGCAGTAGCGCCCCGACCAAGCCGACGCACACGCGTAGCCAGCCTGGTCGATCCAGCGCATGACGGCGCCGCCATGGACTTTGCCGCCGAAATTGACGTCGCCCGGTTCGGCCAGAAAACGGAACGTCACCTCACGATCAGTGCCAGCCATCAGTGTGCTCCTTGGAACCAGTCAGGAATTTCGTAGGCGCTTGGCAATTGCCGGGCGCGACAACAGCGCAAACAGAACGCCCGAGACGAACCCGGCGAGATGTACCGGCCAGGCTACGGCAGCGAGGTTTGGGCCGGCGAGGGCGAACAGAATTTGGATCAATACCCAGATGCCGATCAAAATCGACGCCGGCATGCGCACCCACTCCATGAACAGTCCAAGTGGAATCACCAGGCCGAGCCGGGCGTTCGGGAACAGCGTGATATACGCGCCAACAATGGCCGACACCGCACCCGAGGAGCCCACAATGACCGCTTCGCTGCCCTGGTAGAAAATGGCGCCGCACAGGTTCGCCAGCGCGCCGCAAATCAGGTACAGCGCGACAAACCGACGCGAGCCGAGCAACCGCTCGGCCGACAGGCCAAAAATCAGCACGAAAACCATGTTGCCGAGCAAGTGAGGGAAATCGACATGGACAAAAATGCCGCTGAGCAACCGGAGCAACTCGCGGCCGATCGGCAGGGCCTGACCGAGACTGAATGCACTGGCGAGTCGGCTCGGCACCGTGCCGAACCCGTAAAGCGTGGCCGAGCGCGTCGACTCAGGCTGCAGCATTTCCCAGACAAACACGCCGGTACACACCAGGACAATCAAGGCGGTCCACCAGGGCCGCTTCTCGCGTCGTCGCGATGGCACGTGGACAAACATCAATAACCCTGCCGGCGCAGCAGAAAGCGTTCGCCGCGGAACTCAAAAACGGCGCCGTCCTGGCGGATCTCACGGAGCCAGGTTTCCTCTCCGACCACCCCGCCTTCCTGCAAGCGAGCGCCGTTGACGATCACAAAGCGCCGGCTTGGGTCCTGATGAAACACAAACAGGCTGACCTTCAACGCGGGGATGGCCTGCCGGGTGGCATGGGGAAGGCTGGTAAATTCGGGCAGCGCGGTGTTGACGATGGGCTCAGCCGGTGCCTGCGTCGGGCCCGGTGGTGCCGAAGCGATTTCCGGCACGGGTAGCGTCGGGGGCGTTGCTGCAGGCGCGGTAGCAACCTGAGTCGTCGGTACGGGCGCTGGCGTCGGTGCGGCGGGTGGCGCTGCACTCACCGGTGCCGCCGCCAAAGCGGCTTCCGATTGCTCGATCTGGCTCGCCGAGGGTGTCGGAAAGCTCGGTGGCGGGTCACTGTCCACGGGCGCCGGTGGCGCTGGCGCGGGCACTTCGGTAAACGCTGGGCCCCGAGCGCCCGCAGGCGGCACAACGCCTTGGTCGGTCGGCGCTGCGGCGGCGATGGACGCACTCGGCGCGGGCGGCGTTCCAGTCATACCGGTTGGTGCCGCATTCGGGGGCGTGTCCGCCGCAATGTCCGCGCCCGTGGCGGGGTTCGCGGCGGGTTCGGTACTGAGTGCGACGCTGCCCTCAGGCAGCGCTTTGGTTGCGGCCGCGTGGTCTGGTTCTTCTGCTGGCGAGGGAAAGCGCTCCGGCCACAGGATACTGCGATTCACGTAGGCTCCCGCCAAGCCAACCAAGACGACAAACGCTGCGAACACGGGCCAAACCGGCCGCTCCCGCTGCGGCACAAACGCCCGCTCCGACAGCACGACCGGCAGTTCTCCGGCACGTCGCTCGGCTTCGGATTTTTTCAGGGCTTCGAGAATCAGGCTCATGTCGGCATTATGGGGGAAACGGCGGCTTCCGAAGACGGGGGCCATTGGGATCACGACTGGCCAGCAGCCATAGGGTTTCGTTGCCAACCACGCCATCGGCGCTCAGGCCGAAACGATGTTGCAACTCCAGAACCCGGATTCGGGTTCGGTCGTCAAACACCGCATCGCTTGGCACACTGACTTGGTCAAAGTCGCGCAGCCGAAGGTGCAGCCACGTGACGGCCGGCCCTTCCGCGCGGAGCGCCAGCGGCGACTCGATACTGACAGCCGGCGCGTAAAGTCCAATGTAGTCGCCAACCCAGCGTTGCTCCAGTTCGGCACGACCGACACGCTCGCGACGACTGCCGAAATCGAGCGCAATGCGCTCCAGATCGACGCCGACGAGACGTACCCAGCGACTGTCCCCACCATCGCGAAGGAGCAGAAATACGGGCCGGTCGATCTCGCCAAGTTGCGTCAGGTTGCTCTTGCCGCGCCAGCAGCGCAGACGATCGTCCAGCCGCTCCGGACAAAGCAGCACCCGATCCAGCAACGCCGGATCCGCCGACCACTCCTTGAGCCAGCGGCGCGCCAACTGCTGTTCGTATTCACGCGCCATGGGCCGGTCTTCATCAAGAATCTCGGCCAGCGTGACGGGCGCCGGTGGGGCCGGTATGACCGGTTCGGGTTCTGGCGCCGTCAGCGCCGGCCAGTAGCGCGGCAGCAGGGTCAGCACGACGGCGATCGCCGCGGTTCCGAGAAACATCAGCGGCCAGAAGCGCCGACGGCGGTGCTGGCCCAGAACCTCGTCGGCGGCCTCATTCACCAGTGCCGGGCTGATCGGAAGCTGTTCGCGCGCGTAACCCGCAGTCAGGGCGCGGTCAGCAATCACATTCAAAAGACGGGGCACGCCTTGCGCCCGTCGATGCATCGTCGTCAGTGCCGTGGTCGAAAACGGAAACCGTTTGCAACCGGCCACGGCCAGGCGATGGCGCACGTAGGCCTCGCTCTCGGCGGCCGATAGTGGCGTCAAGTGATACCGCGCGGTGATGCGTTGCGTTAGCTGCCGAAGCTCCGGCTTGGCAAGCAGGGCGCGCAGTTCGGGCTGACCGAGCAGCAGGATTTGCAGAAGCTTCTGGGTTGGCGTCTCCAGATTCGTCAGCAGCCGAACCTGCTCGAGCGCATCAATCGCCAGGTTCTGCGCCTCATCAATGATCAGTACGACACGAAGCCCTTGTGCGTACGCGTCGAGCAAATAATGGGTCAAACGGTCGATCAACATCTTGGTCGAGCCGTGGGCGCCCTGAATGTCGAGTTTCAGCTCCTCGGCAATGGTCTCCAGCAACTCGACGGCCGAGATCTTCGGGTTCAGCACCATCGCCACCTGCGTGTGCTCAGGCAACTGTTCCAACAGCAATCGGCAAATGGTCGTCTTGCCGGTGCCCACTTCACCCGTCAACAGCACAAACCCGCCCGAGCCGCCCTTGCCGATGCCATACAGCAGGTGCGCGAGCGCGTCCCGATGGCGTTCGCTGAGGAACACGAATCGAGGGTCAGGCGTTATCGAAAACGGCGCCTCTTTCAGGCCGTAAAAGTCGAGCATCATACGGAGAGCGTAACCCGACTGCCGGCCCGAGTGCATCCCGGCCGCGAACATCGACGGGTGTCCGGTTCAGACACTGCGCGCCATGGACGCCCATTGGGCGGGGCAACCGGCTTAGTTTCTGGCCAGCCAGAGCAAGGGATTGTCGGGTCGCGAGCTGACCCGGACTTCAAAATACAGCCCCGGCACGGCGTTGCCGCCGCTCTGGCCCACTTGCGCCAACACGTCACCCGTCTGCACCCAGTCGCCTACTTCCCGGCTCAGGCTTTCGTTCTGGGCATAGAGACTCATGACCCCGTCTCCGTGGTCCAGAATCAGCACCAAGCCATAACCCTTGAGCCAGTCGGCAAAAGCCACGCGGCCATGTGCCACCGCTTGCACTGGCGTGCCGGTTTTGGCCTCGATCAACACCCCATCGCTGACCCGTCCAGGCGCCAGCTGCACGCCAAAACGTTGCAGGATCTTGCCGCTGACCGGCCATGGCAGGCGGCCGCGCTGCTGCCGGACCGGCGCCTGCTGTTTGGCGAGGTCGGTACGCACGTCGGCCAGGATGTCGGTCAACCGCTCCAAGAGCTGCAACAACGCCTGCTCGTCCTTGGCAAGACTGCCAAGCGCCTGCTTCTGCGCGTTCAGGCGCTGCATCAGGCTGGCGACTTCGGCGTCGTGCCGGGACCGCTGGCTGCCGAGTTCTGCCTGCATCAATTGATCCAGCCGGCTCGCAATGGCGTAGGCCTTGTCGGCAGCGCGGCTGGCATCCTGAAGGCTGTCCAGTCGGCGGGTGTCAGCCAGCAGCTGCTGGATACGGCGTTGCCGTTCGCGCTTCAACACGCGCAGGTAGCCCAACTGGCGGAGGCGCAGGTCCGAGCCATCGCGGTCGAGCAACGCACGCAGCGACTCACTGCGACCACTGGCATAGGCTTGCCGGACCAAGCCGGTCAGGCGCTGGCGCTGTTGGTCGACTTGCTTGCTGAGTGCCGTCTTCTGCGTACCGATTTGCTGGCGGAGCTGGTTCAGCGACTCCGATTCGGTCCGGCGCGCCTGGCTCGCCCGGGCAATCAGCGCCTGTGCTTCATCCAGTGTGCGCAACGCCGTTAGTTGTTGATCCCGCGACGACTGCGTCTTGGCCAGTTCGGAGCTGGCTGCGGCGATCTCGGCACGCAGCGCCTTGAGCTTGGACTCGGTCAAAGCCTGCTCGGCATTGCCAGCCGACAGTGGCCAGGCCATCGCACCCAACAGCAGCCAAACGCCAGTCAACACCCGCTTGGAACGCACCGGCCGCCGTCTGCTCCCGAACAGGCCAGGCAGGTCCAGGCTTGGGCGGCCAGGTAGCATCATGGGCGGATCAAGAGGCTCTTGCCGGTCATTTCGGCCGGTACCGGCACGTTCAGCAAGTCGAGCACGGTTGGTGCCAGATCGCACAGCGAGCCGCCATCGCGCAGCCCGCCGGCCGGGCCCACGTAGACGAGCGGGACTGGGCCAACCGTGTGCTGGGTGTGTGGCTCACCGGTCTCAGGGTCGCGCATCATTTCCAGATTGCCGTGATCGGCGGTGATCAGCATGGCGCCACCGACCTCGGCAAGCGCGGCACGAATCCTGCCGAGTGCCACATCGACCGCTTCGACGGCCTTCACGGCCGCCTCGAACACGCCGGTGTGGCCGACCATGTCCGGGTTCGCGATGTTGCAAAACATCGCGTCAAAGCGCCGCTCGCGAATCGCAGCACACAGTTGGTCGGTGACTTCGGGGAGGCTCATTTCCGGTTGCAAATCGTAAGTGGCCACTTTCGGACTGGGGACAAGGATACGCGTTTCACCAGGAAACGGTTGCTCGCGGCCGCCGTTTAGAAAAAAAGTCACGTGGGCGTACTTTTCGGTCTCCGCAATCCGCAGTTGGCTGAGTCCGGCTTCGGCGAGGACCTCCGGCAGCGAGTGCCGGAGGTTCTGCGGGGGGTAGCAGACCGCGGTCACGGGCAGCCCGGCGGCGTATTCCGTCAGGGTCACGAACGCTGCCAGTTTGGGGACGCGGCCGCGCGCGAATCCTGCGAAATCGGCCTCAACAAACGCCCGCGTCAACTGGCGCGCTCGATCGGCCCGGAAATTGAGGAACAGCACAGTATCGCCATCGGCAATCGGCAAGCCCCCGGTCAGATGCACCGGTTTGACGAACTCATCGGTTTCGCCCCGCGCGTAGGCAGCGGCCAGTCCGGATGCGGCATCCGCGGCCTGGAACTCGGCAGTCGCGGTGACCAACAGCGTCCAGGCACCTTGCATCCGCTCCCAGCGCTGGTCGCGGTCCATCGCGAAATAGCGCCCGCAAAGGCTCGCGATCCGCGCGCCAGTGACGTCGCACACCGCCTGGAGCTTCGCCAGCGACTCGCCGGCGCTCTTGGGCGGCGTGTCCCGACCATCCAGAAACGCATGCACCCGCACGTGCTGAAGCCCTTCGGCATGGGCGGCGCGCAGCAGTGCGAAGACGTGTTCCTCGTGGCTGTGTACGCCTCCCGGCGACAGCAGGGCCATTATGTGGAGGGTGCCACCCTGTCGCGCTTGGTCGAGCGCTCGGCGTATGCCGGTGTTGCTGGCAAAGCGACCGTGCTTGAGGTCCTCCTCGATGCGCGTCAAGTCCTGGTAGACCACCCGGCCGGCGCCGATGTTCATATGACCGACTTCGGAGTTGCCCATTTGCCCGTCGGGCAAGCCAACGTACAGGCCGTGCGTCTGAATCACCGTGTGCGGCGATGTCTTGAGCAAGTCCCGCCAATTCGGCGCATTGGCAGCCGCAATGGCATTGAAATCAGGGTCTTCCCGATGGCCGAAGCCATCCAGGATCAGCAGCAGCACGGGTTTGGCAGTGGCCATGAGCGATTCGCAACATCAGGGGGAACGTACGTTAGCAGGCGCTGGCGCACGCGGCATGTCGGTCGTCTTGGGCCAACGGGTTGCCTGGCGAACGAAACGTGCTGTCGGCGCCGCCCACCAGCGTGCCATCCGCGCAACGGCGCTTTCAGCCGGCAGTCAGCGCAAATTCTGCCTTGTTTGCAACATAAAGTGATTTTAATCAGGGTCTTAGAGAATTGAGGCGAGAAACGGGCGGCACCGCTCCGGCCTTTCGGGAATGCCCGGAGTCGGGTCCATCCGCTATCCTTGTCCTCTTTTCTTGACTGGATTTAAGGGACTTCGGATGGACTTGCTGCTGGGTCGCGAGACCCTATCGCCGTTTCGGCGTCAGGAACTGAATCGCAAGCTTGCGCCATTCTCGGTGCAGGTGTCGTCTGCGCAAGTTCTGTACGCGCTGAACGCGGAATCCGGGCAAACCCTGGATCCGGTCCGCCTCACCGACCTCCTGGATACGGTTGGCAGTGTGCCCGCTGCGGATGCCAACACCGTCGTGGTCATGCCGCGAATTGGCACGATCTCGCCCTGGGCGAGCAAAGCGAAGGACATCCTGCGCGGCGCCAACCTTTCGGTGCAGCGGGTGGAACGGGGTTGGCGCTTTCAGCTCACGGGATTTGCCGCGCTGGCTGACGATCAGCGCCCAAAAGCCCTGCGTCAGCTGTTTGATCCGATGACGCAATCGGTTTTCGTGGGGGATGCGGCACTCGATGTGCTGTTCGGTCTGGAGACGCCGCGTCCAGTTGCAGAGATCGAACTCCGTGGCGCGGCCCGCGAGGCGCTGAGTGCTGCTAATCAGGCGCTGGGCTTGGCGCTTTCTGATGATGAGGTCGACTATCTGGCAGCTGCCTACGCCGAGCTCGGCCGGAATCCCACCGACGCCGAGCTGATGATGTTCGCGCAGGCAAATTCCGAGCACTGTCGGCACAAGATTTTCAATGCCGACTGGCGCATCGATGGCGTCGATCAGCCTCTGTCCTTGTTTGCGATGATCAAGAACACGCACAAGCACAGCCCGGAGGGCACATTGTCGGCCTACCGCGACAATGCGGCGGTGGTGGCCAATGCCGAAGGGCGCCGCCTGCTCGCCGATCCCGATACCCGGCAGTGGCGATTCGAGACGCAGGACATCGCGTTTGCGATCAAGTGCGAAACCCACAATCACCCTACGGCGATTGCGCCGTTCCCGGGCGCCAGCACGGGCTCAGGCGGAGAGATCCGCGATGAAGGTGCCACCGGGCGCGGCGCCAAGCCCAAGGCCGGCCTGACCGGTTTCAGTGTCTCGCACCTTCGCATTCCCGGGCTGCCGCGTAGCTTCGAGTCGAAGCGCCCGTTGC
The DNA here is from genome assembly GCF_003015185.1 of Ahniella affigens. Classification (GTDB taxonomy): domain Bacteria; phylum Pseudomonadota; class Gammaproteobacteria; order Xanthomonadales; family Ahniellaceae; genus Ahniella; species Ahniella affigens. The sequence goes on from NZ_CP027860.1 coordinate 5,680,148, forward strand.
CGCCGCGCATGGCCAGCGCATTCGAGATCATGCGCGATGGTCCGCTCGGTGGCGCGGCGTTCAACAATGAATTCGGCCGGCCGGCCATCAATGGTTACTTCCGCAGTTTTGAGTCAGCCGTCGACACCCAGCTGACGCGCGCCTACGACAAACCGATCATGTTGGCAGGCGGGCTCGCGAACATGCGGGCCGACCAAGTCGAGAAAGGCGTGCTGCAAGATGGCGATGCCGTCATCGTCCTGGGCGGTCCGGCGATGCTGATCGGGCTTGGCGGTGGCGCCGCGTCGTCGGTGACGTCCGGCACCAACAATGCCGATCTGGATTTCGCTTCCGTGCAGCGCGATAACCCCGAGATGGAGCGCCGCTGCCAGGAAGTCATCGACCGCTGCTGGTCGATGGGCACCAACAACCCGATTGTCAGCGTCCATGATGTGGGCGCGGGCGGGCTGTCGAACGCCATTCCGGAGCTTTTGAACGACTCCGAAGTGGGCGGCCGGATCGAGCTTCGCAAGATCCCGAATGACGAGCCGGGGCTGAGCCCCATGCAGATCTGGTGCAACGAGGCGCAGGAGCGTTATGTTCTGGGTGTGCGTCCTGAGCGTCTGGCTGAGTTCGAGGCGATCTGTCAGCGCGAGCGCTGTCTGTTTGCGGTCGTCGGCACCGCGACCCAGGCGCGGGTCCTGAAGGTCACCGATTCATTGCTTGGGCATGACGTTGTCGACATGCCGCTGAACGTACTGCTTGGCAAACCGCCAAAGATGTTCCGCGATACGCATCGCGAACCAGTCGTCGAGGCGGCAGCAGCTGCAGACCTGAGCCTGCCCGACGCGATCCAGAAAGTCCTGCAGCATCCGACGGTGGCGGCCAAGACTTTTCTGATCACGATTGGCGATCGTACCGTCGGCGGCTTGATCGCCCGTGACCAGATGGTTGGACCGCGACAAGTGCCAGTGGCCGATTGCGGCATGACCCTGCTCGATTTCGACAGCTATCGTGGTGAAGCGTTAGCCTTGGGCGAGCGCACCCCATTGGCGCTGAAAGATGCCGCGGCCAGTGCCCGGATGGCAGTGGGTGAGGCATTGACGAACTTGGCCGCAGCGCCGATCGACAGCCTGAAAGACATCAAACTCAGCGCAAACTGGATGGCGGCCGCGAATTTTCCGGGCGAGGATGCCGCGCTGTTCGACGCCGTGCGTGCGGTCGGCATGTCGCTGTGTCCGACGCTCGGGCTTGGTATTCCGGTTGGCAAGGACTCCCTATCGATGCAGGCGAGTTGGCTGCATGAGGGCGCGCCGCAGCGCAGCGTGTCGCCAGTGTCCTTGATCGTCACGGCGTTCGCGCGGGTGCCGGATGTGCGCCGGGCGTTGACCCCCGAGCTCGACATCGAGGCGGATTCCGAGATTTGTCTGATCGATCTGGGGCGCGATCGCCTGGGCCGGTCGATTTTGGCCGAGGTTTGCGGGCAGTCGCTCGGTGCTGTGCCCGACCTCGACAGCGCCGACGAATTCAAAGCGTTTTTCGAGACCATCCAGGTGTTGAACCGCGATGGTTGCCTGCTCGCGTATCACGACCGCTCGGACGGTGGTGCGCTCGTTTGTGCACTGGAAATGGCGTTCACTGCCGGTATCGGTCTCAGTATCAATCTGGACGCTTTCGGTGACCGCGACCCCTTGGCCGTACTGCTGAACGAAGAGCTCGGCGCGCTGATCCAAATCCGCAAGCAGGACTTCGGCGCCGTGCTGGAAGCCTTTGCCGAAGCTGGCTTGGCGGCCCGCCTGAGGCGGTTTGCGACATTGCGCGTCGACGGCCGGGTCGAGGTGCTGCGTTCCGGTGCGCGTCTGCTGAATACCGATCTGGATACGCTGTATCAAACCTGGCTCGAAACCAGTCATGCGATGCAGCGGCTGCGCGACAATCCGGAATGTGCCGATCAGGAACGCGATTCCAACCTGCGCGCCCAACACGCCTTGGAACCCCGGATCACGTTCGATTCAGCCGAAGACATCGCGGCCCCATACATCGCCACCGGCGTGCGGCCGAAAATTGCGATTTTGCGCGAGCAGGGCGTCAATGGGCAGGTCGAAATGGCGGCTGCATTCACGCGTGCCGGTTTCGACGCGTTCGATGTGCACATGAGCGACCTGATCAGTGGGCGCGAGCGTCTGGAACGTTTCCAGGGTCTCGCCGCGTGCGGTGGGTTTTCCTATGGCGACGTGTTGGGTGCCGGCCGCGGTTGGGCCAGCTCCATCCGCTATCACGGTGACTTGCGCGACCAGTTCCAGACCTTCTTTGCCGATACCGGCAAGTTTGCGCTGGGTGTCTGCAATGGCTGCCAAATGCTGAGCCAGCTCCATGACCTGATCCCGGGCGCCGAGCACTGGCCGCAATTCCACCGGAACCAGTCGGAACAGTTCGAGGCCCGATTTGCGTTGGTCGAAGTGCTGGAATCCCCGTCGGTCTTGCTCGGCGGCATGGCGGGATCACGGATTCCAGTGGCTGTCGCGCACGGTGAGGGCCGGGTCGTCTATCGGGAGCCTCTGCATGCCAAGGCGGCCCGGGTGGCGGCACGATTTGTCGACGCCTCGGGCACACCGACCAGCCAGTATCCGGCTAATCCCAACGGTTCCCCGGCAGGCGCGACCGCATTTGCCAATACCGATGGACGTGTCACGATCATGATGCCGCATCCGGAGCGAGTTTTCCGCTCGGTTCAGATGAGTTGGCGTCCAAAGGGCTGGGGTGAGGATTCACCCTGGATGCGGCTATTCCGAAACGCAAGGCGATTTGTGGCTTGATATGGCAGACCTCGTCCCTGATTTTGGCAAGACCGAAGAACCCGTTCGCGAGCCCGTCTCGCTGAAGACGTTTTTCATGCTGTGTGTGCTTTGGTTGCCCTTCTGGTTTTTTGTCTGGTTCGCGCTGCGCTCGCCGATCACGTTCGTCACCCGCAAAGTGTCGGAGTGGATGTTGAACTGGTGGCAGCCCGGGCTGATCTTTGAGACCAAGCAGCACTATCACCACTGGATCGTCAGCGCGTACGTGCCGCCACCGCCAGGCGTCGAAATTCCCGCCGGGCAGTTGGCGATCGCCGACATCGATGTCAACGTGCTGCTGTACACCTATGGCTTGGCAGTGTTCTGGGGTTTGATGTTCGCCTCGCCAAGCGAAGAGTTTTCGCTGGCTCAGAAGCTTCGAGATTCCTTCCTGGGCTGGCTGATCCTGCTGCCAATGCACGCTTTCGGCTGTGTCATGCACGTTGCGTTGAACGTGTTCGTTGTGCTGGGAGAACCGGGCGCGGCCTACGCTGCCGAGCGCGGCGTATCGCCGACGTTTGTCGCGTATTTCTACCAATTCTCCAGTTTGGTCATGCCCACCCTGTCCGGCCTGATGATGTGGGCGATTTTCCAGCGCCACTTCCTGCGCGACCTGCAGGGCGATCACTGGATGGAAACTAATTTCGGATCATCTGGTCCAAAGCCCGGATCCCAAGGTGAAACATGACTGAAACCCTCGCCCCGGACGCTGTACAGCCGGAATCCAGCCTCGAAGACCGTATTTGCCAGAACCTGCTGGAGCGGGGGCGTTTGCGCGAGCCGGACCTGATGCGCGCGCGCCGACTGCATGAAGAGACGCCCGATGGCGACTTCATTTCGCTGCTGACCCGGCTCGGACTGGTCAGCGAGAAAGACGCCGCGGAGGCGCTCAGTGACGTCATGGAACTGGAGCTGGTGTCCGCGAAGGACTGCCCTGATTCGCCGCCGCAGGGCGTCAGCCTGTCGGTACGCTTTCTGAAACAGTTCCATGTCGTACCCATTGCCGAAACCGATACCCACCTCACCTTGCTCGTGGCCGAACCGCAGGACCCGTATCCCGCGCAGGCCGTCGAACTGGCCACCGGCAAAGAGGTGGTGCTGCGCATTGGGATCCGCTCAGAAATCGATGATCTGGTCGAGCGCTATTTTGGTGCAGGCCGATCGGCAATGGGCGCGATTGTCGAGAATCTGAGTGATGAGGCCACCCGCTCTGAGGATGACGTCGAGCACCTGCGCGATCTGGCATCCGAAGCACCCGTCATCCGCCTGGTCAACCTGATCATTCAGCGCGCCGTCGAGGCTCGCGCGTCCGATATTCACATCGAGCCGTTTGAGAATCGGTTGAAAGTGCGCTACCGCATCGACGGTGTGCTCGAAGAAGTCGAGTCGCCGCCGTCCAGTTCCACGGCTGCCGTGATTTCGCGCATCAAGATCATGGCCAAGCTGAACATCGCTGAGCGCCGGCTGCCCCAGGACGGTCGCATCATGTTGCGCGTGCAGGGCAAGGAGCTCGACCTTCGTGTGTCGACCGTGCCGACATCGTTCGGCGAATCAGTCGTCATGCGTATTCTGGATCGAGAGTCGGTAGTGCTCGACTTCCACACGCTTGGCTTCACGGATGAGTTCCTGCCGCAGTTCATGAACGTGTTGCAATTGCCACACGGCATCATGCTGGTGACCGGCCCAACCGGCTCCGGCAAGACCACCACGCTCTATACCGCTCTCAGCAAGTTGAACACGCCGGACGTCAAGATCATCACGGTCGAGGATCCGGTCGAGTATCAAATCGAAGGCGTCAATCAGATCCAAGCGAAGCCACAAATCGGGCTCGATTTCTCGCACGCACTGCGCTCCATCGTACGCCAGGACCCAGACATCATCATGATCGGCGAAATGCGCGATCTGGAAACCGCCAAGATCGCGATCCAGTCGGCGCTGACGGGGCATCTGGTGCTGTCGACGCTGCACACGAACAATGCCGCGGGCGGCATCACCCGCCTGCTCGACATGGGCGTTGAGGACTATTTGTTGACGTCCACCGTCAACGGCATTCTCGCGCAACGCCTGATTCGAAAGGTGGAAGCAACGCACGCCGAGCCCTATGTGGCACTGCCCGAAGTCGTCGAGGAGTTCAACCTTCGTCGCTTCCAACCAGAAGGCGTGGTCAAGCTGTACCGGCCGGTGGGGTCAGCATTGACGCCTACGGGCTACCTCGGTCGAACCACCATCATGGAATTCCTGGTCATGGCCGACCCCCTGCGCCGATTGGTGATGCAGCATGCCGACATGGGCAAGATCGAGGCCACTGCGCGCGAACTTGGCATGCGCACCATGTTTGAGGACGGTCTGGTCAAAGCAATGAATGGGGTGACCACGATCGAAGAAGTCCTGCGCGCGGTACAGCAGGAGTAAGCCATGCCACTGTTCCGCTTCAAAGCTGTCGCCCCTACGGGTGAAACCCTGATCGGCGAGATGGAAGCCAGCTCGCGCGACGAGGTGGTCATGCGCTTGCAGGATGCTGGCAATGTGCCGATCGAAGCCCGCGAAGCGAGCTCGGCGGGCGGCATGGCGCTTGGCAGTCTGATCAGTCGGTCGCCGATGAACGATGTGCAGATCGCCATGTTCACGCAGCAGCTCGGCACATTGCTGAGCGCCGGCCAACCGCTCGATCGCGCGCTGCAGATGTTGTCGGAGCAGCCGGATAGTGAAGCCGGTCAGCGTCTGATCGAACGCATTCGCGATGTCGTGCGTGGTGGCGGCAGCCTGTCATCGGCGCTTGAGCAGCAGCATGGTGTGTTCTCCCGCCTCTACATCAACATGGTGCGGGCCGGCGAGGTATCGGGCTCTTTGAACGACACGCTGAAGCGTCTGGCCGAGTACCTGGAGCGCACCCGCCAGCTGAAGTCGAAAGTGATCAACGCGCTCGTTTATCCGGCCATGCTCGTCGGCATGGTCATCTTTGCGCTGATCACGCTGATGATTTACGTCGTGCCAAAGTTCGAGCCGATCTTTGAGGCGATGGGCGACGATCTGCCATTCATTACCGTGTTTGTGCTGTTTATCGCCGGCATTCTGGAAAAGTTCTGGTGGCTGATCGGCATCAGTGCCGTCGGTGGCACCTTGTGGATTCGCGGTCAGTTCGCCAACAGTGAGACGCGTGTCCCCTGGGATATCCGTCTGCTCAAGCTGCGCTTCATTGGCCCGTTGATCACCAAGATCGAAACGGCCCGGCTGGCCCGCACGCTGGGCACCCTGGTCCGCAATGGCGTGCCGCTGCTGACGGCATTGTCGATCTCTCGCAACGTGCTCAGCAACACCACACTGATCAAGGCGGTCGATGAAGGCGCGAACCTGGTCAAGACCGGTGGCGGTCTGGCCTATTCGCTTGGCGTCAGCAAAGTCTTCCCGAAGCTCGCGCTGCAGATGATCGCGGTCGGCGAGGAGGCAGGCGACCTGGACGGTATGCTGATCCGCACCGCCGACACATTTGACGACGATGTGTCACATACCACGGAACGATTGCTGTCTGCGCTGGTCCCAGCCATTACCGCCATCATGGCGGTGGTCGTTGGCATGATCATGATTGCGATCATTCTGCCGATTCTGAACATGAGTGATTTGATCCAATAACCGAGGTACCCCCATGAAGAGCACACAAACTGGTTTCAGCCTGGTGGAAATGATCGCCGTGATCCTGCTGCTTGGCATCATTGCCGGCTTCGTGGCACCTGCGATTTTTGGCAAAGTCGATCAAGGGCGCTGGAATGCGACCAAGTCGAGCATCAAGTCGCTCGGCACCAAGATCGAGACCTATGCCATGGACAACGGCACGCTGCCAGAGAGCCTGGAAGACCTGACCAACAAGCCTGGCAACGCCGACAACTGGAATGGGCCGTATGCGCGTCCGAGCGAGCTGAAGGACGGCTGGGACAAGCCATTCAGCTACCGCACGCCTGGCGAAAACGGTCTGGACTACGAATTGATTTCGTACGGCGCCGACAATCAGCCCGGCGGCGAGAAGTGGAAAAAAGACATCTCGAACGCTGACTGAGCCCACCGAGCACTGACGGCTTGATGCAACGACATGCGCTACTCGCTCCGCCCGAAAGGCTTCAGCCTGATCGAAATCCTGGCCGTTCTGGCTTTGATGGCGATCATGGTCAGTGCGGTCGCGTTTTCGTTCAGCAAGAGCATGAGTGGCGCCCGGATCAAGGCGTCTGCCAAAGATCTGGTGGCGGCGCTTCGGTTCACACGCGGGCAGGCCATCATCAAGGGCGAGGACAAGGCCGTCGAGATCAATGTCGACGCGCTTAGCTATCAGATTCCCGGAAAAGACCCCGTCACCCTGCCCGAAGGTCTGGAAATGAAGCTCCTGACCGCTCAGGATGAGATTGCCGAGGACGGCACCGGGCGCATTCGCTTTTATCCGGACGGCTCGTCGACCGGTGGGCGCGTCACTTTGATTCGCGATCAGAAGGAATGGCGAATCGACGTGGCTTGGTTGACCGGCGAAGTGCGCCTGGAGGAAGGTCGTGAATAGGCGCCGTGGCTTTGCCCTGGTCGAGCTGCTGGGCGCCTTTTTGGTGTTCGCGATCGGCTTTGCGGTGATGATGGAAATGGCGGCCTCGGGGCTCAAACAGTCACGGCTGAGCGCCGAACGCACCGAAGCGGCGCTGTGGGCGCAGAGCAAGATGGACACGCTCGGCATTGAAGCGCCCATCAAGGAAGGCGGCAGTTCCGGTGAGTTCGACGACCGATTTCGCTGGGAACTCGCCATCACCAAATGGGATCCCCCGGCCGACGCCGCCCAATTCGAGACGCTGAACGTGGTCGACTTGTTCCGGATCGAGCTGATCGTACGTTGGGGGCCGCGCGCCGCCGAGCGGGAGGCGCATTTCGTGACCGTCCGCGCCATTCAACCGGGTCTGAACCTATGAGCAACATCGCGATCAAGGTCAAGCGCCTGCGGGGCTTCACGCTGGTCGAGATGCTGGTTGCGACCTTGCTGCTGGCGCTGCTGATGGCTGGAACCTATAGCGGCATCAGTGCCGCGCGCCGGGCGGCAACGAGCGGCGAGGACCTGATCGACCGCACAAACCGTGTGCGCGTGGCCCAGGAGTTTCTGCGCCGCCAGTTGCGCAGTGCACTGGCACTGAATTTCCAGGTGGAAGACACGACCGGCGAGGTCCGCATGTTCGAAGGCGAGCGCGATTACATGCGCTTTGTGGCGACCATGCCTGGGCACATGAGCCGGGGCGGCGCCTATGTGCAGGAGCTCACGATCGAGCCCGGCAAAGGCGGTGAGCGCCTGGTGTTCCGCCATCAGATGCTGAATGGCTTCGACCCGGATAACCCCGAGAGTGAACGCGACCCGGTGGTGCTGATCGAGGGCATCGAGCGGGGCAGCTTTGAGTTTATCGGGCTCGACGAGACCGGCAAGTTGGAGGACTGGTCCGAAACGTGGAAGAACACCGCCGTCCTGCCGCTCGCTGTGCGGATCAAATTCCGCATGACCGATGAATCGCGCTACATCTGGCCGGTCATCGAGGTGCCGCTGCTGGTCAATGCCTCGGCCGTGTCAGGCTGGGATTCGTTCTACGGCAGGCCGGTGCAATGAGGTCACGTTCCGCGCAACAGGGTATCGCCTTTATTGTGGTGATCTGGGTGCTGGTGCTGCTTGCGGTGCTGCTGTCTGGTTTTATTGTGATTGCGCGCACCGAGATGCTCCAGTCGCGGCATCTGTTCGACGGCGCAACCGCCCGGTATGCGGCGGAGGCCGGCTTGAGTCGGGTGGTTCGGGAGATGCTGAACCCGGACATCAATACGCGCTGGGTGCCCGATGGCCGGGCCTATGAGTTTGACTTCGAGGGTATCCAGGTCAAGGTCGAGATCCAGGACGAGTCGGGCAAGATCGACATCAATCAGGCCGATGAAACGGTGTTTGTTCCCATGTTTCAACAGCTCGGTCTTGACGTGATTGAGGCCCAGCGGATTTCGGACGCCATCATCGATTGGCGCGATGTCGACAATCTGACCCGGCCAATGGGCGCCGAAGACGACGACTACGACGCGGCCGGTCTGCCATACGGGGCAGCGGACGTGCCATTCACCACAGTCGGGGAGTTGCAACAGGTTTTGGGCATGAATTACGAGCTGTTCGAGAAACTTGAGCCCGAAATCACGATCTATGGTGGTTCTGGTCGGCCCAGCGCCGCCTACGCCTCGGAGTTTGGCTTGATGCTTTACCCCAATATGAACGCAGCGCTGGCCCAGCAACTGGTTGCCCAGCGCCGCCAAATCAACCCGGCCGACGGCACCGGTACCGGGCTGACGTTGCCCGACGGTACGAGCATTTTGGCAGGAGGCGGCGGCGGTACGTATACTGTGCGGTCCGAAGCCAAGCTCAAAAACGGTGCGAAGACGACGCTCGATGCGACGATTCGCCTGGGTGGAGCGCCTGGCGCGCGGGCCTACTCTATTTTGAAGTGGCGCGAAGGGAGCGCCCGTTGATGTCTGATTCCATACTTACAAAACGGTTGGCCATTTGGCTGTCCGCCTATCGCAACAGCCAACTGCACCGGTTTCTGAACTGGTGGGGCAAAGAACTGCTTGCCCTCGTTCCGGCCCGGTTGCTGCATCTGTTTTCTGAGCAGCGCGATGAAATGCGGTTGTTCCAACGTCAGGGCATGTGGCGGATCGAGCGTCTGCATGCTGGTCAAGTCGTTGATTCCCTTGATGTTCCAGCTGATGCCGATCAGCAGGCCAGGCTTGACCTCCTGCGCGGCTTCGTCCTCAAATCCGCCGGCAAGGCCGACCTCGTATTAACCCTGCCGGAGCGGCAGGTGCTGCGGCGTCGGGTCAACTTGCCGCTGGCGGCCGAGGAGAACCTGGCGCAAGTGCTGGCGTTTGAGCTCGATCGCCAGACCCCGTTCAAGGCCGATCAGGTCTGGATGGACTACCGCACGCTCAAGCGTGATACCAGCGCCAAGCAATTGTTGCTCGAAGTGTTGATGGTGCCAAAAAGCGTCGCCGAGCCCCTTTTGGCGCAGTTCTCCGGTGGCGACCTGCGGTTTGCGGCGGCCGATGGGCAAGTGAGTGAGGCCGGCCGAGCCGGATTCAATCTGCTGCCGAGGGACCAACGCGCCAAGCGCTCCTATCTTGAGCAGCTGCTCAACGTTGGGCTGGGGCTCCTGTGTCTCGGCCTCCTATGGGGGGTCATGGAAGCATCGCTCAGCAACCGCGAGGCGGCGTTGGTGTCATTGCAGGAAAAGGTCGACGCGGTGCGGAAAGAGGCGCAGGCGACGACCAAGCTCCGTGATGAACTGGAGGACGCGGTCGATGGCGCCAACTTCTTAGACATCAAGAAGCGGGCGATGCCGATCACAGTCGATGTGCTCAAGGATGTGACCATCCGGTTGCCGGACGATACGTCGCTCTCGCGCTTTCAGATCACGCGCGGCGAAGTGCAGTTGCAAGGGCAAAGCGACAATGCGGCCGGGCTGATCCCCGTGCTGCAGAAGTCGACAATGATCGAATCGCCGGCGATTTCTGGTGCCATCACGCCAGGCGCTCAGAACAAGAAAGAGATGTTTCTGATCATGGCGCGCGCCAAGCTCGATCCGAAGGCCGTCGAGCAGGATGCCCGAGAAAAGAACAAGAGCCGCAATCCGCGCGAACGCTCAGGAGGCAACCGTGGCAATAACGCCTAAGCCTGAGAGCGGCCGGTTCCTGGCGATCGTGCTTTTGTTGATCGCCATCTTGCTGATCTATTTCCTTGGCGTGCACTGGTGGTTCACTGCGCGCCATCTTGAAATTGCGGGCGAAATCGAGAGCCTGCGGGAGCAGGAACTGCACTTTCGCGAAATTGCCGCGACCCGCAAGGAAGTGGAGGCTGCGCATGCAGCCGTGCGCAACTATGAGGCCAACAACCCGGCATTTTTGCCGGAGACCGATTTCGATTCGGCGGCCGCCAGCCTCAATGCCAAGGTCAAGCAGATTGTGGCCCGCCACGCGCCCGCGCAGAACCCGGATCGCTGCGCGATTGTGATGAACCAGTATCAACGCTCAAACGAACCCGAGCGGTTTGAGCGTGTCCTGGTCAAGCTGCGTTTGCGGTGCGATCTGGAGCCGTTTGCCGCGATCTTGCACGATCTCGAATCGTCCAGCCCATTGCTGTTCGTCGATGATCTGCAGGTGTTCCGGCAGCAAGGCTACCTGACGCCCGGCAGCAACAAGATTCAGAATTACCTGGACATCCGTCTGGATGTGTTTGGGTATATCCGGACCAAGCCGCAGCCTGAGGGCAAGGAGAAAGCACTATGAGCCCGGCCAAGCGTTTGACCACGGTCCTGGGGTCAATTGCCGCATTGCTGGTGGGCGTTTTTGTGGCCCAGCAGTTTGGCATTGGTGCCGGATTCGATCTGGCTGAGGGCGATGGGCCGAAAAAAGCCAAGGACTATCTGTCCGGACTGAGCAAGGAAGGCTTCAAGCTCGCCGAGTTCGGGACGTATCAGGAGTTGATCGGTCGCCCCGTGTTCAATGAAGACCGCAAGCCAACCCCTATTGAAGAACCGAAGGGCCCAGAAGTAAAACCGACAGATATTGTCGATCTGGACGTGACGCTGACCAGCGTCATTCACAGCAAAGACAAGAAGGTGGCGATTGTCCGCGACAACAAATCGAATGAATCGATGGTTGTGCGCGTCGGCATGCCGCTCGAAGGTGAACAAAGTGGCTGGAAACTGGTCGAAGTAGAGCCGCGCAAGGTCGTGTTCGAGTCCGAGAGCGGCAATCGCAAGGACTTGGAGCTGGCCGTCAACGGTGCCGCGATTGCGCGTGCTGAGGGCTCGCCGCCACCGGCTCAGCAACCCATGAATAATGGCGCCCCGCCGCCTCCGCCTCCGCCGCCCCCGGCGCAGCAGGTCGAGAGCGACGCGGCCAATCAGGCCAAAGCCGAAGAAATCCGGCGGCGGATCGAAGAGCGAAGAAGGCAGTTGCGTGAGGAAGCCGAGCGCATGCGTGCCCAAGAATCGAGTCAGTAACGGAGTGAGCTCGTGCCTAACCGAATCAACCAAATAATGTTTGCGCTGGCGTTGGCCCTGATCGGCTTCGGCCCAGGCACTGCGCATGCCGATGGCGGGATGCCGCAGCCGATGCCGGTGCCCGAAGTCGCCCCGGCGCCGCCTCCGGCACCGGCTGACCCGACTGCGGGTACGGTTGCGCCGGTCGCCAGCGAACCAGTGCCAACCGACCCGACGCCCGTTGCACCCAAGCCGGAGCCCGTTCCTGAGCCGAAGCCGGAAGTGGATCCGGTCAGCATGGGTTCGACCGGGACGGAGCCCCAATCGGGCAGCGATGGCGCGATGGTCGATGGTGCACTGACGCCCAAATCGACTGGCGAAGACGGCGATGGCGACAGCCCGAGCGGCCGAGCCAAGGTTGAGCGTGGTACCGGCAAGTTCATCAACGAGGCGGCCGCAAGCCGCCGCAATGAACGTGCCTATACCGGTGATATCTCGTTCAATTTCGAAGCCGAGCCGGTGCAGTCAGTCATCAAGGCGATCCTTGGTGAAATCTTCAACGAGAACTACACCATCGCCCCCGGCGTGGGTGGCCAGGTGACGTTCGCGACCGCGAAACCAATCACGACCGAACAGGCCATGGCCGTTTTGGAAATGCTGCTGGCCTGGAACAACGCCACGATGGTTTATCGCGACGGCAGCTACACCGTGCTGCCAACAGCACAGGCCATTCCGGGCAATCTCGTGCCGCGTATTGGACCGACTGAGGAAGCGAAAGGCTACGAATTGCGCGTGGTCCCACTGAAGTTCATCTCCGCGACCGAAATGGAAAAGCTGTTGCAGCCGTACGCGCGCCAGGGCAGTGTGGTGAAGGCCGACAACTCGCGCGCCATGATTGTGATTGCTGGCACGCGTCGGGACCTGGATTTGTACCTGCAGACCATTGAGATCTTCGACGTCGATTGGTTGGCCGGCATGTCCGTCGGCGTCTATCCGCTGGAACGTGTCGAAGCCACTGAAGTCGTGCCAGAACTCGAAAAGATTTTCGGCGAGGGCGGTGCTACGCCGTTGGCTGGGATGTTCCGCTTCCTGCCAATCGAGCGCGTCAATGCCGTGATGGTGATCACGCCGCAGCCGGATTACCTGGAGCGCGCGGAGGAGTGGGTCTACAAGCTCGATCGTGGCGGCAACGAGTCCGGCGCGCAGCTGTTTGTCTACTACGTGAAGAACGTCAAGGCGACAGACCTGGCCGAGAAGTTGAGCGAAGTGTTTACCGGGTCCAGTGGCTCACGTTCGGGTGGGGCGAAGCCGTCCAGTGTCGGCGGCGTGGCGCCTGGACTGCAACCGGTGGAGATCAAGTCTCTGTCCGATCGCAATAAAGAGAAGGAAGGCAACAGCTACCAGCCCCCGCCGGCGAATTCAGCGAGCGGCAGCGACGGCATTGGCATTGTCGAGAGCGACAGCATTCGCATCACGTCGATCGAAGAAAGCAATGCGCTGATGATTCGCGCCACAGCGGGCGAGTACAACTCGATTCTGAGTGCGATCAAGCGACTCGATACCGTGCCGCTTCAAGTGCATATCGAAGCGAAAGTCTTGCAAGTGGACTTGACGAACGATCTCAGCTTCGGGGTCAACTGGTTCTTTGAGAACAATGCGAGCTCGCCGGCTACTGCCAATTATCGTGCTTTGCGTCGAGCCAACCCTGGGCGCGATGTCTGGAACAGCTTCTCCGGTGGCATCACTGGCGAAGGTGGGCTGTCCTGGACCCTCTTGAATGTGGAGGCCGAGGCGGTGATTTCCGCACTGCAGACAAATGGCAATGTCAATGTGCTGTCGGCGCCGTCCTTGGTGGTGTTGAACAACAAAGAAGCGTCCATCAATGCTGGTAAGCAAATTGCCATCCAGACGCCGATTTACACCGGCTACTCGCAAGTCACGAATCCCAATGATCCGAACAGCGCCAACACGCCATTACCCGGCAATGTGCAGTACTTGGAGACCGGTGTCTCGTTGAACGTGACGCCGCGCGTGAATCCGGGTGGGCTCGTGTATTTGGAGATCGAGCAGGAGGAAAGCACCCCGGGTACTCAGGTTGGGCAATTCAGTGCGCCGCCAATTGACAAGCGGACGATCAAGACTGAAATTGCAGTGCAAAGCGGGGAAACGGTTTTGCTCGGTGGGTTGATTCGCGAATCCAAGAACAACAGCCGTAGCGGGGTTCCCGGATTGGCCAGAGTGCCAATTCTCGGCAGCTTGTTCGGCAGCACGACCAGAAAAACGATCCGCCAGGAACTGTTGGTCATGATTACGCCGACGGTCATCGAGAACGCCGAAGCGGCGCGTGATCTCACCAATGAATTCAAGCAGCGGTTCAAGGGTCTGAAGCCGATGATGCGCAAGGTCGACCGAGAAGAACAGCGTATTCGTGAACAAATGTCTAAGGAGTGATCGATGAACAAACAATTCCAGAAGAAACTGTTGTGGGGCGCGCTGACCTTGGCGCTGACCGCCTGCGGTGGCCAAAACGTCAAGTCCGATGTGCCAGAGGCCGAGTCGGCGCCGGTTGCGGCGGCTGCGCCTGCTGAGGCGGAAAGCCAGGCAGCCACGCCCGCTCCAGCGCCTGTGGTGCGTGATTCCTTGGCCAGCAGCACGTTCCCTGATGGTGATCCGGTCCCCCCGGGTCCCAAAGGTCACACGACTGCCGAAATCAAGCTGAAAACGCCACATGAGCCAAGTTCCGATCTCAAAGAGCGGGCGTTGGAGCGCTGGGCGCTGCTGATCGCCAATCGCGGCGCGGATGCGTTTCAGTACCTGACTCCTGGGTACCGTAGCAATAAGAATGCCGAACAATACGGTGCCGAAATGGGCGCCCGGCCGGTGAGATGGAAGGAAATTGGAGTCAATTCAGTCACTTGTGAGGATGACGACTCGTGCGAAGTGAGCCTCTGGAGTGAGTCCCAAGTCAAGCTTTCAGTCGCCATGGGCTCCAACTCCGTTTTTGGTGGCCACCTGGAAAAGTGGTTGAAAATTGACGGGGTGTGGTATTACTTGCCGAACTACTGAGACATTTGATCCACCAGGATCGCATGTCTGAAATCTTGCAGTTATTGTTCGAATTGTGTTCTAAGTAACTGATTTGGTTGAAAAGAGCTGTGCACGCGCGTGGCTCGAAATCGTCGTGACGGCCCGGTTTGGGTCAGTTCGACGCGGTATCAGAATTCTGCGGTAGGGGATTGCATTGACCCGTTCCTTTCCGTAGCATTACACTTGCTGTTGCCTGTCATCAGGTCAGAAGCTTGTTGAAACAAGCCGATTCCGATGCAGTCGCAAGCAATTTAGCCCTGTGGTCAATTTAGGAGTGTTGTGATGAAAAAGAACGCCCTGACGAACGCGGTCATCGCGGGCATCGCCGGTGTGGCGGGCATCGCGAGCGTCGCTAACGCCGTGAACCTGAACCCCGATGGTCTCGGTGAAGTTCTCGTTTATCCGTATTACACCGTCAATGGTGGCAATACGACCCTTGTCTCCGTGGTCAACACCACGGGCGCCGGCAAGGCCGTGAAGGTCCGTTTCGTGGAAGGTAAGAACTCCCGCGAAGTGCTCGACTTCAACCTGTACCTGTCGCCATACGACGTGTGGACTGGTTCCGTGTTCGCTATCGACGCGACCGGCCCGGCTCACCTGCTGACCGACGACAATAGCTGTACCGCTCCGCTGGTCAAGAACAACCCGGCCGGTGTTGTGGTTGGTGGCGCTCGCGCCATCCCGTTCCGTAACTTCCAATACGTGCTGGGCAACAACGACAGCGCCAACGATGACCTGGGTCGTACCCGCGAAGGTCACTTGGAAATGATCGAAATGGGCGAAGTCGAGAATCTCGTCGAGAACTCCCTGTCGGCGATCACCCATAACTCGAACGGCATTCCGAGCAACTGCGCTCAGATCCGTAACGCCTGGACCGCTGGCAACGCCAACAACTACTGGATCGACAACAACGAAATCGACATCACTCCTCCGGGTGGTGGCTTGTTCGGTTCGGCCGGTATCATCGACGTTGGCTTCGGTGCGATGCTTTCGTACAACGCCGACGCGATCGACGGCTTCAGCTTCGAGCGTCTGCACAACCCGCCGGGCACCACGCAGCCTTCGCTGCGCGACGCCGAAACGGCCGCTGGTGTTGCCACGACCTTCGTGTTCAACAACGGTCAGCTGATCACCTCGTCGTACACGGCTCCGTCCAACGGTATCGACGCTTCGTCGGCCGTGTTCATGCACGACGCCATCTACAACGAATTCGTGACCGATACGTCGATCGCTGCCAAGTCGGAATGGGTTGTCACCTTCCCGACCAAGCGTTTCTACGTTGACCAAGCGCTCGTTGGCGCGACGGCCATCCGTCCGTTCACCCGCATCTTCCCGACGGGCGGCACCCAGGGTACGGCTCCGGTCGACATCCTGTTGACCGTCAAGAACCGCGAAGAAGGCCCGACCTCGGCATTCTGCGACAATCCAGAAGATCCGTCCTGCTTGGACTTCTCGCCGCTGCCTCCTGGCCAGACGGTCAACACCCCGCAGCTCCGCTTCGAAGCTAACGTCGTGACGATCAATGACGACACGCCTTCGGCTTCGGACGTGCTGGGTTCGACCCTGACCTCGAACGTGAACGCTGCTTCGCTGGGCGTTCGTGACGGCTGGATGCGCATGGGCCTGTACGCAACGGCTGAACCGGTGGTTGGTTCGACGTTGATCACGCAGCACCGTCTGCGCATCGACACCGCTGGTGGCGAAGAGTACCTCGGTCTGCCGACCACGGGCTTCTGGGCTGCGCGTTTCACCAACGCCAATGCTCAGCCGGGCCTGCTGGCTACCTACGCTGGTCTGTGGAAGCACAAGGGTTCCCGTCTCTGCTCGGGTTCCTGCCTGTAATCCATCGCTGGTGGAAGTACGAAAAAGCCCCCGCTTGCGGGGGCTTTTTTTATAACGGACCATTAACACCACGCGGTTTAGGCTTGTTCGGCAGTACCCGACAGGAGTACTGTTTCGGAGTGATGACAAATCAGAGGATTAAAACAATGAAAACGCTCAAATACCTGGCCGGCGCCATGCTCGGCCTATGCTCGTTGGCTAACGCCACAGAACTAGTCTTGAATCTAGGCACGAGTTCGTATCGGATCCCGCTCGCAACGTCAGCGAATATCACGATCAATCCCAACAACCACGAAATCACCGCCCGCCCGCTGGTGACATCGGGGACCGCGGGTGATGGTTGGTGTCCAGCCGGTGGCGGCGGTGGCACGGCGCCAACGGTGAGTTTCAGTCAAAGTACCACGTTGATCCAGCCGCCCCCGGGCAACGTTACGTTGTCGTGGACGACGAGCAACGTCACCGGCGCCACGTGCAGCACGACGGGCTCCTATCCTGCAGGTGTGACGTCCGTCAGTGGCTGGAACAGTACCATCGCGTCCAATACCAGCGGCAATGTTGCCCTGACACTGAGCACCGTTGGAACCTATCAGTTCACAATCAGTTGCGTCGGTACAGGCGGCACAACCACGCAAACTAAAACGGTCAGCGTGCAGAACGCCGTGGTAGGCAATTGCACCGGACATGAGCCGCCAGCAGGCATGGCTCGCATGCAGTCGTTCAGCAACACAACAAACCTCCGCAACGGCGGAAATCAAGAGTGGAGCGTCGGCACGTCGCTAAGTGTCACGAGCTGGAACCCCGATCCAACCAGCCCGCCGAACTCAGCCGCACCCACCCGTGCAGTCATTGGAAAGTTCGGATTCACTACCGGTGATACCGCAGTGATTCCGATCCCGTCGAGTCAGTATGCGGCGTTCCAGATCGACACGTCGACCCAGACGTCGAACAAGTATGGCGCGATCTCGTCCGAGCAACCCGGCGAAAACTCAGCACCGCTGTTTATGACCATTTCCCCTTGTGCAGGTGATCCGAATCCCACCGAGCCACGCTGCAAGAGCGACTACGGCATCGCCGGAATGGGCTGGACCTTCGGTTCGACGCCGGGTACCTATTGCCCAATGACTATTGGCACCACGTACTACCTGAATGTCTTTTTCCGGCAGCCCAACAATACTTCGGTTAGTGACTGCACGGTGGGAACTTGTTGGTGGCTTATGCGTCAAAGTTGCCAGAACGGGTGTTCCCCATAATCCCGCTGGAGCCAGTCGTAAGCTATGAACCGCAAAATTGTACTGACCGCCGCGCTCGCATTAGCGAGCGCGGTTTTTCCGCTGTGTGCCGCCGAATCCGGTAAGCCGCTGGTAGCTAATGAAAAAGGCGCTTCACTCGATCTAACAGACATCGATGCCCACCTCGCAACGATTCCCGAGGAAGCACGTGCAGGTGTCATGAACGACCCGGAGCGTATCGATCAGATTCTGAACCAGCTGCTCATCCTCCGCCAGGCTAGCAATGAGGCTAAAGCTCTAGGTCTGGACCAGGACCCGATCATTGCCCGAGAAATGGCGATCGCGGGCGAGCGTGTGTTGTTCCGATATCGAATGGACAAACTCAAATCAGATATCCAGTTTCCTGATTTCGAGCAACGTGCCAAAGAAGAGTACTTGGCACACAAGGCGGACTACCGATCTCCCGAATTGGTAGACGTGTCGCACATCTTGTTCATGCAAGATCACGACGAGAGCGATGACGACGTAAAGGCTCAGGCTGAAGCCATTCGCAAGAAGGTGCTCAAACATCCCGAAGACTTCGCCGAGTTCGCCAAAAAATACTCGAAAGACAGCGCGTCAGCTGTCATAGGTGGGCGCTTGAATATGACGCCGGTTGCCAATTTTGTCGAAGACTTCGCAAAGGCCACGCAGTCATTGTCCAAAGAAGGCGAGATTTCGCCAGTCGTGAAGTCCAGCTGGGGTTACCACATCATTCAGTTCCACGGACGTAAAGAACCTGAGACGAAGAGCTTTGAAGAAGTCAAACCTGCAATTGTGGAGCGCCTGAAGTCAGAAATGATTCGGCAGGTGCAAAGCGATTACGTCCAGAATATGCGCTCGCTGAAAATTGAAGCGAACGAAGAAGGCATCGCAAGTCTCCGCACCCGCTATGGAACAGTTCCCGAGGTTCCAACCTTGCCGCGCGCAACGCCCGCGCCGGCGCCGGCACCTGCGAACCAGTAATCCGCGTTGAAATCGCAACAAGCGAGAAACCGCCGCGCCGCGTGAATCAAGGCGCGGCGCAACGTCTTAACATCAAACGCTATGGACCCCCTCACGTGGGGCACGCGTGACCTCGTCTGCGCCGACCAAATAAAAGCCACCGCAATTTCAAGAAAGACCGCGACGACACACTCCCTTGGAGGGCATGCAAAGTTCCTGCGACCCGACCGAACCGGAACATAACCCGGTGACGCGCCAGCATTCCCAGAAAAGTACCGTTAAAACAACGGCGCTGCCCAGCAACCGGAAGTTGGCTGCGGTCGAATTCCGTGCAGACCCGGAGTTCGCCATTTTCCCCAGAATTCAAAAACAAGAGCAGTATCGTTGTCGATAGCCGACAAGTCTCTAGAAGCCACTGAAGAATGCTTTCCGGCACTGACTTAGAGCGGCGCGAACGGAATGGCTCTTGAGCGCGGCGGCGAATGCACCTCGACGTCTCTAAGCGCAACCGAACACGATTGTCTGTGGACCGAGAGCGGCCGGAACCGCGCCAACATTCCCATAGAGCCGGATCCATCTAGCCCGCAGCACTCCAGATGCAAGAAGCAACGACG
This sequence comes from Ahniella affigens, assembly GCF_003015185.1. GTDB lineage: Bacteria > Pseudomonadota > Gammaproteobacteria > Xanthomonadales > Ahniellaceae > Ahniella > Ahniella affigens. The sequence continues at coordinate 5,699,737 of NZ_CP027860.1, forward strand.
CAGCTGACCGTCAATGTCGCGATCCCGCGCAACATTCATAGCTGCAACTGACGACCAGCAAACATAGAGAACGGCCTTGCGGCGACAAGCTGCTCACAAAGTCATCACAACGCACCCGGACATTGGCAACACGACGCGTTGCAGGACCCACAAGCACCGCCACTTCTTGACGCTGCCCAATCACACCAGGCGCTAGACTGTACGACCCAGTACTCGACCATAACATCATGCGCCATCTCTTCGCGTTCCTGATTCTCGCGCTCCAGATCAATGTCGTCCGGGCGGTGACCTGCGATTTCGACTACGAACTCACTCCGCCCCCGAGTGCGGTGGGATTGACGATCCGCGACTCGTCGGCCGGACCGGTCATGATTTGGTACCCTGCCGAGCCCAGCACGTTCAAACAAGTCACCGATGAGCGCGAAACAGCCCGAATGAACATGAGCGACTACTTCGTCGCAGCGAGATTCGGTGCAGCCTTCAAAGACAAGCCACTCACAGACCGCAATCGCCTGTTGCGGGAAACATTCAACGACTGGTATTCGCGCGGCGCGCGGCAGATCCAGGTGACGCACATGATGGTCGCCGACATGCAGGCACGCATCGATGCATCAAGATTGAAAGCCCACGGCGTAGTGATCGGGACGATCGACCCCGCCCTTGGCGAACGCTTGGCGGGGCACGGACTCGTGGTAGTCAACCTGCAATCTAGCTTCTTGTCGCAGCCCAAAAGCCAGCGCGAAGCAATGGTTCAGCTACTTTCCGATTCGCTTGCAGAATGGCTAGGTGCCGATACCGACAAACCCCGGGCGCTGATCATTCAAGAAGAAATGTCGCCGAACGAGATTGCCGCGATGGCAGAAGCCGCCAGCGCCAAGACCGTGATCATCAATCACCGGCTAGTTGCGGGTAATCTCGAATCGCCCATCGCACAAAGCGTTCTTGCGTTCCAAACCGATGACACCGGCGACGCATCAAAAAAATCGCTGCGACAACTCGCCAGCAAGCAGACACTTACCGTGATCAACATTCCGAAACTGGAATCCGCGCTCCTAAGCGCCGCACCGTACGAAGCGTGCGCACGACTCGCATTTTCTCGCGAGGTGTACCAGGGCTGGCACCTCCATCATCGCCGAACCGTGATCATTGCTGAAATCCTCAGCCATATCGAAAAAAAGCTGAAGCTCGATCTCGACCTGGCCGGAACGAATCAACCAAACAAGGCTCTTGAGACCGAAATTGGCGTGACGCGCACCAACAAGCCGTGACGCAGGAATTCCACGTCGACACGGCCTTCCAGCATGATCGTGCACCATGCATCGTGGTCAGTATAGACGGAGCGCTCGCACGGATCATCGAAAGTCGTACCAGTCCCAAAGTGACCCACTAACAGCTTGACCACGGCCGACACCGGCATCGAAATTCGCGCTCACTCCGAAATCATCACTGATGTTGTGACGGCGCCGCAAACGCTGAGCTACCTGTATACAGATGCCCCAGGTAGCACACGGTGCCATGACCGATGCGCTGGGGAGCCATAGTGAACACGCAGCAGCTATGGAATGAGCAATTGTGGAAATGAGCAATTGTGGACACGCACAAACTACGAAATATCTGAGGCGATTTTCAGAGATCTCCGCATACGCTCGGCCAAGCATCAACGCAAAATGGCCCGAACTCCCCGCCACGGAAGGCGATCACCACGCCCCAAGCCCGCGAACGAACGGTTCCACCTAACCGCACCGGTTACTATCACTGCGTCAGCCGTTGTGAACGGCGTGCTTGGTTGCGCGGCGTCGACTCCTTGACCGGCATCAACTACGAGCATCGTCGGGAATGGGTCGAGAATCGGTTGTTCATGCTGGCTGAGGTCTATTCGGTCTTGATCTATGCTTACGCGGTGATGAGCAACCATCTCCACGTAGTCCTGAAGACCGATGCGAGTGCTGCAGCGGGTTGGTCAGATGAAGAAGTTGCCAGTCGCTGATCCCAAGCGTTTCCGGGTTCTGGTGATCCGGAGTCACAGAAGACACGCATTGCCAACATCACCGCCGCGCCGAAACTGGTCGACAAATACCGCGACCGGCTTCGGAACTTGAGTTGGTTCATGAAGAGTCTGGTTGAGCCAATCGCACGGCAGGCGAACAAAAACGACCGCTGCTCGGGTCGGTTCTGGAAGGGGTAATTCAGAGCGCAAGCGCTGATCGATGAGCGAGCACTGCTGGCGGCCACGGTCTATGCCGACTTGAATCCGATTCGGGCAAAGATGGCAACCGACTTCCGGAGTTCCAGGCGCACAGCTGTGCAACGTGGGATCGAAGCGATCAAGGCGCAATCACCACAGGCCGAGGAGTCGACCGGCGCGGTGGCCGGTATCAAAGAGGAAGGGCTGAGCCTGTCGACCCGTAGCTACATTGCTTTGGCGGACTTTACGGGCCGCCATTGGCACCAGGGCAAGCCAAGCCGAATCACGGACGACGTCAGGCCGATTCCGATGGCGCTCAAGAATGACCCGGAGCAATGGGATGAGCAAGTTCGAGGCTTTGGAGAACGACGTGTTTCAGCACTAAGCGCACTCGATCGCCTGATTCCGTTTGCAGCCGAGATCGGTCGGCGCTGGCTGGTTGGCGATCAGTTGGCTCGGAAGGCGTATCGGAAGTCGATCGCGTTCTGAGTCGCTCCGCGAGCGGCAAGGCCAGTTCACGGGCTTCTGGTACCAATTGCCGTATAGCGACACCGAGTCACCATTTGGCGATTGATAAGGACGCTGGCGCAAGAGCTTGCGTCGGCCGCAACGCCTGCCAAACGGCACTGCCGACCTCAGCGCAACTCCGCGCACGACCACAATCTGGCCCGCACATTCGTTCGCCCTACCTCTATGGCGGCGCATGCGGCCAACCGCCAGCCGACAGTCGCAAATAAACCGAGCTTGCGATATGAAGCTCGGAGGCAAATCGCAACGTATGGCACCAAAATCTCGGTGCTGTCGAGAATTGGTCTGCCGATAAGTGGTGTGCATACAGTCTCGCCTGTCCAAAAGCCAACTAAGGACTCTTTAGGATGCCGATCTACTCGCTGCATGATTTCTCGCTTGTAACGATTCGGCTCGATTGGGCCAGTGCTAGAGCTGAACTTACAATTCTGAACCACCAAAGCAACCCAATTGGCCTAGTCGCTGAAGGCGTGAGTCTATTGACAGTTCCCATTCAAAACGAATGAGGGTCAAGCAAATCAATCAACTCTTTTGAAGGCCCTGTTCCGGTTGATGGAGGAGAGTCATTGGCTCTGACAATTGAGATGCAATCCGGAGACCTTATCAAGATCATCGCTACGCGATTCGTGATGCCGAGCTTGCCAGTCAGCGCGAGCGCCAGAGGCGGCCAAAAGGGCGCCCTGTAGCGCCCGTCGACTCTAGCGCCCAGTTCGAACTAGGCTCGGAGATACGATTGGCCGCAAGGGCCTAGAGACGAAGTGACGAAGTAGCGACGCGACAACTGGACTGACATGCACCGAACGTTTCAACCAACTTTGGAAATGCGAGCGCGAAGGCTGGGGCGCGCCGATACTTTGAGGCATGGCGGAACTCTCTGAATTGGCATCGCCTTGAACCCTTCGAGAAGTTCGCCGCTACGATCGATCGAAATCGGGAAGGCCTCGCTGCCTATTGTCTTCCCGAGAACAAAGTGGCGCTCGGCTTTGTCTCGGAACTCAGCAACAAGATTCGGGTCAACCAGCGCCGATCATACGGTCTCCGAGATGAAGATGACCTCCGCCTCACGATACTGACATGCATGCTGCCGGAGCTCTAAAGTCTGCACGACTACCCACACGAATTCGCGAAGAGCCACAGTTGGCGGGATAAGAAGAATGAATGATTGGACCGAGTACCTAGACGATCCACTTGCGATTCGGAGTGTGTTCAAGGAGGGCGTGCCTCCGCTGGACCGGGTGCAAGTCCACGAAGTGAGCCTGCTGGCTAGTGGTCCCTCCGTGTCACTGCGCTTTGATTTGGGAGCGTTCTCAACCGCCCCGCCCAAGAAATGGGTCGAGAGAGGGAACAATAGGGTCCAAGTCACATTGGTAGCGGTGGGTGTCAGCGCGGTGCATCTGGATGGCATCGAAACACGAGTGCTCGGAAGCATCGTCCTATCGAAGCAAGGAAATGCAATTCGCTTGAGGCTGAATGCCGAGCACACCACACTGGAGCTTATCGCTGACTTTCTCTACATTCGGGTAATGTCAGCATATACACGCTGTGACCCACGAGATGACTAGCGCACGTTCTGTGCTTGGTCGCATTCATTGGCATTCATCATTGTGCCAATCAGTTGGCTCGACTGCGGGTCCGTTCCGCGTCGTCTTCGCCACGCCACGTCTCAGACAAGTTATCGATCCAGAATTCCGACGTGAAGAGTGAGATCGGCGCCATTATCGAAATACCAACCTCCAAGGGTCTGGCGTATGCACAGGTATCTCATGTGAATGCGGATTTCGGGCATTTGCTTCGAGTGTTTCAAGAGACGTTCACAGAACGCCCCTTGAGCTTTCGGGAACTCGTCAACAGTAGTCCCCAGTTCTTATGCTTTTACCCTTTAAGGGCTGGATTGAGGGCAAATCTCGTTTCGATTTTGGGCACCGAAGACGTTCCTGAGTTCGCCAAAAAGTTTCCGCTCTTCAGGGACTATACTGGTGTAGACCTGAAAACAGGTAAGGCCGGGCCTTGGTGGTTCTGGGATGGCGAACAAGAATGGATGGTGGGGGAGATCACCGCAGCGCAACGGGAAATGCCAATGCGAAGCATCTTGTCCCATACGTTAATGGTCGAGCGAATCGAATCTGGTTGGACTGCAAAGCTCGATCCGCTTTGACTGCGCTTCGAAATTGAACGCAAGCCGACGCCCACAAAGATCAGCGTGGGCCTTCTTGCTCGCTAACGACCCAAGCGTGACCGCGACTTTGCGGCTTGCAAAGTCGCGTCAGGTGCACCAAATGGCGGACGATGTACTACGTACGACCGCGACACAAGGCACGCTACCGCGTTGCCTGCTCCCGCCCAATCCCGCGCCACCCAATATCCGTCCGATGTTGCTCGCCGCGCCAGCTGATGGTGTCGACGCGCGTATACGCCGTCTCGGCGGCCTGCTTGATGGTTGGCGCAAGGGCGCAGACGGTTAGTACGCGTCCGCCAGCAGTAACCACTTGGCCATCCTGGTTGCGGGTGCCGGCGTGGAAGACTTTCACACTGGCGGTGTCGCCTGCGTCGA